>NZ_ATUO01000134.1 GCF_000420245.1 Psychromonas hadalis ATCC BAA-638 | reverse complement strand
CAGTTTGGCTTTATCATCGTTTTACGCTCAGCTTTCGTGATATCGAAGAGTTGCTTGCAGCTAGATGTGTCGTTGTCAGTTATGAAACGATTCGTCAGTGGTGTAAAAAATATGGCTCAATTTACTGCAACCAAATAAAAAAGAACCGCAGTCAGCTTGGTGATACTTGGTATTTGGATGAGGTTTTTATCAAAATAAATGGCGTATTACATTACCTGTGGCGAGCGGTAGATCAAGACGGTGATGAGATCGATATTTTAGTGCAAAAGCGTAAGGATAAAGGAGCTGCCATGCGTTTCTTTAAACGGTTATTAAAAGGGCAGGGAGTGATGCCGTTGAAGATTGTGACAGATAAATTAGCAAGTTACTCTGCAGCAATAAAAGAATTAATACCAAGTACTGAGCACTCAACAGTTCAGTATGAAAACAATGGATGTGAATTATCACATCAGCCCACTCGGCAACAAGAAAGACAAATGCGGAGGTTCAAATCTCAAGGGCAAGCACAGCGATTTTTGAGTTGCCATGGGGTAGTGAATAACTTATTTCGACCTGGTCGCCATTTAATGCAAGCAAAACATTATCGCCTTTTCCGTGATCGTTCATTTATAGAATGGAATAGGGTTAGTTGCGCCCAAAATTTAGATTAAGGTGTGTTTGGTAGAATTTATTCGGCTCAGCTCGATAAGTTGACAATACATACTAGCGCACCAAGTGCAGAGTGATTGATCGTACCGCGTGCAAGGTCTGTCTGTTTTTGTAGTTGTTGCTGGCTTTGCTTGGGTGCTTTTGCCATTTTTTTCTGTTTTGCCATTTGTGGTCTCTCCTTTTTAGGTGCTGGCAGTCTATACCCAAACACCTTGAAGATGCAAATTGGGAGGCTGCGAGGATGCCTGGATTGAACCCGTCAGACCTTGACTTAAAACGGGCAACACCTAATCTTTGATAGGTTTCTCTTTTTAAAGGACTGATTCAATGACAGCACCTGCGATCACTAACAATATCATCGAGCTTATCGGTAATACCGATCTACTACGTATCAATAGCCTGTCAAACCTAACCGGCTGTGAAATTTTATTAAAATGTGAACAACAAAATCCGGGTGGTTCAATTAAAGACAGAGCCGCATTACAGCTGGTTCAAGATGCTATTAGCAGTGGTAAACTCAAACCGGGTATGACCATAGTGGAAGGCACTGCGGGTAATACTGGCATAGGGCTAGCACTGGTGGCTAAGGCGTTGGGTTATAAAATGCTGGTGGTAATGCCTAAGGGACAAGCGGTCGAAAAAGAACAGATGATTAGTTTATACGACGCAGAGTTAAGGTTAGTTAATGCCTGCCCCTTTGCTAATCCCGATCATTTCTACCATACGGCAAAACGCTTGGGTGAAGCTAATGCTAATTATTGGTGGGCAGATCAGTTTGAAAATACCAGTAATAGCAAAGCCCACTATGAAAATACAGGCCCCGAGATTTGGCAACAAACTCAAGGCAAGATTGACGCGCTGGTTTCAGTTGCAGGCACCGCGGGCACCATTGCTGGTAATTCTCGTTATTTATCGGAAAAAAATAAAAACCTACAAACGTGGTTAGTGGACCCTGATGGTTCGGGTATTTATGCCTACTTAAAAGAGGGGAAATATGCCTCGACGGGTAATTCATTTACCGAAGGTATCGGCATAATGCGTAGCGTTGCTAACTTTCGTCAGGCAAAAATAGACAAAGCGATTACCTTACCGGATCAAGATCTAGTGACCATTTCCCGTCACATTAGGGAGCTTGATGGTATTGCGCTGGGCAGTAGCTCGGCACTGAATGTTGCTGGTGCATTATACGTAGCCGCCAAAATGGGTAAAGGTAAAACCATCGTGACCTTTTGCTGCGACCTCGCAGAACGCTCAAATGCTAAGCTTTATAATGCGGATTTTCTCGCACAGAAAAATATCACTGAACAGGGTGAGTCATTAGCCTCGTTATTTGCCCGTTATCAAGCGGAAGCAGAAAGTAATATCGTGCAGGTCGGCACTTAAAACCTCATGGTTGATCTGTAGTGGTACAGTATTAATAATCTGAATTTGGAAAATAAGTCCGATTTCGAAACAAGTGATGGTAAGTCTGTTTAGCGACACCATACGACATATACAAAACTTGCCTTTACGCTGGCTATCTTTTTTGTTTCTATAATAATCAAAAGGTTAGAGTAAAAGCATCTTAAAGTATAAACTCAAATTTGTCCCCATTTTATGTATTACAAATATTCTCTTGCGGTCCATATCCGGTACTTTCTGTGCGCAACGAGATCCCATGCATTCCAAAAGATATTAGATTTAGTAAATTTTCACAGAGATAGGTGCCACTGTGTTGGACATATTTTCAGCTGTTTGAATTTACTCTATAACTTATGAAATTAGTCTGTGCATTTAAAATGGGATAGCTATCACCTTAACACTTATCTCAAATCAAGCATTTACCAAGTTGTTATGCAAGGTGTTGAGTGTGTGATATTTAATAGATATCGTACTGATATAATTTATATAAGATAGGTGTTGTATTGCCACATTTCGTGCAGAGTGATGCCTATAAAGCTGCTAAATGAAAGGTTCAACACTAATATGAGAACAAATAACAAGTTTCTGGGGGCAGATTTTGCCCTTTGCTATTACTCTCTATTGAGAGATAATTAGCATAAATTGGATATTCCAACCGATAATAGAGCAAACATTCTAAAGCGCAATGTGCCCCTTTTCACCTTAGAAACTAAAGTTGAATAACTAAATTAACTTCGATACTCGTCGCGCAACACAGTACCGATTTATCTACACAACAAGCAATAACAATACATGCCTTATTTTTTTAGTTAGGTTTTCTCGCCAATATGGTCGCAAACTGTAATTTCGCGCCATTGTGCATAGTACCAACATCTTCATTGTACTTTATCAGTTCCCAACCCTTATAAGCCTCACGCAACTGTCCCGCTTTCAGGGTAAAAGGGAAACGAACTGGACAGGGGTGTTCTTCGGTGCTCATTGCGCAAACAATCAGGTTATAACCGCCAGCCAAAGTACGTTTATGCATATCACTAATAACATCATCAACGTTATCTGGGTCGAGAAACATTAAGGTTACGGTACAGGCAATAAAACCATAATTCTCAACAAGGTTGGCATTATTAATGTCATACACGTGAGCCTTAATATTATTCATTCTCTCTTCAGTAATAATGTTTTTCAGCGTATCAATGGCACTGGGATTAGTATCTATGGCGGTAATATTAAATCCGAGCTGGCCTAGGTACAGAGCATTACGCCCATTTGAACAACCCATATCTAACGCATCGCAGGGCTCAATAATTTTGCACGCATTTACTACTTCACTATGCGCAGGATTTAAGCCGTAACGGCTATTTAGATCAACTATCATGGTAACCACTTAGTTTTAAATGAAGGATATTATCTTACTACTATTCTTGGGCAATTAAATATGAATGGGCCTATTTTATAGCTTCTACCTGACTAGCTCTAACACTTAAGCCAATCGAGACCCATTATTTGTTATCAACTTCCGGATTTGTGTCTTGAAACACCCGTTTTATACTTTAAACGGGTGCAGTAGCACAGTGATTCTGGCCACTCTATTAGAGGGAAATGAGTCATTTTTGGCACCTTTTTACCTTACAAAGGCAGCACACTAGCCTCATTGTGAGTTAGACACAGCTAATATTACTTAGCCATTTTTATATCTTTATGGGGCTGTTTTGATTGCCCTTGGTCAAGCTCATCTAGCCGGAATTTTAACTTTCAGGCTGTAATGTCGCCTCTCGGCAACTTCATCTTCTTTAACGAGTAAAGAAAACGAAAGCAAACTCGCCCCTCGCTCCCTTTTTATCCCTAAATTCATTTTAAAATACCCGATATTCCCAATATTTTGCGTAATTTTATTTTTATAACGTCACCTGATTCTAACTGCAAAAGCGAGCAAACTAACCCTAGCAACAATGACAAAAGAGATACGAGAAACGTTTTTTTTGTCATAACCAACTTCGACTTACAAAAGGAATACCAACATGATGTTTAAAGATAAAGCGATAAAACTAGCGAATGAAGCTAAAAATAGAGCAGGTAACTTATCGATCGAATTACAACAGTCTCAGTTATTCGACCACGTAAAAACAAAACTAGATGAGGCCAAAGAAAAAGCATCTGCTATTGAGATTTCAGATTTAAAACTGATGAACTTGTTTGCGGTATTTAGTTTAGCTGCACTGCTGCTGAGTACCTTTTTACCTCTTGCTCGTTTTACGGGCAACTCGATACCTTTAAGTAAAGTGACACCCGTATGGTTTTATGTGCTTACTGTGATAGCACTCTGTCGCCATTTGTTTGGTGCTAAAAAATCACTTTCTCGAAGCCTGGTTATATTATTAGTCGTTGTCATCAGTTTCAGTGTTTTTCAGCAAATAACAGATGCGTTACAGATGCTTGGAAAACCTGGAAGCCAAGATCTTATTCGTTTGGCGACTGAGGTATTAGGTGCTGGTCTGTACTTATTTATGGTTAGTTTCATAGTGGTTATTATTGCGACAGTGAAACCAGGTTATGATACTAACAGTGAGTTATGGAGGAAATTAATACAAAAATAATGGCTAGCGCAATCATGCAAAAATGGCTGTTTTTTTGGGGGGGTCTGGAGTTTTTATGCAATTTAAACCACGTAAGCAGCACATTTATAATGATGCTAATGAAATGGGAAGCGATTTTGTTGTGGGTGATCTCCATGGTGAGGTTGAACAACTGTATCAGCAACTTTCAGCCCTTAACTTTGATTATCAAATAGATCGCTTATTTTGCACGGGGGATCTAATCAGTAGGGGGGCTAATACAATTGGCTGTTTAAATCTATTAACAAAAAAGTGGTTTTATCCCGTTTTGGGCAATCATGAACAGTTGTTTTTACTTGGCTTTTCATCACCTAAGTATTGGGATCTGTTAAAAGAAAATAAGGGTCAATGGTTAACAGAGAATCTGCACCAATTTGACCTGTTAATACGCTGGAAAACCTTGATTGAAATCTGCATGCCACTTAGCCGAACGATTACTGTTAAAGATAAAAAAGTGGGTATCACCCACGCGTCTGCCATTACTAATTGGCAAAAAGTACAAACGGGTATCTTATCAAAGCATGATATTTGGGAAACCTTATGGAGTCGTCCTTTACAAGATAACAAGGACTGCTTAGCAATTGACTCGATTGATTGTGTGGTGCATGGGCATTCACCGGTACAAGCAATTACCAAGATAAATAATCGTTATTGGATTGATACTTTTTCTTCAACCTGTGAGCTCACGATAATTAATTTAACTGCATTAAACTAATCTCTACGACTCTTTATGATTAGTCGGTAAAATGGTTTTGTATAAAGTGATTTTACTCTCTTAAAAGACAAATGGAAAAGGTCAGTGCTATGTCAATTAAAAACGTAGATAATGCAACGGAACTGCTCATCGGTTGGCAGAATAGAGATAAAAGTAAGAGTACTGAATTTCTTGAATATGCTTACCAAGATATCCGCGCGATTGTTGGAAAATATCTACAGCAGCAAAGCCCAAATGAAACAATTCTGCATGATGCTTCTGTTACTGAATTATCTAATGAATGTATTGTTAAGCTACATCGTTGGCGTAATGATGAACAACCCTTTGAAAGTCGACAAGAATTTTCTGATTATGTACGCGTTTCAGTGTGGCATCTGTTATTTGGAAAACCACATCAGTCATTCGTTAATAAGCAGCAATTAAAACGCGATTTTTTACAGTCGGAGATAACACAAGTTATTGGTTATCAGCCAAATTGGGATCAGAATGTTGATCTATTAAATACATTAGAGCTTCTTCAGGAAAATCACTCAAGGCAGTCGGAAGTCTTTGAGTTAAAATATTTTGCGATGGTTTCGCATCAACAAATTGCCGATATGTTATCGCTTTCACCAAGAACCGTTGATAACGATTTGAAGTTTGCGCTAGTTTGGTTGAGAAGTAAGTTAACCGAATGATAGATATCGTTTCTTTATATAATGAGTTATCTGAATTAGGCTATTCAGAGCAACAGGCTCACTTGTCTAAATTAAAAAAAATAGACTTAATAAAAGCTAATGAGCTAGAAAAAATGTTAAAGGTTGATGACATCACCATCTCTACTACTGAGTTTTTATCAGAGCAGATATCCACATCGACAGCGGCCTCTAAGCACTCCTTTATTGGTCAAGAGGTAATGGGTTTTACTATTAAAAGCCTACTTTCTGAGTCGGGGGGGATGGGGCTTGTTTACCATGCAGAGCAAGATATTTTTTGCTCTAACCATACTCAAAATCAAAGCCATAAAGCAGCCATTAAAATCCTGCGTAGTGACAAGTTAAACAGTGAACAACAAAAAGTGATGTTCTTTAATGAAGCATCAAGCTTAATGTTATTAGATCACCCCAATATTTGTAGCCTGTATGGGGTATCTGAAGTATTGGATCATGCTTGTATTGTCATGGATTATATTGATGGACAGTCGTTAGATATTTGGTTAGCACTTAACAAACCGACTAATAAGCAAAAATTTAATGTTTTTATTCAGCTATTAAATGCCGTTTGTTATTTACATGAACTACAGATTTATCATGGTGATTTAAAACCACAAAACATCATTATCAATGACCAAGAACATTTGGTTTTGATCGACCTTGGTTTAGCCCAAAAGTTTAAATCGGTTGAAATGCACGACAATAAAAATACCGTTAAAGCGTTTTCAAAAAACTGGAGTGCACCTGAGCAAATCGCGGGATATCCTTACGAAGCGATGTCGGATGTTTATTCTTTAGGTGCAATTATGTGTTATCTATTAACGGATAAGCCTCCTAGTCAAACAAGTCGCTCATATATCAAAGATAAAGAGTTAAATGCATTGTTAAATAAAGCACTGGCAAGCGCGCCTGAAAATCGTTTTCAAGATGCAAATCAATTGCGTTTAAAAATACAACAATATCAGCAAGGCTTTCCTATTGACGAATACTCAACTCATCCAATTTATCAATTTAAAAAATTAATCACGAGAAAACCCTTCACCTCACTCACGTGTGTGCTACTGCTGTATTCGGTTGCTAGCAGTGTATTGTTATTTGTGAAGTAATAATTTAAGTTAACTAAAAGGACCATTTTTCATGGATTATTCGCAGTTTGACGCGTTTTTAGAGCGCCTTAAAGGGGTAGAAAGAGTGATAGTACAAGCACATGATTTTCCCAGTCATGATGCATTAGCTTCCGCTTTTGCTTTTGCTTGTTTATTAAAAAAGAAAGGTTTTAAGCCATTTATCTCCTATCGAGGGTATATCAAGAGAGTGACACTACGTAACCTTATCGACTGGCTTAATATTCCGACGATTACACCAGAGAAATTAAATTTGACGCCAAATGATAAAATTATTGTTGTAGGAGGCTGTATTGGCGAGCCTAATGTTATCGACTTCCCTGGTTTAGAAGTGGCTGTTATTGATCATCATAAGGTCAAGGCTCCTGGTTTTGTTTGGTATGCAGATATCAGGCCTGAATATGGTGCAACCGCTTCAATGATCGTTGAGTATTATAACTATTGTGGCATTGATATTTCCCCAAAAATTGCAACTGCGCTGTTAGTGGGTTTAACTTTTGGTACCGATCACTTTACTAAAAAAGTGAGTGTAGCGGATGCAAAGGCGTTGCTTCAACTTCAATCACAAGCGGATATGCCAATGGTTAAGCGCATTTTCAGAAATAAAATTGAACTTCAAGAATTAAAGTATTTCGATGCGATGCTGACAACCATGATAAAAGAAAAAAACAGTGCCTTTGCCGTATTGCCTGATGATTGCTCTCGTACCATGTTAGGCGTATTAGGGGACTTCTTACTGAGTGTCGATGAAATTGATGTTGCGATACTCAGTGCAAGGCATAACGGTAAAACGTATATTTCATTGCGTTCAGAATGCCCTAAAAATGATGTAAATAAGCTAATAGTACGGGTATTAAATGATACGGGAATTGGCTTTGGTGGGGGCCTTCCTCATTCTGCTGGTGGGATAATTGATGATATGTATCAGCTCTCCGATGAATTAGATTATGTACATGATTTAATCCGGCCTCATTTATCACTGAGCTAATCAGTGATATCTAACGATAGATTGTTTTACAATTGATCTTTATCGTTGTTTTTCCGGGGTGGGTGAGATGAATAAAAAGATCCTCTTCTTGGAACTGGCAAGTTGAATATTCATCCATTAAGGGGGTACTAAGTAGTTTATTACCCGTTGTAAAATCATAAACGGTCAAGTTATCCTTTTGTAACGCTGCAACTTTTTCTCCGCATATTGAAAAAGATAATGAGAGAATATCATTGTGCTTTGGGGTTTCATGGTGCCATATTTCTTTATGCGTTTGCATGCTAAAAGCACTGATATAGCCATCAAAATCGCCTAATACAAGACGTTTCGTTGCGTTGTGAAATGTAAACGTTAAAACGGAAGCTTGAAAGTGATGAAATGTACAGATTTGTTCAACGGTATTACTTTTTAGATCCCATATGTTGATGAGTGGTGGAATGAACCAGTTTTTATCGAACGAAAAATAAATAACAATATTTTCATTTTCAGTAAACATGCCACAGGTATGGTATTGCCCTACTTCAGTTCTCTGATGCAATATTTGTTGGCTTTCTACATCGATTATTTCGATAGAACATTTATTCCAAGGAAAGCGTAATGCTTTGCTGTTGTCTGCATTTATTACATCCTGAGTATGGAAATTCATTATTCTCTCTATTGGTATTAGCTGTCTGATACTGTCTACTTAACAACTATTTCATCAACTATGCAATAATTCGCCAATTAATAACGCTAATATCGAGGCTAGCTTACATTTTATGCATTATTGTAAGTGGCAACCTGTTTATTGAATTAGAGTTACTGCCACTGGACAAAGAGATTGAAAAAAGTGATAAAACCACCGGAATTGGTGTTGCCATTGAGTCTGTTGAAAATGATAAAACAAGTTATTTTACCATGCTATTTTACCTAGATAGCTTAGATGATAATGAATTCGAACAACAAGCTGGTGACGTATGGGAGTGGGATGAACGGCGTGATAATTTGGGGGACGGTGAGGAAAATTTTGTTAATTTGAATGTAATACCAATCCGCCTAAGTACTGGTTTAAATGACTAATATCTGCGTTGCATTCAATCGCAATAGCCGGCTATTACTCAATCATGCGCCTTGACCTTAGTCATTTACCCTGCGTAAAACCTGATCATTATATTAAGCGGAATGGTATTAGTTGTTGTGGTTTAAGAATTTGAGCCTCATAACACGAAGGTCATCGATTCAAATTCTGCTCTCGCAACCCATTTCAAATACCCTGCAAAAACACCAAACAAACAACATCCCTCAAAATCACAAACATTCAAGACCAATTAAAATAGTTATGTTTTTATAACCTCAGAC
>NZ_ATUO01000133.1 GCF_000420245.1 Psychromonas hadalis ATCC BAA-638 | reverse complement strand
AAATGACTGGTTATTTTGAAAACAAAAGCGCAAGTAATTTTGAAGCCGATCCTTAGGCACCTATTTTTTTATCGAAAAAAGAGAAAAAGAGTCAAAGCTCATATTAATAAAAGCACGCTCAAGCAAACACTGTTCTTCATCCCGCAAGGTATAAAAGGCATCATAACTGACTGGGTATTGTACTTTATCACTTTCTAACTTTTCATCTTTTAGTAATAACGCCACTCGTTTTGCAATCGCTTCACCTGAATCCACCAGTGCGACCCTATTTTCAAAGCAATCACTGATCTCCTTTTTTAACAGTGGGAAATGGGTACAACCTAATACTAAGGTATCTGGCCGAATTTCCCTGCTTAACCAAGGTTGAAAAATGGCTTTCAATTTTTGTTTATCTACAGTTTTACCTTGCAATTTATCTTCCGCTAATTTCACCAATGCGGTAGAACCAATATTTAACACACTTTTATCTGCAGCAAACTGCTTAACTAACTGTTTGGTATAATCACGATGAATGGTTGCAGGGGTTGCCACTAAACCGATAACACCATTTTTTGTTTTTAAACTAGCAGGTTTTATTGCTGGTACAACCCCCACAACGGGCATTGAAAAAGAGGCACGTAATGATGTTAAAGCAACGGTACTCGCAGAGTTACAAGCAATAATAATAATATCCACAGGGTGTTTTTTAACAAACTCAGTTAATAACATGATTAAACGTTCAATTAACTGGTTTTCATCTAGTTCGCCATAGGGGAAATAGGCGTTATCAGAAAGGTAATAACAGTTCACATTAGATGACTGTTTGATCACTTCTTGGAAAATGGATAACCCACCGACTCCAGAATCAAAAATTAAAAGTTGTTTTACTGGCATTACCGACCTTAATTTATTGCTCATTTACACTATTTTAACCTTTCATGAGTGAATAGAGAAATAGTGTTGGTAACTGAGACTAAATACTTTAAAATCTCGCCATTAAAACACTTACCCAAAGGTTAAAATAACCATGCAATTTGTTGATCCAGATAATTATGAAACACAGTTAGAGGCTAAAAAAATACAATTTAGCCAACAATTTGCAACCTTTAACCTGCCAGCATTAGAGGTATTTTCCTCACCAAAACAAAATTACCGTATGCGCAGTGAGTTTCGTGTTTGGCATGATGGTGACGACCTTTATTACATTATGTTTGATCAAGCAACCAAACAAAAAATTCGCGTGGATCAATTCCCCCCCGCCAGTGAGTTAATCAATCAATTAATGCAGCCACTTATTGAACTGATTAAAGTAAATAAGACGTTGCGCTTTAAGCTGTTTCAAATCGATTTTATCTCAACATTAAGCGGTCAAATTTTAGTGACCCTGCTTTATCATCGCCAGCTTGATGATCGATGGATGGAGGAGGTAAACAAGTTAAAAGCCACTCTTGCAACACAGTTTGATATCAACTTTATTGGTCGTGCTAAAAAACAGAAATTCCTTGTCGATAAAGACTATGTCGTTGAGTCTTTACAGGTTGATGGGCAAACACTTATCTACCAACAGGTTGAAAATAGCTTTACTCAACCCAATACAGCGGTTTCTATCAAGATGTTAGAATGGGCAATTGATTGTACTCGTGATAGTCAAGGCGACCTGCTTGAGCTTTATTGTGGTAATGGTAACTTCTCTATCGCATTGGCTAAAAATTTCGACAAAGTATTAGCCACTGAAATAGCCAAACCCTCAGTGCATTCAGCGCAATATAATATCGCTAAAAATAACATTGAGAACCTTACGATTATCCGTATGTCTGCCGAAGAATTTACCCAAGCAATCAATAAAGAGCGTACTTTTTACCGCTTAGAGGGGATAAACCTTGATGATTACCAATGTAATACCATTTTCGTTGACCCCCCCCGCTCAGGACTGGATGATGAAACGGTGAAAATGGTGCAGACTTATGACAATATTATGTACATTAGCTGTAACCCAGAAACATTAGAGGCAAATATGCAGGTGTTTAATGAAACACATCGTGTTGAGCGTTTTGCGCTGTTTGATCAATTTCCTTATACCCACCATACAGAAGCAGGTGTTTATTTAATTAAAAGATAAATGATCGACTTAGAATGACGAGGTAGCCGAGTATCTCGGCACCACTTGCCTTGCAAACTTTGCATCTCGAAGTATCACGGGTACCTCTGATCTACCCGTTTAAAAACAATACAGGTCAAAGTTTAAGCATATACAAATTACAGCTAACTCTATTCATGCTACCTTTATCAATTATTTGTAAAAAAAAGCAACAAAAGAGATGAGCCAGTTTATTTTAGATCAGCTATTCGTTACACAAAAAAGCTTCTTAGCATGTCAGGACGCAAAAATTTTAATTAAAAATGCGTCACACTTTTTATCACTGACGTTGCAACCTAAAGAGATTATTTTTTGCATTGAAGCGGATGAACTGCACTGTTTAGCTCAACACAAATCAGGCCAGCCAATTCGTCATTTGGAGCTCTCCCCCACTAAATTAGATAGCCATATTAGCAATCATAAGTTATGGGAGCTCGCAGGCCAAAAAGAGAGCTTATCTGCTCATCTACCAATTACACACATGGAAATCAGCAACGATTATGGACAGTTTGAAAATTGGTACTGCATAAAATTACAGATGTTCAATCAGCAGGGCATTTTTATTTTCATTCAATCCCCCCAAATAGAAGCGATACATTTATGGAAAACTGAACCGCTACTTGCCTCAATGATGATGCAATTTTTCTATCTATTACAAAAATTTCGATTAAACCAACAGCACAAAATAAACCTATTAAAACGCGATAAGCAGGAAGCGCTGTATCTTCAGGATATCGAATTACAACAGGCGTTCTCATCTAAAGTATTACAACTGCATAAAATGACACTCGATTTAATGGCAAGCCCTAACTTAGACACCCTCTATAAAATTGCCGTTGAAACATTACGTGAGGTACTTCACTTTGATCGCAGTTGCTTGATTTTAGCGGATGCGATTCAGCACACCATGAACCCGACTTATGGTACCGATGAATCAGGTAATACCACTGATGAATCGGCATTTGTATACGATATGGAGGTATTATCGCCACGTATGCAACACGCAGTCTTACACACGGACAAACTACTCGAAGTGGTCGAGAATACTGCACTTTATAGCGCAGGTAAGGTAGTGGGAATTGGTTGGAACGCGATGGTTATTCTGCGTGACGGTGACAACTTAATTGGTTGGGTGGCAATTGATAATCTGTTAAGACATCGTGCGTTAAAGAATCACGAACAGGAATTATTAATGCTCTATAGCCGTATGCTAAGTAGTGCGATTATACAAAAACGAGAAGAGGAAAATATTAAGTTGCTACACGATAGCATGGTGCAGTTATCATCTCAGCGTAGCCAACTTGATATCTGTCGCGTTGCCGTTGAGATAAGCCGAAAAAAACTAAATTTAGACCGCGTCGCTGTTTTTCTAAGTTATGATAATGGCAAAACGATGCATGGCACCTTTGGTACAGACATTAATGGCAAGCTTACTAATGAAAGTCACTTTCAGGGACCTCTTCCTAAAAACTCACTGCTTGAGCTAGCTATCGACTCACCACATCAATTAGCTTTTAAATCCGCAGTCCCCCTTTATCATGAAAATAAAATAGTCGGTCATGGCTGGAATGCGGCCATGTTATTACGTAATCAAGATCAAATAATCGGTTTTTTAGTGCTGGATAATCTATTAAATAAACGTCCATTAACCAGCCATAACAAACATCTATTAAGCCTATTTAGTGCCAATTTAGCAGAAATAATTTCACGCAGACGCGCAGAAGAATCAGTCTATAAGCTTAATAATCGATTAGAGCATTTAGTCTCAGAGCGCACTGAGCAACTGGCAAACGCTAACAGGGAACTTGAAAAAAGCAATCATAAACTCGCACAACTCTCTTTAATTGACAGTTTAACAGGTATTGCTAATCGTCGTCATTTTGATGACAGCTATCAAAAAGGGTGGGCGATGGCTTGTCGCCAACAACAAAACTTGTCAGCCATTATGCTCGATGTAGACCACTTTAAAGCTTATAACGATCACTACGGTCACCTACAAGGTGATACATGTCTCAAAGAGATAGCCACAATTATCAAAAAACATTTCCGACGAGCAGGCGAGTTGGTGGCACGCTATGGGGGAGAGGAGTTTGTTATTTTATTAAGTGATGTTCATTCCAGTAATGTAAATAAACGTATTCAAGCAGTTATTGAAGATCTCTTTAACCATAATATAATACATAAGGAGTCTCCTCTACAAAGAATCACGCTTTCTGCAGGCATCGCAACGGCAATTATCCATCAAGAGATGCCTCAAAATGAGCTACTACGCCTCGCTGATGAAGCACTTTATCAAGCAAAATCGGAAGGCAGAAATAGATTAATTATTAGCCAACACAGTAGCATTAACTCGCTTTAATATAAGAGCCAATCACGGTGACAGGATATTGTGCTTTTATTTGCTTAAGCGAAGCGCTGACATTTTTATCAAGCTGATGACCATCGATATCGATAAAAAAGTGGTATTTACCAAACTGTGATTTGGTTGGACGAGACATGATTGAGGTTAAGTTAACCTTTTCACCTGCGAAAGCATTCACAATATTACCCAATACGCCGGGACAATCATTTTCATTTCTCACCACCAATGTGGTTTTATAATTACCCTCTGTAAATCGGGATTGCGCCTGTTTACTGAGTACTAAAAAACGGGTCTGATTGTTCTCGTAATTGGTGACATTCTTTTTGATAAAGTAATCGTTATTCACCAACGCTAACGCATGCTGTGGAATAATCGCCCCCGCGCCTTTACCCTGTTTTTCTGCCAATAGTAACGACTCAATATTACTCTGGGTATTATGAACTTTTACCCCTGTTAGCTGGGCAATAAACTCTGAGCATTGCCCGTGCGCGACAAACTGTACATACAGATCGGTTAGCTGCGAAAGTTGCTCACAATCTCCCACAAAAGAGAATTGAATATCAAGCAGTAGCTCTGAAGTCACTATTAAGTCAGTATCCAAAAGGTGGTCTAAAACAACTTGTACATAACCTTCAGAAAGATTTTCAATGGGTAATACACCATATTCACACTGTTTTCCAATCGCTTTAAAAGTTTCTGAAAGGGAATTAAAATATTGAATATTAAAAAGGCTAGCTTGAGAATTGATATATTGCTGGGTCGCTAAATCAGAAAAAGTTTCTTTGGGGCCAAGCGTTGCGATATTAAGCATGAAGTACCAAAATATTATTTAATAAACGAGGATCAAAAAAGGTGAGTTAAACTCACCTTTTTATTGTTATGCAAAGTCCATATTGCTTTGCAATTTTTTAATCGCGTTAGCTTCTAGCTGTCGTACTCGTTCAGCAGAGATACTATATCGCGCAGCTAAATCATGCAGTGTTGATTTAGGCTCAGTTAACCAACGGGAGCTAATAATATCTTGGCTTCGTGCATCAAGCGTTGAAAGGGCAGAATGGAGTTTATTTTTCATATTAAGCTGCACACTTTCCGCTTCAAACTGGGTGGCAACGTCTGCGGTTTTATCTTCAAGATATTGCACTGGCGCAAAGTTACTTTCATCATCGTCATCACCGATAAGATCAAAAGATTGATCTTGGCCATTAAGACGAGATTCCATCTCTAGTACATCTTTAGTGGTTACATTAAGGTTTGTTGCTACGTTCTGCACCTCTTCATGACTAAACCAACCAAGGCGTTTTTTCGCTTTGCGTAGATTAAAGAACAGTTTACGTTGTGCTTTAGTGGTTGCAATTTTTACCATGCGCCAGTTACGAATAACATACTCATGAATTTCCGCTTTTATCCAATGCACAGCAAAAGAGACTAAGCGTACACCAACGGAGGGGTCGAAACGTTTTACCGCTTTCATCAGACCAACATTGCCCTCTTGGATTAAATCCGCAACCGGTAGACCATAACCAGCATAACTTTTTGCAACATAAGCCACAAAACGTAGGTGTGACATAACCAGTTTTTTAGCAGCGTCTAAATCACCATCATTAAATAGACGTGTGGCTAACTCTTTTTCCTCATCTGCACTAAGCATAGGAAAATGATTGACTGATTGAACATAGGCTTCAATACTTCCTTGAGGCACTAAGCTCATTGAATTTATTGTACTACTCATGTTTCACCCTTTTTAATTTCTGATAGATAGTGATATTTAGTCAACCATTATATAATAAAAGTTCAAAAAAAAAACAATAAAAACCTTAACTGGCCAACAAAAATTGATTGTAGCTTCTGTTTTTGAGATGACGTTTTAATAAGCGCGAGAACCAATACTCACCTAAGGTGTGATCTTTAATAATACTTCTGAAATGAATGGAATTTAAGACCAGCTCTTCGCCATTTAGCAACTCAAAAAGTGCATAACCAATAACGGTATTATCCAAACGGATAATAAGTAACTCAGTGCTGTTATTTAACAACGCTTGTTTTGATTCGTCGAGTTGGTTTTGTAGCGTCTCATGAATAAGCGCTTGGCAAACAGGGGAAAAAATAGAGGTTAACTTTACATCAATAACTTTATGCATACGCTCTCTCAAACAAAGGATTAAACGATCATTTTCCGTGACGTAGCTCACATATTACAGGCAAAAAAAAAGAGATCAACTAAAGATCTCTTTTTCTACAAATATTTACACTTCTCTGTCTATTGCACTTATTTTGGCTCTATTTTCACCAAATATTGTTTAACAGAGATATAAGAAGCAACAAAAGCGAGCCCCGTTGCAATACCAATTAAAATAACAACCTCCTCAACATTGAGCAGTGCGATTTCAAACTGTAATTGATATAAACCCATTAAACTCATCACACCAGATTGTAACCATGTAACCATACCCAATGTTAATAACCAAGCAACAACACCGCCGAGCAGACCATACCAAGCCCCGACATAAAGATAAGGCCTTTGAATAAAGCTATTGGTTGCCCCCACCAACTTCAATACCTCAATCTCGTCACGCTGACTAAGAATATTGAGGCGGATAGTATTACTGACAATTAATAACACAGAAATAAGTAATAACACCGCAATGGCGATAACAATATCAACCACCAAAGCAAGAATCGCCTGTAACTTCTCAATCCAGTCAATATCAACACGCACTAAATCAATATCTTGCTCGCGCTGTAGTTTCACAACCAACAATTTACTGCCCGCTGAGGTCATTGCATTTTTAGTCGGAACAACGACCAAAACGGCAGGCAGTGGATTCTCATCAAGGTAATTCAATGCTTTAGAGAAACCAGACATCTCTTTAAACTCTTCCAATGCTTGATGACGTGAGATATAAGTGACAGAGTCAATATCATGATACAGCGATAATTTATTGATAAGCACCTGCACACGAGGCTCTGAAATATCTTTTTTCAAAAAGAGGCTTATCTCAGAAGCACCATCCCACTGCCCAGTCACACGCTCTGCATTTTTATATAGAACATGAAAAACACTCGGTAATGAGAGTGCAAGCCCTAATACAAAAACAGTCATTAAAGTAGCAAAAGGCGTTCTCCATAACTCTGAAAAGCTACTAAATATCTGCTGAAAGTGTTGACGAATAACGGCAGATACACGACCAAAAAAGGAGACTTTAGTGATACGTGGCGAGCCTGACAATATTTTTTTATCTTCCATTTGATTAGCCATTACGTCCTCTCATTAATCCATCATTGATCATCTCACCATTTTTCAATGTTAATGTGCGATAACGCATTTTGGCGATTAAACCTAAATCATGCGTTGCGATCAATACTGACATGCCAAATTCATTAAGTGATTCAAACAGACTTAAAATTTCTAATGATAATTTAGGATCAAGGTTACCTGTTGGCTCATCAGCTAAAAGCAATGGCGGTTGATTGATAATTGCACGGGCAATGCCAACACGTTGTTGCTCACCACCAGAAAGGTGAATAGGTGAGTAATCTTCTTTACCCATTAAACCTACTTTTTCAAGGGCTGCTAAACTGCGTCGCTTTATCTCATAACGACTATAACCTTCAATAAGCAGTGGCAACCCCACATTTTCTAATACGCTACGGTTCATCAATAAGCGATGATCTTGAAAAATCATGCCTATATGACGACGCAAATAAGGAATATCGTTACCTTTAATGTTACTAATATCATTCCCATTTAATACGATGCGTCCTGTTGTTGGACGCTCCATGAGGCTAATAAGTTTTAACAGTGTACTTTTACCTGAGCCAGAGTGACCGGTTAAAAATGCCATTTCCCCCTGCTTTAAATGAAAATCCACCTGTTTTAGTGCACCAAAATTACCAGCATAAATTTTGCTGACCTCTTCAAATAAAATCATGTTTAATTTTCATCCTTTGAATCTTCCTCTTTTGAGAAAAGTGCATCAATAAACTCTTTTGCATTAAACTCTCGTAGATCATCAATCCCCTCACCCGTGCCAATGTAACGGATTGGTAGCTTAAATTTATCTGCGATTGAGAAGATGATGCCACCTTTTGCTGTGCCATCTAATTTGGTTAATGTAATACCCGTTAGTCCAACCGCTTTGTTAAACAAATTAACTTGGCTAATCGCATTTTGCCCTGTCCCTGCATCAATGGTTAACATTATTTCATGTGGTGCTGTCGCATCTTTTTTACGCATAATACGCACCACTTTAGTTAACTCATCCATCAGGTGTTCTTTATTTTGCAAACGCCCTGCGGTATCTGCAATCAGTACATCAGCCCCGCGCGCTTTTGCTGCATCCATGGCATCAAACAATACCGAGGCACTGTCTGATCCTGTTTTTTGTGCGATAACAGGAACATTATTGCGCTCTCCCCACACTTGTAACTGCTCAACAGCAGCCGCACGGAAAGTATCACCCGCCGCTAACATGACTGATTTACCCTGATTTTGGTACTGTTTAGCCAGCTTGCCGATAGTGGTAGTTTTACCCACACCATTTACGCCAACCATTAAAATAACGTAAGGAGACTTGCTTTCATCAATCACTAAAGGTTTTTCAACCTCTTCTAAAATATGATAAAGATCCTCTTTTAATAAGCCATATAACGCTTCTGCATCTTTAAGCTGCTTTCTATTTGCATGTTCAGTGAGGTTATCAATAATTCTGAGTGTCGTTTCAACACCAATATCAGCAATAATAAGTTGCTCTTCTAGCTCTTCAAAAAGATCATCATCAATTTTTTTGCCTTTAAAGAGAGAAAATAGCCCACTGCCAATACTTAAACGAGTTTTTGTTAAACTTTGCTTAAAACGCGCAAAAAAACCTAATGCTTCTTGCTGTTTTTTCTCAACCGTTGGCTCTACGACAGCAACCATGTTCTCTTCAAACATTATCTCTTCGTAATAATCATCACCTACAGGCTTTGGTTTTTCAGCTTCTAGCTTTTGCGTTTCTAGCTTTTGCGCTTCGAGTTTTTCAGCTTCGCGCTTTTGCGCTTCTAGCTTTTGCGCTTCGCGCTTTTGTGCTTCGCGCTTTTGTGCTTCGAGATTTTG
>NZ_ATUO01000132.1 GCF_000420245.1 Psychromonas hadalis ATCC BAA-638 | reverse complement strand
ACTAAGGTCAAGGCGCATGATTGAGTAATAGCCGGCTATTGCGATTGAATGCAACGCAGATATTAGTCATTTAAACCAGTAAAAACGATCAGTTACTTAGGCTGATTGGTATACATAAAGAACACATTAATAATATATTTGAGCCCTTTTTTACAACCAAATGAGAACAGGTTTAGGATTGCATAATGTTTGTAACTTGGTGGTACCGTCATTTCAAGGGAGCGTTATATTTAATGATAAATTTACCCAAGGAAGCCAATTTATCATCGATTTCCCGAAAGATGTGCTTAATAAAAAAGAGTGAATTCGCGTATAAAAAAATCCACTCAACAAATAGCTGACTGGATTTTTATTTTCATACAGGCTTATACTCATTACGCTAAATAGTTGCTCAATCTTACTGATTAAAATGAACCACTTACGCCTTAATTTGGTTCATTTTTCTTAAGTAATATTTGATCATTTAATTAGCCGAAATGGTATTACTTTTGTGCTTCTTGTTGCTCTTGCTCTTCCTGTTTTTTATCTTCTGGTTTGCTACCACCACATCCACCACAACAACTCATATTATTCTCCATTTATTTAATTAATAAGATTAATTTTATCTAAGTGCTTAAGGTGCACTTAAAACCTATTTTTATCTTGATATTTTTGGTTAATTAATTAACTTTTGGTTTGATTAGAATAGGCAAATACAGAGCCACAAAACAACCAAATCCAATGGTCCAAAATAGTACCGTTAATGACAATACTTGGCTGTAATTATCTAATAAGTAGAGGCCAAAAACGCGAATAACAAACGCTGCAATGATAGCGAGAAAGGCAACTGTCATCGTTTTTCCGACCACGATCGTACGACCTGTATGGCCCAGTGAAACACGTGAGATCATCGCTAGGATCATGGTTGCCATTCCACCAATGGTTAATGTATGAATTGCCTGTGAATGGCTTACTAAGCTGCTGATTTCAGAAAGACCGAACAGCAATAAACCAAGCACAATACACCAATAGCTAATATGTAACGACCAGACAAGGGGCGTTTTCAACGTCACCCATATCTTCCATCTAATCACCCGTACAGCATGAATTATACTGGTGAGGATAAATATAATCGCAACCACCATGGATGGCAGTTCAATAAATTTAGCGCCTGCCATAACAGCAACTAAGATGCTGATAACAGATAATTTTTCTAAGATATTAATCGCATTAACGCGAGGGGTACCTGTACCGTTTGCAGTAAACATGGGAAAAACACGGCCCCCCATAATGCACATCACTAAAGTGACCAGTAATACCATAAAGGTGGTTGCACTACTGCTCAGGGCATAATCGCCAGTGTATGCCGCGTAATGTGTTAATGCATTGCTACTCGCCATCACTAATAAGATAGGAATAAACATTAAGTTACGCCACAGCTTCACCTTAATAATGGGGTAAGCGAGAGCAACAGCCGCGAGAGGTAAAAAGGCCATATCAACGATGATGATTAAAGCTTGTGGTAACTGCTCAGGAAAGAAAAAGGCAATACGCGCGGCTAACCATAACAACAGTAATAACAATAAACCTTTACCATTTAAACTACGAACGCCACTCCAATTTTGTACCGCCGTTAATAAAAAACCAACGATAATAGCAGCGGTAAAGCCAAATAACATTTCATGGCTATGCCACCACAGGCTCCCACCGTATAAACTCAAGGTCGTATCACCACGTAACAGTGCAGTCCAAATTAATAAACTGATAATGCTAAAAATGGCGCCAAAAAGAAAAAAGGGCCGGAACGCAAATTCTAAAAAGGCGACAGATTTATCAGCCACAATTTGTTTCTTTGATCCTGGAATATTTATCATGTTATTTATCCAATTATTCATTTTTACACGTTGTCATTACAACGGACTAATTTTTTTATTTAACTGTTATTGCCAACAATTCACTTAAAGCACGTTGTTGTTTATTACCTAATAAATCTTGCAGTGTGTAACTATCTAATGTTTTAAAAAAGCTCTCTTGTGCTTCTGAAAAAATACGCTTTAATTGGCAACTTGGAGTGATCACACATTGATTGTTATCCCCAAAACACTCAACTAATTTATTATTATCTTCAATTGCACGCACCAAACTACCAATATTGATCTCATTGGCAGGTCGATTTAATTTAAGACCACCATTTTTGCCACGAGTAGCTAACAAGTAACCTTGCAGGTTAAGCTGTTGCACAATTTTCATTAAATGGTTTTTAGAGATCGCATAACTTTTTGCGATCTCATTGATGGTGCTTAGTTGCCCAGTATTAATTGCTAAATAAATTAATACACGTAATGAATAATCGGTATACCGGGTGATGTGCATCTACTTACCTTAGCCAGAATTAAAGATGTATTAATTTTACATCTTTAAAGCTAACTGTAAATAGTTTTAAATTAGTTACGATTAAATTATTTATTTTAATAAGTGAACAACGCTTGCAGTTATTGCAAATAAGTAAGTTTAATAAGGGGTATGAAGATAGAAAGATCGGGAGAAGATCGGGGACATCCGTAAACTTTGACTGAATTTCAAGCTTAATCTATGGTTAATTAATCTCCTCGGTTAAATTTTGCAAGCTACATGACTCAATCTCGAGGTGCATTGATTTCACTTGTCGATACGCCGTATTATCACTGTATTTCTCGTTGTGTCCGTCGCGCATTTCTCTGTGGTAATGATAAATATACAGGCCAAAGTTTTGAACATCGACGTCAATGGATGGTTGATCGAGTTCGTTATTTATCTGAAGTATTTTCAATTGAAATTTGCGCCTATGCCATTATGACGTGGTCAACTAAATTCACACACCCTAGTTAAGCAACTTTTTTCGCATACCCGTTTATCATTTCAAAATAACTTGGACTGCAATATCCCAAGTAAGAATGAAGTCGATACGGGTTGTACCACATAGTGATGTAATTTAAGATATCCTGCTGTGCATCATATCAAGTTTCGTCATTTTTCCAGTGCACTCTTTCTTGTTTTAAACTGCCAAAAAAGCTTTCCGCAACAGCATTATCCCAGCAACAACCTTTTTACTCATGCTACCAATTAGCCCATGACGATTAAGTAGCTTTCGGTATTTATCACTCGCATATTGCACTCCTTGATCTGAATGAACAATAAGATCTTTGCCTGGATTTCGTTGCCAAATTGCCATCAACAGTGCATCACAAACAAGACTTGCTTTCATTCTTGATGACATACTCCAACCAACTATTTTTCTCGAATATAGATCAATAACAACAGCAAGATACAACCAACCCTCTATTGTCCAAACGTCGGTTATATCACCAATCCAAGCTTGATTGGGTTGGTCAAATTTAAAGTTTTGTTTAAGTTCATTTTTAAAAATGGGTTTATTATATTCGCTGTTTGTTGTCGATTTATATTTCTTTTTGTAGTGAGCCCAAACACCAGCTTCTTTCATTAATTTAGCTGTTTTCCAACGTCCTACAGGGAAGCTAAACGCATTTAAGGTTTTTTGCATTCTACGGCTCCCACACGTGTAATCACTGCTTTTAGCTACGTTCTGGATAACCTCAATCATGTTTTCATGATCAAGTGCAATTTTTTTATTTTTGGACCGCTTTAAATAACTATAATAATTACTGCTTTTGACACCGACTAAAGGACAAATAATACTCACTGACCAGGTCTTCTTGTGCCTTGTAATAAACGAATACTTTATTTCGTTTCTTTGGCAAAGAAGACCGTTGCCTTTTTAGGATCTCACGCTCCATTTTAAGCTTTCTATTTTCTTCCCGCAGTTGACGAATTTCCAACTGCTCAGGTGTTAATACCCCATTCCCCCTAAATGCTAAGCATCTTCTCTGTCAACTTCTTTAATCCATTTACCTAGCAATCGCAAGGTTTCTAGCTACATCGGCTTTTGAGTATTTTTTACGTGTAGCCATTTCATCTCTCCAATTAAGTTCATTATATCTTAACTGGGGTAGGTGAATCTATTAAACCACGTCATATATGACTGGTAAGAGACTATTGAAAATCATGATGGCAAAGTGGTGGTTAGTTTAAATAAACAGAATATCGCCTCTTACCAGGGTAATTTTCCAAGGTGAGGCACTAGCAAAAAATACTTTAGCGCTCAATTACCGCGTGCGTGACGGTAAAATAAAATTTGCGAGCAACGTATTTTCCTTTGAAAAGGGAAGCGCTAAACCATATCAACAATCACGTTATAGTGAATTTAAAGTAAATTCACAGGGTGAGTTATTGCTCAATGCGATGTTCGATAAAACACTAAAGCTTATCACGCTACTTTAAATGAGAATTAAAATCTAATCGACAGAAAATAACCTAAGTTTTACATTAACGTTTTTGATGGTTTTAAAGAGTTTATGTTTAGCGAGTCACTCTGTTTTGGTGTGTTTGAAGGGTTTATTTTATTGCAGGCAAAGGAAAGGGCAACCTAAACTGACTGAATGTTTAGCGAGTCACTCTGTTTTGGTGTGTTTGAAGAGTTTATTTTATCGCAGGCAAAGGAAAGGGCAGCCTAAGCTGCCCTAAGTTTAGTCACTCTATCCAGTCCATGATAGTTGATGCTCCCTGCTTACATCCGTTTGACTAATTGCCATATTCAAGGCATCCACTTCCCATTCCTTTGGGTGCTTCCCTTTATACATCCTTATAAGATAAACATCATGTCTATCCGTCATCTCCTTTTCCTTAGGAGGTGTCCTTCACTTGTCATCCTGACTAATAATAACCATCCTAGTTATTATATTCCCTTCATCCTGAAAGGTGCTCCTTAACTACATCCTGTAGTTTGTTCCCTGGTCTTCCTTAACAATAAAACATCCTGTTTTATTTTCTCTCATCCTGAGAGTGTCCAGCTTGTCATCCTGACAATTGCAAAGAGTTAATTCGTTACTGTCTTACTTCCTGTAAAACCGTATCTCCTCTCTACGCAACAAATAATACCCGTTTAAGCAAGTTGAGTTCTGTTTTTAGGCAGGAAACTTTGCATATAAATAACATCAAAAAATAATATAACACTATAAATCAAATGGTTATGTTGTTTTATGTTATTTAGGTAGTGAAATAACTTTTTAATTAGCACAATCTCCTAAATCTAAAATGGTCGATCTCTCACATGCCTTTTTAGGCGTAAATAATCGCTGAAAAATAAGTGTGACCGAGATAACAGGAAAGGGTGTATGTGTAGTTGCTCTGTCTCTATTTTAAGTTTAAAGAGCGCTTATACCAATCCGCCTAAGTAACTGATCGTTTTTACTGGTTTAAATTACTAATACCTGCGTTGCATTCAATCGCAATAGCCAGCTATTACTCAATCATGCGCCTTGACCTTAGCAATTTACCCTACGTAAAACCTGATCATTATATTGAGCGGAATGGTATTGCTATAAAAATATTAAACGCTCTTTTAATCGTTACAGTTTATTTAAGCTTATCTTTTTTGTTTGGTTTAAAGAGATAAGCTTGGTTTTACTCACACGGTAGCGATATATTTCACGCAAATATTTAATCGCGCGTTTAACGTTTTCAGAAGTTAAACGAATATCATTAATCGAAACAAATTTTTCATCATCACCTAATATTTCACGATACTTTTTCTCATACATCGGTTTAATCGCATGCCAGTTGGTATCTAATATTTTAGCCGGATTTTCAAATTCTGAAATCATCTCATCAAGCCCAGCCTCATCAAACTCATCATCTTTAATCAGATTTAGAAATGCTTCATCAAACTTATCATCATAGCTGTACTCACCTTTCGCAAAACAACGTTTTACATAAGAGACAATTAGGGTCAAAAAGTCATCACTTAAACACGGGCTTTTTGCAATCAGGGTGGTTAAAGAGATATTTTCAGAAGCACCAATAACTAATGCATAACGCTTCAAGGTAGTGTTGGGAAAGAGGCTATTAAGATGTGTTTTTAACTTATTCAGGTCCATATAAGATAGTTTGTAATCTTTGGGTAACGAGATAATTGAGACTATCGACGAACATTTATTAAAAAATAGGATCTCTTTTAATTTACTGGTATCAAAATTATTATTACGGCAATCGGCTAAATGCTCACGGTAGGCTCCTGCTTCCATCGGTAGCAGGCTTACTCCCTCAATAGCACGGGTGTCTTTGTTAAAATGTGGCAGATCAATCGAGCGGAAGAACAGATCATCAATATCCAACTCAACTAACTCACTTGGCCCTGATTGGCTACCATCAATAATAGGTGCGGTTTTTTTCACAGTCGATTCGGCATAAGCAATAGTGACGGGCCCTGCGAGGCTCATAAACAGATCGTTGGCATCTAAACGAATGGTTTCGCTGATATCCACCCCTGCACGGCGAAAGTAATCTTGGTCATAATCTTTGGTCACCGCTTGCGCAGTAAGAATATTAAAAATTTGTTGCGAGATATATTGATTGGCATATTTTTCCATGGTACTCACATCAACATTTTGCATGCTACCACCATCCGCTTCTTCAGCGTAACGCATAATATCATTTGATATCAGCATCATAGAGTTCCAAGGACGTAAACGATCTACAATAGTGCGTTTATTATCGTCCTCTTCTCTGTCTAAGTTATAGGAAAAATCCCACTCCTCAGACAGGTATTTACACAACAACCGTCCAGCATTGATATGTAGCGCCTCTGAGAGTTCCACTGACTGACAAGAAATATTAGGTAAAATACAGATGCCACTACTAAAAATAGGCTCAAACACAAAAGAGTGTGCATCGCTACGTGACTCTTGACCCTTTTTCTTAGTATGCAAGGTTTTACTCATGTAAGCATATTGCTGCGCAAGGCCAAACTCTGATGCCATACCCGAGCCCGTCCCACCGCCTGCACTAAAAATATAAAAGAATAGCCGTGATTGGTTCGCTTTAATACCACAGGAATCAATCAGATAAGAGTGGAGTAATTTCCAATCTTTATTTAAAAACTTCTCTGCGCCTTTATTAAGAATAATCTTTGCTAAATATTGCCCTAAAACAGGGGCGTTACCAGAGCCTCCTGCATGCACCTCAGAAAGATCCATTATCTTCATTTTAGAGTAACCATCTAACAAGCTATCTTTACCATCCATATAGGAATAACGCACACGTCCATCAATATCTTGGTCTAGATCCCCTAATATGACAAAGGGCTCAATCAGAAAGGCGGCGCGTTTATCGTGCGAGGGTTTAAGTCCTAAGCTTTTTTTAATCCAACCACTTGCACCCGAGGAGCTTTGTTTAGCAGATGACTTTTGAAAATCATTAAGGTAATAGTTACGCGCGTTATAAACCAGATTAGCAAGGTCTAATGAGATATTTGACCCACAACGACCTAACCCAACTAAACAAACGGAGGGAAATGGTGCATTTTCTTGGTCTTCTGCTGTGAAGTTATCATGCAGTGGATATATCTGAGCTTTTAACTCTGCCAAGTTTTCTACAATACGCTGCGTATCGTCTTCGATAAAATAGATATGTTCAGAAATAGGGACGACATTATCATCAGGCTCTACCACCTCACTATTTAAAGTGACAGATTGTTTTTTTGCAATGGGCTTGCTACTCACTTTCGGTTTGTTTTTTACTTCAACCTGCTCTATTTTATCTATCGTTTTATCAACTGCATCACCCTGCGACACCTGTTTTTTTAATGCGTTCTTTTTTGTTTCCATGCCCGTTCTCTCTAAATTAATATACAAAGTACACTAAGTATAGTTGATAAAGAACAAGTACTTATTTGAGAAAAGAGATACTGAACATACTTTGGACAATCTATTAGAAAATAAAACACAAAAAAAAGAGGCCTAAGCCTCTTTATGAATAACAAGTTAACAGGTTGTTATTAAACCTTAAATTGTGCGACTAAACTATCTAACTGAGTACATTGCATATCCAGTGCAACGCAAGCAGTTTCTGCATCAGAAACCATACCTACCACTTGATGACTATTTTCAGCGATATGTTGCACATTCACATCTTCACTTACTTGGCTCTGCTCCGTGGCAGCCGTTGCTATTTGAATACTCATATCATTAATAATATTAATTGCACTAACAATGGCATCAATTGAGTTACCTGCAATATCAGCTTGTTGTACAGTTTCTTCACTATTGATTTGTGAAGAGGCCATCACTTTAACCGCTGGTTGCACACCATTTTGTAATTTTTCAATTATGTTTTGAATCTCACCCGCACGTGCGGCTTCAATGGCAGCATTTAATGCCAACAAGTTAGTTTGATCTGCAATACCACGGATAGAGCTAATATCTTTCACATCATGCTCTAAGGTGTTAATGACTTCTCCCGCCTGTGCAATCTCCGTGGATAACGATTGACCGTATCACCTAATACTAATTTTGCATTGCTTGCTTCGTCACTGGCATTTTGAGAAGCAGAAGCAGCCTCATTCGCATGTTGACTCACCGTTTCACTGGTCGCACTCATTTCATGCACGGCGGTTGCTACCGCATCACTTTCTTGTTGTTGCTCACTTGCACCCACAGAGATAGAGTTAGTTACATTACCAATATTAACCATCTCATGACGCACCTCTTGTGAAGCAGTAATCACCTCTGAGATAGTTTGCTGTATCTTTTCAACAAATAAATTAAAAGAACCTGCAAACTGACCGATCTCATCCTGTGTTTCCACATCGACACGTGCCGTTAAATCTCCATCACCCGTTGAGATATCTTTCATGGCACTGTTCAAGCGTTTAATCAGGGCAACAATCACACCAGATAAATACCATGTTAAAAAAGCAGACAAAACAATGGTAATTAAACCACCAACCTCCATCATTTACGTGCTACGAATTACTTTTTCATGTTTTTCTTGAACTAAGTTAGCTTCTGTACTTTCAATGGTGGTTTGGAGTTTTTTTAAAGAGATACGCATCTCAATAACAGTGCTTTCATCCCTATGATATGCTTTTCATAATAGTTATCATAACCACTATCCAATGCAAACAGTCCTTTGTAGAGGGTAAACCAACGCTGAAAATTACCTTTTAATGCCTGCATCTCTGCTTGGTTTTGATTACTAATCAAACCTAAATCTATTAACTTTTGTGGCGAATATAAGCGTTTTTCTACTTTTTCAGATTTATTTCTAAACTCCATTTTGTAATGATTAACCTCTTCACCTAAAGCTAACGCTTTAGCAGCAGTCATGATCTGATACAAATCTCGATAACCCTCATCAAACTCTTTTAACGTGGGGGAAATATGCGGGCTTAATAGGTTATCTGATTTTTCTTGGTCATTAAAAGCTGACCAGACATTCAACAAAATAATAACAAATAAACCTGAAACCAATGCCACTGGTAACGCCTTTTTCACCCTAAAATTCATTTTATAAAGCACAATAAATCTGTTATATACCCAAACGACTTGATAATATTTCGCATCTAGCTCATCGCACTTCAAACTGCAAAATTGAAGGTTTGAAAGTTGTCATTAATTCTACTCGTTAAAGTACTACCAATTTCGGGAAGGGTAAGGCTAAAAAACTCATTAATACTCTGTCGAAATTCTTTTGCTGTTGCAAAGTATTTATTGTTTCTTGCATATTCACTCATCACCTTCCACAGTCGCTCTATAG
>NZ_ATUO01000131.1 GCF_000420245.1 Psychromonas hadalis ATCC BAA-638 | reverse complement strand
ATAGAATGAAGAGTGAGCCGTAAATTTTAATTTTTTTTAACATGTTAAGTTCCGTTTAAGTTATCTGTAATAGATAGCCTGAATTCTGGATAAGCAACACTTCCCAATACGGCTATTTTTGCACCTATCTTCGTTAAATTGACTCAGAATAGCCAGCTATTCACTGCTCAATTCGCCTCGATAATCACAAAATTTTCAGCACTGGGTGCTAGAAGTTTATTATACCAATTACAGTAAATAGCTAATCTATTTTACTGGTTAAAATAACTCACTTCTGCGTTGTAAGTTTTGTAAAGGGAACAACCATTTACGTCAACTTACGCCTTTAATTTAGCTATTTTTCCTGCGCAAAATTTAGATCACATACTTAATGTAATCGGTATTACTTTATTAATATTTAGCAAAAGCGCTCATTAACCAGAACTCAGGTTAAATAGTTATTTTTTGAAATCCCAAGAAAGATTAGATACTAACTGGCACGCATCGCATTTGAAATCAAAAATATCAAAAAGTGGTGACTTTAGTTGCCAATCACCCCCACAGCTTGGGCATTTTCGATTTTGTTCATCCTCTAAGCTAATACCTGCCACACGGTACAGATAATAATAAGTCGGCACGTTAGTAATTGCTTCGATACGCTTACAAAGATTACTGCCTCGATAATAGAGTTTGCTATCAATATCGCCCATCTCTTTTAAAATTGCAGTAGAAACCGCTGAGCCATTCATCTGCAATTCATCACAGTTTATCCACTCCTCTTGCCACTTGAGCACACTTTTACGATCGCCATTACTGATAGCTTCAGAGGTACGATAGAGTGGAATCGGTTGTAGAGTTTCACCACAACGCAGTGGTGAGCAGGTATCTAAAAAGGTGGTGTATAACACCTGCCAACTCGGTGAAAAGTTAGGTGCGCATTCCAGTGAGTTTAAGTCTTCTGCAACGGTTTTTATTTTAGGCGCAAGCAGTCCCGTTTCAGTGAGTGAATTGAGTGCATGCTTTACCTGTGTGCTATTAAACAGCTCATCTAAACTGTTCTCTTCAGGGCAAACAAGACGGGTGCTAAAAACCGCGCCTAACATCGCGATGGGAAATTCGCGCCCAAGAATCTGCCCGTTATAACGCAACATATCAAAGTAGTTATTGATAGCGCGCTCAACACTGGCATATTGGGTGTTTTTATAACATTCAAAGGTAAGCTCTTTAATAAACACCTAGTGACTCGCTTTTAATGTTTTTAGTTCTGCTCTTAACTGTTTAATCTCATCTTTTAATGGCGCTAACAATATTTCAATTTTAGCCTCAATTTTAGCGCTTAATAACGCATCAAAACTGCCCGTGGTCTCTGTTTTTTCATTGGCCATTAATGCAGGCTCTGTGGGAACATTAATCTCTTTATTCGGGTTATCTAGCCACAGTTTTAAACCTTGAATAATGATGGGCAGTGGGATGTTTTTAGGCAAGCGTGCTTTTATCATTGCGATATTGGGTGTTTTACCCTCTTTGGCAATCTGTTGGGCAATTAATATAATTCTATCCATGGGGAACCTTTTTAATGAAACTCTTCAAAAGAGCGATATACGGGGAATTCAAAACGTGGACGATGTAAGCCCGAGATGAACAGCTTGCCTTGATAACTATTTTCGTTATCACTGCTAAATTCAAAAACAAAACTGGCCTGTAGGAAGTTTTTACCTAATTTGAAGTTAAAGCTTGAGCGCGAAACACTGAGTAGTTGCAGGTCTAATTTCACACACTGTTTTTCAATCATCTCTTTTGCATGTTCAGATTGTTGTCTGAGCTTCCAAATCAGGGTTGCGCTTATCACCACGAAGAGAATAAATAGTAGATCGGTCATGATGGTTTTACTCCAGAAAATAACACCCCAATCGCGTTTGATAGGGCAGGGGAGCGCGCGCTTAAACGTAACTGCTTTAATACTTTTTCACGTAACGCAGGAATGGCCACTAAATCGGTAAACAATTGTGTAAACAGTGTTGGTTGATGATTTGCAAGTGCCTCAAAGAAACGATTTAACAAGGTTTCATCTTCTAATAATGACCAACAGCGCCCTGCAATACACACGTACCAATGTTCATTATGGATGAGTGCGGATGAAAATTGTTGTTCAAGTAATTTTTTAGTAATACCAACCGCAGGCGCACTTGAAAGCGCTCTTAGTAATAAAATGGCGCACTCTTGATGGTTTGCTTGTAACTCAACTTCTGCTTGCTTGGCAATCGCGGTGGCGAGAGCGCTATTAATATCATGCTGATGCTCTAAACAGAGTGCGAGAGATTGCAAAGGTTGCTGTGGAAGATGTGGCAGGGTGTTAATAAGGTGTTGTTGATTGTCATCATAATTGAGGCGAGCGCATAAGTCAGCGATGCCTTGAAAGCCTAACTCTTGCCACTCATTCCAATACCCTTTACCTGAAAAATAGTGCAACGCGGGGGCATAAAAAACGGATGCTGGGCGCACAAAGTTAGTGTTCATTAATGCACTGAAAATAGCTAACTTTTCCATGCTAGGTTTAAAAACAAAGGGATTGCTGGCTAAGCGCTCTTGCAATTTTTCGCTCATATTCGCGGTTAAGTTTTCACCCATTGCTTCCATCACCATTTTGATAAAACTGGTTTGTGCGGTGATTTTTAATAAACCTTGTTCATCTACTGGTAACTTTAAAAACCAGATAAAATGCTCTTGTTGCTGTTTATTTACTTGCCAAAACGTTAACGCAATACACGCGTGTTGCTGAATTGGGTAAGGGTAAGGCAAGTTGTTTTCGGCGATTTTTTGAAAGGCACTATTGGAAATTTTAGTGACTTTACGCCCTAAATCATAGATGCGAAATTGGCACTGAGCCTGTTTTAAGAAATCGGTAAGGGTATTTATATTCATAAAAAATTCTTTTGTGTCGAACGTGGTGGGATTATATCAGGAATCAATACGACTTTGATCACTGTGATGTTATATTAACGCCCATTAAATTATAGACATTAAGCTTGGATAACTGATGCAACTATTTGAGATTAAAAAACGGCAGTTATTAGCTGTTTTACTGACAGAATTAGAGGCTCAATTACGTCTGCTAAAGTGTTGGCAATCAACACGGCCAAGTGAACGTTCACTTGCAAGCATCGAACCCTTTTCGATTGATACTTTGTGTTTTACGCAGTGGTTACAGTTTATCTTCATTGAGAAAATGACGCAGTTGTTGCAGTTGAATTTACCCCTGCCTACGGCAATGGAAATTGCGCCGATGGCAAGCGAATTTTTTAAAATGCAGAAAGTAAATAGTGGCGAAATACTTGCCCTGATCATACGCATCGATTGCGTTATTAATGAGAAAAATTGATGTTAGAAACAGAAGTTACTGATGCGGCTCCTGTCAGTGCAGAGTTAGAAATAGTCTATCGTGATGAACAGTTAATTGCGATCAATAAACCCTCTGGTTTATTGGTGCATCGCAGTTGGCTTGATAGCCATGCAACCGAGTTTGCGGTGCAAAAATTGCGCGACCAAATTGGTCAACATGTTTACCCAGCGCATCGTTTAGATAGACCTACTTCTGGGGTGTTATTGTTTATATTGGATAAAAACTATTTACCCGATGTAATGGCACAGTTTGCAGAGCAAAAAACCAAGAAACGTTATTTAGCAGTAGTGAGAGGCCATATTGGCGAAGGATTTTTAGATTATGCGCTGAAAAAGAAACTTGATAAAATTGCCGATAAACATGCAAATCAAGATCAACAAGCGCAAGAGGCAAAAACTGCTTATAAAGGCATCGCTTTTTGTGAATTACCGATTGCGGTGCGCCCCTATCCGCAATCACGTTATTCGCTGGTGGAGCTTACGCCTCAAACAGGGCGAAGACATCAACTTCGTCGTCATATGAAACATCTTTATCACCCGATTATTGGTGATACTACACATGGTGATGGTAAACATAATCAGATGTTTAGAGACAACTTTGATTCAGACAGACTGCTATTACACGCTGAATATTTGGGTTTTACGCACCCTGTTACAGGTAAAAAAGTGGAGATTCATGCCCCCCTTGATAACACCTTTAAATCTTTATTAAAAAAAATGGAACTAAACCATGCATAAAATTGCTAACCGTATTATTTTTATTGTTGTTATTCTGCTTGCTGGGCTCTATTTTGTGCAGGATAAAATAAACTCGCCTGAAGAGTGTCAAAAAGTAGCGGGTGTTTGGAATGAAACGGAGGAGGTCTGTGAACAAACTACTACGCAGATAATTTATGAAAATCTTTCTGCGGGTTACCCGATTACCATGACTTATCCTGAAACAACATTTCAGGTGATCATTGATAAAATAGAAACAGTGGATGAAGTTTACTTTCTGCGTGGGCATTATCAAAAAGTGTTACAAGAGGCGACAGGGGATAAAGAGGCGATTTATGATCGTGGGTTGTTATACCTTAATATGTCTAAAATGGTTATTTTAAATGAAGCTAAAAATGGTTTAGTACATTACTCTGCCCCTTTTATTGTCAATACAGTCGGCAGTGGTGTGTTTGTTTATGCGGGGTTATTTTCCTATGATATGGAAACGAAAAAGAGTGTGCATTTAGATTCTGCTTTGTTAGGTAATCGGGTTAGAGAAGAGAAAATTACCTATATCAAAGACTATCTACAGGTTGATTTTAAAGGTCATGCTTCTGAGCAAGCTTATGCTGATTATCCAACACAAGATAACGTTATTTATCTGCAACTGCTTAATAACTTTGTAAATTTCAAAGAGATCAAAAGAATGCACAGTAGTTGGGATGCCAATGGTGACGGTGGTAATGATTGTGAATTAGACGGTAGTTGTGACCATACTGTTGATTATAGCTTGCCACGATGAAGCTAAATTGTGATGTCGGTGAGGGCGTTAGTAGTGATAGAGCGGTGATGCCTTTTATTGGTCAAGCGAATATCGCCTGTGGCTTCCATGCGGGAGATGCAGATTTGATGATTGAAACCATTAAAATTGCCAAAGTTAACAAGGTACAAATTGGCGCGCATCCCGGTTATAACGACAGGATAAATTTTGGACGTGTGCCCATTTCATTGACCTCTGAGCAGGTAAAACACCTTATCTGCTATCAAGTGGGGGCATTACAATGCCTCGCTAAATTGCATCAAGTGAGTGTGTCTTACGTAAAACCACATGGCGCGTTATATAATGAGATGATGGTTAATGAAGCGGTTTTTTGCGCCATTGTAGAGGCGCTGTGTCAATTTGAAAAACCACTTAAATTGATGATTTTAGCACACCCAAATTTAGGTAATTATCAGCAGATAGCACAGCAACATGGTGTAACACTGATATTAGAAGCATTTGCAGACAGGGCGTATGATGATGCTGGATACCTTGTTAAACGGGGTGAAAAAGGAGCGTTACTCGCTAGCGCTGAAATGGTTGAAAAACAGGTTAAACAACTCATTGATACACAAACAATCACCACGATAAATGGAAAAACAATTCACTTACAAGTCGATTCAATCTGCGTGCATGGTGATAATCCGATTGCAGTGAAACAGATAGAAAACTTAGCCATGTTAATACAATGATAAAACCTGTTAATGAAAATAGTTTTTTAATCATACTCAGTGACAAAATAGACCTTTCATTAACGGCAAAAATCGCCAATATCGTCAAACAAATTGAATTTAAATTAGCTAAAGCACTGATCGATATTACTCCCTCCTACACCACAATTTTAGTGCAGATCGATCTACTTAAAATATCGCCTTTAGTAGCGGAACAGTTATTAGTTGAGATTTTTCATTCAACTTATCAGACGCAAAATATCAGCAGTAAATTGATTGAACTCCCTGTTTATTATGATGTTTCGGTGGGCTGGGATCTGAAAAAAGTAGCCTCTGAAAAAAGGCTCTCTATTGATGATGTGATCACCTTACACTGCGAAAAAATCTATCAAGTGTGTGCCGTGGGGTTTACGCCCGGTTTTGCTTTTTTAGCAGAGCTTGATGATAAAATAAAAACGGCTCGCCATGATTCTCCGCGTGCTTTTGTCCCTGCGGGCAGTGTTGCGATTGCTGATAGTCAAACGGCGGTTTACCCGAGTGATAGCCCCGGTGGTTGGCATATTATTGGTAATTGTCCAATTCCATTGTTTGATCTAAAAAATAACCCTATTAGCCCTTTTAAGATCGGTGATCAAGTGACGTTTTCTGCTATCAATTATCTGCAGTTTATCGAGTTAGGGGGCAAGATAATTGATGAACATTGAATCTGGTTTACGTGTAAAAAAAGCGGGTATCTTCACCCAACTGCAAGATCAGGGGCGTTTTTATCAAGCACAACAAGGGGTAAGTCAGGGCGGCGTTTGTGACGAATTGGCCGGTGGATGGGCTAACTATCTGCTTGATAACCCAGTTAATTCACCACTTTTAGAAATTAGTTTTGGACAAGCACAATTTGAAGCATTATCAGAGGTGCAACTGGCATTAACAGGCGCACCAATGGATGCAAAAATCACACTGTTATCTGGTAAGCAGATCAAACAACATAATAACTGTTCCTTTATATTAAAACAGGGGGAGTTATTAACCCTCTCTTTTGCCACATCGGGGTTGCGTGCTTATCTTGCTGTGAAAGGAGGCTTTATTGCTGAGGCTGTTTTAGGCAGTGTGAGTTGTGTAAAGCGCAACTCAATTGGCGGTTTACAAGGTGATGGAGGTGTTTTGAAAAAGGGGGATTTATTACCCGTATTAAGTCAACAACGTCATTTTATTAAGCGAAAAATGCCCGAGCAATTTATCCCTAATTATAACCAACCACTGAGCCTTGCTGTGATTGAATCTTATCAATGTGATGATTTTTTAGTGTCCCAGAAAAATAGATTTTATAACAGTGAATACCAGATAGATAAACACAGCGATCGTATGGGCATGCGCTTACAAGGTGAGCCGATTATTAAAAGTGGTTCAGCAGGTATTATTTCAGAAGGCATTGCCCTTGGTAGTATTCAGATACCTGCTGATGGTTTACCTATTATTTTATTGCAAGACAGGCAAACACTTGGGGGATATCCTAAAATAGGCTGTGTATCACGTTGCGATTTGAGTCAACTTGCCCAGCAACCAGCAGGCAACAAAATCACCTTTAAACGCAGTGATTTACAGGTTGAGCAATTGCGTTATCTGCAACAGTTACGCTTTTTTAACATTTAATTTTTCGCAAAATAGTATCAATAAAAAATATAACGCCCTGTTTTATAATTTGAATTTTATATTGACCATTTTCTGACTCCTCAGTGCCCTTTTTTAAACTAAAATTAGAGCGTCACTACATATAGCGTAAAGGGGAATACCATGCTCAATAAACTTATCCATTTAACTGCGCTATTACCGCTATTTATACTCACTGCGTGTGGGAGCCTCAAGTTCAAGCAACGAGTTAACTGCAGGTAGTACGACCACCTTTTCTTTATCGGTTAGTGATGCGCCTGTGACTCCTTTTCTCAAGTCATTATCTATTTTTCTCAAATAGAGCTTAAAAGCGAAGCGGGGGATATCATCTTTGAAGTGGGTGTCGGTAATGAACTCTGTTTAGATGAAAACGTAAATGAGATAGCTAATGTACATGGGGTTGATCTATTAAAATTTGCAGGTAGTAAGTCATTTACACTACTGGAAAATATTGTTATTACCGCTGGAGATTACTCTCCGTTACGCTTAAAAATGGTTGATGGCTCTTATGCTGTATTGAGTTCGGATGAAAGCAAAGTAATCATTAAAGTTCCTTCAAAGGAACTTAAACTTGATGGCTTTACAGCTGTTATTGGTGGAACATTAAATTTAACGGTTGAGTTTGATCTACGTAAAAGCATGACCAATCCTGTTGGTTTAGATCATTATTTCTTAAAACCACGGGGAGTGCGTTTAGTGGATGATAGTGAATCTGCGACCATATCGGGCAGTGTTGATGCAGATTCACTATGTGCTTTAAATGCTTCTGAAATAGGGGGGTAGTATTTATCTATTCGCAGGTGATGAATTCCTGCTTGGTGATTTAGCGGATAATAATGCAGATGAATCCGCTTATGCGAGCACGGTGGTGATTTACAGTGAAGACACTTACCATTATGAAATTGGTTTTGTTACGTCAGGAAATTATAGCATTGTGTTTAGCTGTGAAAGTGAAGATCAACTCGAAGAGGATGATGGTTTTGTCTTTATAGCAAAACAGGAGATAATCGTAACAAGTGAAGATTTACAGCTAGACTTTCCTGCTTATGAGGAGTGACCTATTTTGTATCAGTTAGTTTTTTATGTGCCAGAAAGTCATTGTGAAGCTGTTAAATCAGCACTCTTTAAAGCGGGTGCTGGGCGTATTGGTGATTATGACCAATGTGCTTGGCAAGTTTTAGGCAAAGGGCAATTTCGCCCACTTAAAAACAGTGATGCTTTTATTGGGGAGCTTGATAAATTAGAACAAATCGAAGAATATCGCGTTGAGATGGTGTGTGAAAAAGCATTTATAAAAGTGGTGTTACAAACTTTGATTAATGCTCATCCTTATCAAATACCAGCTTATAGCGTCGTGGAAATTAAAACTATCTTTGATTTTTAAAAGTAATAGTTCAACTAATGCTAAGCATATCATCATGTTGGTAATAGTAGAGTGAATCTGCTTTTTCATAAGAGTTGAAACCCATGCTTCTAGGCTTAACTTATAACGATCACCTCAACGGTGACTGGCTTGTAAACGACCGTTGTAACTCATGTAACTTAAGTCGTGTGTAATGCAAGGGCAAGATTACGAAGCTGTATCTTTATTTTTACTTTTGGGGATTGCTTTTTTGTTGCTCATTAATGAGACTTGAGATCTACTGATCTTTAATAAAAAAAGGATCAGCTTGTTTCGTGATCATATACTTCTTTTTCTAGTGAGAAGCCTATGTCACACACAACTTTAAGAAGCCAACTCTCTGTCATTCGTGATTTTAGTCAATCAGGAAAAGTACTTCATGAGTTAATTGATGTCCTTTTTCTCGCTATTACAGGGGGTATTTCTGGCGGTGAAGGTTGGGAATAAATCGAAGGTTTTGATAACGGTGTTTGTCAAACGAGTGGCAATAGACCTAAATTGTCGTCATCGCATTCCATGTTAACTTATTGTTTTCTAAAGGTTTTTTGTTGTGGTAATCTAACTTAAGTCCAAAGGCACGAGTTCTTATTTGAAGGGTTACTCGTTGTAGTGTTTTTTAGATGTTGGATTTTCGCGGTACTACTTGACTATTACAACCCTGTCGGACGGTAGTTTATGTTTACTAGGTTTTGTTGAACTTGGATGTGGTCTCCTCACAGGGACTCGAACCCCGATCATCCGCTTAGGAGGCGGGTGCTCTATCCTGTTGAGCTATGAAGAGATGATTATACCGATTACATTAAGTATGTGATCTAAATTTTGCGCAGGAAAAATAGCTAAATTTAAGGCGTAAGTTGACGTAAATGGTTGTTCCCTTTACAAAACTTACAACGCAGAAGTGAGTTATTTTAACCAGTAAAATAGATTAGCTATTTACTGTAATTGGTATTAGCGTTTAATGCTAAGTATCTCCTAAGTATATCAACTATTCAATGCGGGCTAAATCATTAATTTGAATATTACCAAGGGGGATATTATCTAAGGTGCGCAAAAC
>NZ_ATUO01000130.1 GCF_000420245.1 Psychromonas hadalis ATCC BAA-638 | reverse complement strand
CTGTTGAAAATGATAAAACAAGTTATTTTACCATGCTATTTTACCTAGATAGCTTAGATGATAATGAATTCGAACAACAAGCTGGTGACGTATGGGAGTGGGATGAACGGCGTGATAATTTGGGGGACGGTGAGGAAAATTTTGTTAATTTGAATGTAATACCAATCCGCCTAAGTACTGGTTTAAATGACTAATATCTGCGTTGCATTCAATCGCAATAGCCGGCTATTACTCAATCATGCGCCTTGACCTTAGTCATTTACCCTGCGTAAAACCTGATCATTATATTAAGCGGAATGGTATTAGTTGTTGTGGTTTAAGAATTTGAGCCTCATAACACGAAGGTCATCGATTCAAATTCTGCTCTCGCAACCCATTTCAAATACCCTGCAAAAACACCAAACAAACAACATCCCTCAAAATCACAAACATTCAAGACCAATTAAAATAGTTATGTTTTTATAACCTCAGACACAAACCTTCAAGGTGCTTTGTCAGGCACAACGTTCGGTAACCAGAGCAACATGAGGTAATGGTTTTCCTTTTGTGATTGTTGCAACGCAGGGCAAGGCAACTTGCCCCCATCTACGTCGTTATAAAATTTCGACTTAGAATAACTACAAAAGAATTAACGGGTTTATGTTAATCCTCTATCGACATTGATTAAATGCAGGCATTTAACAATTTGTTAGAAAGCATCGATTGAACCCGTTAGACCTTCAACTTTCTGCTTAGAATCTACTCACCTCACCGCTTGCTGAATTTTGCTCCTTGAATGATAACGGCTATAGATGTTATCTGTACCCCATCAGTGTAAGCAGGTTTTCTGCGCTTTTAATTGCTTCTTTTCGGTTCGCAATGTTCAGTTTTTGGTATAAATTACGAATATGTGTTTTGATGGTTGTGCCTGCGACATCAAGCTCCTGAGCAATCTGTTCATTGCTGAAGCCAGAATAAATCAAACCCAGTACTTGCCATTCTCTTTGTGTTAAAGGACTGGTGCGTACCAGATCTGGAATATTGGGGTGATTAATCAGCTTGTCTACAAAATTCTCATCAAAATGGACTGAACGACTTCTTTGCTTACTGGAAATATCTTTGAGTAATAGTTGGGTACGGTGTTTTTCCATATTACCTAACTCTGACTTATTCATTAGTTTCTGAAGTAAGTGTTCAATGCTTGCGCCATCAATCAAGAAATTACTGATCATGCCGGTTTGATTGCTTAAACACAGTGCTTCTTTTAATTTCTCAGATGCTAATGGTTCATCGCCAGTTTGAATCGCTAAAACAGTTTCAATGATAAGGTTACGATTTATATCGGTCACCAAATTTGAATCTCTTGCGTTAGATTGAAGTACTGAGAGTGTTTCTTTTGCCTTTTCATACTGCTTTGTAAATATCAATGCGCGCACAATATTACGCCATTGAAGCTGTAAAAAATGATTATTTGCCTCTTCTGGGCGAAGGGTTGTGTCTAACCAATGTTGCACTGACTCACTGTCTCCACGTGCTTGCCAATATATCAGTAATGAGAGGGAGGCATTTGCAGTCCAGTCGACATGATAAGTTGATTGCTGAATAAGATGTTGAATTTGTTGTATGAATCGTGTTGCATTATCAAGTTCACCACGACAAACCGCTATTCTAGCGAGCATTGAGTAACAATGGAGGTGTTTACTCGGATCAATATTGTCTAGAACGCTGATGCTTTTATAGGCACATTCTTGCGCTTCATCGAGACGATTCCAGCACCAAAATATTTGTGCTCGGTTGCGTAGCAGAAATTCGTATAAGGGTAATTGTTGCAGTTTCTGTTCTTCAACAAGTATAAATGCGTTGTTTTGCAGTTCAAATGCGGCTTGCACAAAACCTTGTGCTCTTAATATTTCGCTTTGCTGCAGTATTGCCCATAAAGCTTGATGGAAAAATTTATGTTGCCTCGCTAGCTTTTCAGTTTGTTGCATTAAGGGTAATGCTTTAATGAGGTGACCCATAACATGATTCGCTTCACCCACGATCGATGTTGCCACAATACGCCCTCTGTAAGCCTGTGCATCTATCTGGGTAAGGGCAAGTTCAGCTAATTGTAATGCTTTTTCGGGGTCATCACTGTTGATAGCAACCTGTGCAAGCAGCGTATTAACCAGCCCTTTATCATTGGCGGTTAAGGAAATATTTCGTGTTGTTATCTCTTTTTCAGCTTCAATGAGCATATTTTCTACCGCAACGTAACGGTGCTGGCTCTGTGCAAGCCATGCTCTTAATAGCGGTAACTTCATACTTGCATATAACATATCGTCGGGCAGGTCGTTGATTGCTTTTTCAAGTGTGCTTAACTCTCCATGGTCAAACATACGCCAACCATGATCAAAGACGATTTGCGCAAGTAGATCGCCATCCTTTGCCTTTTGTGCATGAAGCATTGCTTGTTGGTAAACTTCAATATCCAGCCATGCTTGTGCCGCCTTACGATGCAAGTTTTGCTCTTCTTGAGGAATTCTGGCATGACGTTCATGTGCTAGAAAATCTGCAAATAAATGATGGAATCGATACCAGTTTTGTTCACCTTCTAGCGGATAGATAAATAAACCGTAGCGATTTAAAGACTCAAGCATACTGAGCGCATCTTCTCGTTCAGTCAGTGCTTTAATTAAGGTATCGTTAAAGGTGTTAAGCACAGAGCATTGCATTAAAAAATGACGTGTTTGTTCATCTAAAATATCAAAAACTTCTTCTACAAGATAATCCCACAGATGGCCATCGCTGAAATTTGAGACAGACTCGGCAGATTGAATAAGCGTCTTTTTCTTGTGTTGTGCCTGCAATGCAATAAGTTGCAGTGCAGAAGGCCAACCTTCAACATAGTTTCGAAGGTTCTCTGCGGTGCTATCATCAACGCCCTCAGGTACCCGTTGGTTAAAGAAGCGCGTTGTTTCTTCTGTATCGAAGGCAAGCTGTTCATGGTCTATTTCGAACATTAAATCATGCACACGTAAATTAGCGATGCCTAAAGAGGGAGAGGTTCGGCTGGTCATCACCAGTGTTATATTGTCTGGCATATGCTTGATGAAAAAGCGCATTGCATCATGAATATTGTGTTCTTTGATCAGGTGATAATCATCGAGCACCAGATAACATTCTTGCTGAAAGTTAGAAAGTTCGCTAAACATTTCTGTAAACAGCGAATGCAATGAAGAAAATTGGCGTCTTTCAGCTATCGTCTGGGCGTTAGGGCAACTATCATTGGTTGCTTTGTTGATTGCCTGAATGAAATAATTTATAAAATGAAAGGCATCATTATCATTTTTATCAATGCTATACCAACCAACTGAAGGTTTATCGGCTAGCCATTGTGCTGCCATTGTGGTTTTTCCATATCCCGCAGGTGAGCGGAATAATACCAGCTTGTAAGATTGAGCTTTCTGCAATAAATGTAATACACGCGGTCTTAGAATTGCGTTATGTAATCTACCAGGTTTTGTTAGCTTTGAAGGGAGCCACATATCACTTCTCTTTAATTTTAATTAATCGTTAATCGTCATTGTTATGTTACCAAACGGATACTACGGCAAGTTAACTGAGTGCCAATGATGAGTCTCAAAATTGCTTGAAGTACACTAAATTTTACTGTGATCTCTATCAATCTCGTGACGAATATCACGGATGGTGCAGCGTTTGAATGGTTTTTAAGTCTGCTAAAAATCAATGATAAGTTTATGCGTCGAGGGAAGATGGGCTTAAGTCGAGCTGGTGAACTGCTTAAATAGTGTCTCTACGCCTCACTGCTCCTCCTTCTGTCGCATAAAGTTAGGAGGATGTTTTCGATTCAATATGCCCGCAAAATTAGTCTCAGTTAAATATAACTAACTTAAGGGACTGAATAATGAAACCAACTAAGCAAAAGCAATTTGATAAAGAACTGTTTAAAAAAGAGGTGCTAAATCACTTAAAGACCACTTACGCAAAAACCGAAGCAACGGCGAGTTCGCGTGACTGGTACCTCGCGTTAGGTCGTGCATTAGCCGGATTAACAACGGGGGATTTATTAGCAACCGAGCAAGATCCACGCATTAAAAATGCCAAGAGCGTAAATTATCTCTCACTAGAGTTTCTTATTGGTCGTCTAACGGGTAATAACCTGATTAGTATGGGGCTCTATGCTCAAATTGACGACACAATGAAAGAGATGGGGCACAGTCTTTCAGACCTACTTGAAGAGGAACGCGATCCTTCATTAGGTAATGGTGGTCTTGGTCGTCTGGCTGCATGTTTTATGGATTCGTGTGCAGCACAAGAGTTTCCAACGGTGGGTTATGGTCTGCATTATGAATATGGTCTATTTAAACAATCATTTGCAGAGTGTCATCAACAAGAAGCGCCAGATGCATGGCGTGGTGTTGAAGGGTATCCATGGGAAATTGCGCGTCCAGAGTACGCACAAGAGATAGGTTTTTTTGGACATGTAGAAGCTTACCTTGAAAATGGTAAAGAAAAGCGCCGTTGGGTGCCGGGTATGTTTGTTAAAGGCATGCCATGGGATCTTCCTATCGTGGGTTATGAAAGTGACACTGTTTATCCATTACGTTTATGGGAATGTCAGGCAATAGCCCCTTTTTCTCTAGAAAGTTTTAATAATGGTGACTACTTTGAAGCACAGCATGCTTTGATTGATGCGGGTAATATCACCAAAGTTCTTTATCCAAACGACAATCACGAAAAGGGTAAAACACTGCGTCTTATGCAGCAGTACTTTCATAGTGCTGCTTCGATGAAAGATATTATACGTCGTCATGATGAAGCAGGGCACAAGCTTGAAGATCTTGCTCGTTACGAAGCGATTCAGCTTAACGATACGCATCCGGCTATCGCTATTCCAGAGTTGATGCGCATTTTAGTTGATGAGCGAGACTTCGAGTGGGACGCTGCATGGGCAATCTGCTCTAAGACATTTGCTTACACTAATCACACTTTATTACCGGAAGCGTTGGAAACGTGGTCTGAGTCGCTAATACAGCATTTGTTGCCTCGTCATATGGAAATTATTTACCATATTAACCACTTGTTCATGCAAGAAGTACATGCAAAATGGCCTGGCGAAGTAGAGAAACAACGCAAACTTTCTATTATTGAAGAGGGTTTCCACCGTGAAGTACGTATGGCAAACCTATCGGTTGTTGGCTCTCATGCTGTCAACGGTGTTGCGGTCCTTCATTCTGATCTGGTTAAACGTGACCTGTTCCCTGAGTTTCATGAACTGTATCCAAAGCGTCTACAAAATGTAACTAATGGTGTGACACCTCGCCGTTGGTTAAAATTCTGTAATCCAGGCCTTTCTGAGTTAATTACTGACAAAATTGGTGATAGTTGGCCAGCTGATCTGGATCAGCTCACTCAAATCGCTAAATTTGCGCAGGATAAAACCTTCCAAAAAGATTATAGGGAGGTCAAGAAACATAACAAACAACACCTTGCGCAGTGGGTTAAAGACAACATGGGCATTGAGCTAAATACTAATGCAATCTTTGATGTGCAAATCAAACGTCTTCACGAATACAAACGTCAGCATCTGAATTTGTTACACATTCTTTCTCTGTATTACCGCCTGTTAAATGAACCTGATTTTGACATGGTACCGCGCGTTGTTTTCTTCGCAGCAAAAGCCGCGCCTGGTTATCATTTGGCAAAAGAGATCATCTTTGCGATTAATAAGGTTGCACAGGTTGTCAATAATGATGAGCGTATTAATAACAAACTGAAAGTCATCTTTATTCCTGATTACCGCGTTAGCATGGCTGAAATTATCATTCCTGCTGCCGATGTCTCTGAGCAAATATCAACTGCCGGAAAAGAAGCCTCGGGTACGGGTAACATGAAAATGGCGCTAAACGGTGCATTGACTATCGGTACGATGGACGGCGCCAACGTTGAAATTCGTGAAGAAGTGGGCGATGAAAATATCTATATCTTCGGGTTAGATGTTGATGGTGTTGAAGCGTTAATTGCTGATGGTTACAACCCATATGATTATTACAACAGCAACGCGCTGCTAAAAGCCTCGCTGGATATGTTACTTGACGAGACGTTCACACCCGATGAACCAGGAAGATTACGTACAATTTATGATGCACTGCTTGATGGTGGCGACCCGTACCTCTGTCTTGCAGACTTTGCTTCCTATGTTAAAGCGCATGAAGATATGGATGCACAGTATCGTGATCAAGAAGGTTGGACACGCAAAACAATTATGAACACGGCATTGGTCGGTAAGTTTAGCTCAGACCGGTCAATTCGTGACTACGTCAACAACATCTGGAAATTAAAAGCAGTACACCGTTAAAATTTCCATTGTTATAAACAAGCTGGGCCATAACGGTCCGGCTTTTTTGGGTAGTGAGTCTTTTTGAAAAGACATAACAACGCTTACTGAGAAGTATTAAGGCTTAGACCAATACTTCCAATTTAGATAAATAGGGGCACATCGTGCCACCGGAGAGTACGATGAAGAAACAATCAGTATTAAAACAAGTTGCACAGTTGGCTAACATTTCAGACCGTTATATCAGTGCGTGGGGTGATGAAGCTATCGTAGAAGATGAGACTATCTGTAGCTTGCTTGCCTCTTTAGGTTATGACACTTCCAGTGATGAAAAATTACTTAAATCTGCACAGAAAAAGCACAAAAAAGAGCCGTTGTTACCGGTTCAGGTCATCAAAGGTGATGATCAACCTATGCATATTGAGTTGAATATTACTGCTGGTGCACGTATAAGTGATTTTAGCTGGCACCTTAGCACAGAGCAGGGGGAAGTATTCGAAGGTTATCTGCAATCTCAGATTGTGCGTGATGAGCGTGCTAAAGGTGGCCCACTGGTATTTGAACTTCCTAATCTGCCATGGGGTTACCATAAATTAAAAGTAACACGTAAACGCCGTGCTAGCGCTTACCAAATGACCCTAATTGTTACGCCAAGCTGTTGTTATAAGCAAGACAGCTTAGAGAAAGGTGAAAAACTTTGGGGACCAAGTGTGCAGCTTTATACCTTACGAACGCCTAACAACTGGGGAATGGGTGATTTTGGCGATCTAAAGCAACTGGTTACTGAAATCGCATCTCGTGGTGGTGATTTTGTTGGTCTTAACCCGATTCACTCTCTCTTCCCTGCAAATCCTGAAAGTGCGAGCCCCTATAGTCCTTCTTCACGAAGTTGGTTAAACATCATGTACATTGATGTTAATGCAGTACCAGAATTTGCACTGAGCATCGAAGCGCAACAAAAAGTAGGTAGTGCAGAATTTCAGCAACGCCTTAAGCTGGTGCGCGAAGAAGACTGGGTTAATTATAGCGAAGTCGCTACCCTTAAAATGAGCGTACTGCCACTGTTATTTAAAGAGTTTAAAGTCACACATCTTGATAAAGAAAGTGCACGGGCGAGTGATTTTCTCTCTTTTGTAGAGCAAGGTGGGGAAAGCTTAAAACATCAAGCTACATTTGATGCGCTTCATGCTCAGCTGCATGGGCAAGATTCTTCTATTTGGGGTTGGCCTGTTTTCCCTGAAAAATACCGACAATTTGATAGCGTTGCGGTACAAAAATTTATCAAGAAAAATGAAATGTCAGTTCAGGCATATCTGTATTTTCAGTGGATTGCTGACAATCAGATTAATGAAGCTCAAAAGCTTGCTGAAGAAAGTGGTATGTCTGTTGGTTTATATCGAGATCTCGCTGTGGGAGTTGCAAATTCAGGCTCTGAAAGTTGGGCAGATAATGGTAATTTGGTACTTGATGCAAGCATCGGTGCGCCACCCGATGTACTTGGGCCACTAGGACAAAACTGGGGGCTTCCACCTCTTAATCCACAAGTGCTAAAAGCCACGGGTTATGATGCGTATATTAAATTACTTCGTGCCAACATGAAACACTGTGGCGCATTACGTATCGACCATGTATTAGGATTGTTACGTTTATGGTGGATCCCAGAAGGTAAAGACGCAACAGGTGGGGCTTATGTTTATTATCCTGTTAACGATATGTTAGCGATTCTTGCGCTTGAATCACATCGCCAACAGTGCTCCGTTATTGGTGAAGACTTAGGCACTGTACCCGATGAAATTGTCTGCCTACTTACTGATGCTGGTGTTCACTCTTACAAGTTATTCTTTTATGAAAGTGCTGATGATGGCGGATTTATATCTCCCTCACATTACCAAGCACAATCTATGTCTGCACTTTGTACCCATGATATGCCAACACTGAGAGGTTTTTGGCATTGCGATGATCTAGAGATGGGTAAAAATCTCGGTCTGTACACGGATATGCAACAGTTAGCTAAATTATCTAATGAAAGGTTAGTTTGCAAGCAAGCAATTTTGGACAGTGTTGCAGGACATGGAAATTTACCAGATGGAATCGGTCGTGATGCATCGTTGGTACCGATGGATTCATATCTGAGTGATGCGTTACAGTTACACCTTGCAGCAGGCTCTTCAGCATTGTTTAGTGTGCAGTTAGAAGATTGGTTAGAGATGGATAAACCGGTCAATATTCCGGGGACTGTTGATGAATACCCTAACTGGCGTCGTAAACTTTCAATGAACCTTGATGAAATTTTTGCAAAAGAACAGGTAAATAATATCGCTAAGCAGCTGACAAAAGTGCGTGCGCAAGCGAGTAATCGATAACGCTGCGATTTATGGCCTTTAATCACGCTCTATTGGGCATGATTAAAGGCCTATTTTAATCCATATTAAGCTTATATTTATAAATTAATATATATCTCAAAATACTCCTCTACTCCCTGAGGCTAAGCCTTTTTTAAACGGTGCTAGGCTGATTCATTCCTGCCACTATGCTTTTATAATTTCAATATCTTCAAGCATTTAGCGTTTGGGATACGTTGTAAAACACAATAAAAATTCAAATGAAACCAATAAGGATATTTTATGAAATACAAATATTTAGTTGCCGCTTTGACCGCAATAACCATTGCTGGTTGTTCCACTAAACCAGCTGTGGAAGCAGAGGTCCAAGAGCAGGTAGTTGTAGTGAATAGCATCGCTAGTTTATATAGTCCGAGTCCGAGTGAAGCGGTTATTTATTATAAGCGTGCTGATAATGAATACGCTGATTGGGGATTACATATTTGGTCTGGTGACGTGGCTAAAGCAACCACTTGGTTTGATGCATTCCCACTGACCGGTATTTCTGAGAAGTATGGTGCTTATTATGTTGTGCCACTAAAAGGGGATGATTGGGCAAAATTTAAATTTATTGTTCATAAAGGTAATGCTAAAGATTTAGGCGGTTTGGACCATGATTATTCACGTGTGAAATTTGGCCAAGACGTGTTCACCACTGAAGGTAGCATTGTGTTGCAGGCCGATCCTGTTAACTAAAAATACGGCTTCTACTACCTAGTAGAGCTGATAAACGCCTTCTTAACTAATTCACTCGTGTGGTTGTTTTTGAAGGTGCTTTTCTCCTATCCTATCCTAGATAATCTCTTCAATATTTATCTTATCATCTCAGGGCAAACGGGTTTAAATAATACAAGTTAAGTACAGTTAACCACCAATCTAGTGGTTTTTCTTGATTGAAGGGATTAGTCTCTATTTATATAAATGAAAACATGCAGGACTAAAGTCCCACTTCCCAAAAGTAAGCTAATTATTCATCGGAAGTGGGACTTTAGTCCTGCCTTTTGATG
>NZ_ATUO01000129.1 GCF_000420245.1 Psychromonas hadalis ATCC BAA-638 | reverse complement strand
AAATTGCACCAATCTGCGTTGTTATAAAATCTCTATGTAGAATAACTATACTTCAATTTTATGCCTAGCACCTTGGCACAATTTGCCTTGCTGCCTTTGCATCTTGAAGTATCATGGGTATATACAAGCCAATTGGCCATTTTCGTGGTACGTTTTTTTGTGTTCAATCGTAACTTTCGCAATAGCGATTGGTTTTATTATTTTAGGGTGTTTTTCTTGGGGCTTTTCTACAGAAGGGGAATCATTTTTAATCTGCTGTTGTTTGTTTACCTTGATTGCGACAACCTGAAAGAATTATAAAGGTGAATAGTAGGGAATACCTCAAGATGCTAAATTTAAAACACACCTGTTAAATCAATAAATTACACTGTTATTTTTCTGTTTTTGGTTAGATGCCAGCAGGCTCATGATAATACAGAGCTAGATTGATTTAGCAAATACTATGCAGATAATTATTTGAGACGTGTCGGGTCAAAGCAGAGTGTCGTTTGACATTTTTTACACAGATAACGGCTACCTTTTAATACCTTGTTATGTCGTCTGATGGTCAGTTGATGTGTTGTACACAAACAGCGGTAGCTAAACTGTTGGCCTGCAACACTTTGGGTATCAAACTGATGTGTGGTGAGTGCTGGGCGCTTAAAAATATCACGCATCACCATTTTCCACTCTTTGCCATGTGGACGTACTTTTCCATAGTGTTGAAAGGTGATTAGATGTGCCACTTCGTGGGGAATAACTTGTTGCAAGAATTGTTCTCTATTATGGATAAATAGCGTGGGGTTTATTTTAATAAGGTTGCGTTGTAGGTGTGCTGTGCCAGCGGCTTTCCCTCGCTGGTTAAACTGGTAATGAGGGCGTTCAAAAGCACGATCAAAAAAGCACTCTGCCTCGATGAAACAATCTTCACCGATAAATATGAGTGCTTTTTTATCTTCTTCTGTCAGCAATGTTTAAAATGCGTCAGATTTCAGATCTTCAACTTTATTGAGTGATTCCCAAGGGAACTCTTTACGACCGAAGTGACCGTAAGCAGCTGTTGATAGGTAGATAGGCTGGATAAGATCTAACATCTCAATCAGGCCGTATGGACGAAGATCGAAGTGTTTACGGATAAGGTCAATAATCAGACCTTTAACCACTTTTTCTGTGCCAAACGTTTCAACGCTGATAGAGGTTGGATCTGCCACGCCAATCGCGTAAGAAAGTTGGATTTCACAACGATCTGCAAGACCGGCTGCTACGATATTTTTGGCAACGTAACGCGCTGCATAGGCCGCACTACGGTCAACTTTTGAAGGATCTTTACCAGAGAATGCACCACCACCGTGACGTGCTGTACCGCCATAAGTATCAACAATGATTTTACGACCAGTTAAACCACAATCGCCTACTGGACCACCAATAACAAAACGACCTGTTGGATTAATGAAGTACTTCGTGCGTTCTGAAAGTAGGTTGGCAGGTAACACCGGTTTGATGATCTCTTCCATCACGGCTTCAATTAAATCATCCTGTTTAATATCTTCAGAATGTTGTGTTGAAAGGACCACTGCATCAATGCCCACAATCACGCCATTTTCATAAGCAAAAGTCACTTGGCTTTTGGCATCAGGGCGTAACCATTTTAGTTGGCCACTTTTACGTACGTCTGCTTGTTTTTTGACCAGACGATGCGCGTAAGTAATTGGGGCAGGCATGAACTCTTCTGTTTCATTGCTCGCATAACCAAACATTAAACCTTGGTCGCCAGCACCTTGCTCACGAGGATCACTGCGGTCGACACCTTGATTAATATCAGGAGATTGTTTACCCACTACATTTAATACCGCACAAGAGTCAGCATCAAAACCCATCTCTGAGCTAGTGTAACCAATATCACGTATGGTTTTGCGTGTGATCTCTTCGATATCAACCCAAGCATCCGTAGTGATTTCACCACCGACCATTACCATGCCTGTTTTCACGTATGTCTCACAAGCAACACGTGCTTTTTTATCTTGCTTTAAAATGGCATCAAGTACCGCATCAGAAATTTGATCGGCGATTTTATCTGGATGACCTTCAGAAACCGATTCTGAGGTAAATAAGTCACGTGACATGTGAGCTCCTAAATAGTTACTTTATAAATTCGTTTGGATGTTTTTACATCTAGACGTCTATCTTACCTTTTTTTGTCATGAAATCTAGTTTAATTATTTTAAGCTAATTTAAGTCATTTACAATTCTAGTAAATATTTGCCACAATGCTAGTGTAGAAAAGCACCTTTGCATCTGTACTGAGAACGGGGGTATACTGCGCATTCGCCCTTATTTTAGAGTTTTATTATGCCTTTTTTAATCCGTTTTAAAGCATTATTAACTGTTTTTATCTCCTTTATTAATAACCTTCCTCGCAAGCACTTTTTCGCACTCATTATTTTGTTTGTCTGTTTATTGGTGATCTCATTTTTGCCAAGTCAGTCAGAACAAAATAAAAATATTAAGCGCCAGCTAACATTGCCGATTCAAACACTTTCTGAAGGTGAGTATTCCAAAGCGGAGCCTATCGACACAGAGAGAGAGCAGTATGGAAAGTCCAGTATCGATTTCACTGGAACACGTGAGATACAGCTAATTATTAAAGAGGGAGACTCTTTAAGTAATTTGTTTCAAAAAGAGGGGCTCTCTGCCGCTGTTTTACATGAGTTACAAGAGGCGGATAAATCTCACCTACGTTTAGGTAATTTAGTGCCAGGACAAGAGATTAAGTTGTTAATCGATGCGGATAATAAGTTACTCGCATTAAAAATGAAGATAGATTTTGCTAATACCCTCTCTTTTGTGCTTAAAGACAGCAGTTATATCTCCTTGTTAGAAACCGAAAAAGGAGAGTGGCGTAATAGTTATTACCAAGGCAGTGTAACGGGAAGTTTTTATATCAACGCCAAACAAGTGGGGTTATCAGCAGGGCAAATTCAACAAATATCAAGTGCTTTGCAGGAGAAGTTTGATTTTAACCGTCAGTTACGTGCAGGAGATACCTTTCATGTATTGGTCTCTAAACAATATATTAACGGGCAGTATACCTATGATAGCGAGGTCTTAGCGGTACTCATTAAAACCAATCGACAAACTTACAGTGCTTTTTTAAGTGAAGATGGTCGTTATTATGATGCCGATGGTCAAGGCTTAGGCAAAGCTTATCGTCGTTTACCTGTTGATGGTCGTCCTCGTATTAGCTCTGGATTTAACCCGCGGCGTTTGCACCCGGTAACAAAAAGAGTACGTCCTCATAATGGTACCGATTTTGCAGTAGGAACAGGCACTAAAGTTTACACCATTGGTGATGGTATTGTGCAACGTGCTGGTTATCACCCCGCAGCAGGTAACTATATTGTCATTAAACATGGCCGAAAATATACCACTCGTTATCTGCATCTTAGCAAAATTTATGTGCGTAAAGGGCAACGCATTAAAATGGGGCGTTTAATTGCGAAGTCTGGTAATACTGGTCGCTCAACGGGACCACATCTACATTATGAGTTTCATATCTATAATAAACCGGTGAATGCGATGAGGGTGAATTTGCCTTTATCGAAAGAGATTTCGAAAAAGCATAAAAAAGCATTTAACAAACGCCGAGATAGCTTTCTAAAAGAGATGGCAGAAATTTAGCTATTTAATTGAAATATAGCTATATTTCAATTAAGTTATTTTTTTAGGATATTATTCATGTTGTTAAATAGTGAAGCTTATGAAGCATGTATCGGTTATTTTTCCGATCATTTAGGTCTCTTTGAAGGCCAAAATGGCTTAGCCCAAGGTGCTTTGATCGCCGATATCGTTTCTGATCAAGTGGCAGAGATGTTACTCACTTTTTGTCAGCAACAAACGCAACTGAGTAATGAGGTGCGTTTAATAGTCATTGCAGAGGGCGATCGGTTAGTTGACGATATTGAGCAAATATTAGGTCGTTTGTGGGATAAGCCTGCAACCGTGGCGCAAACTGAGTTTATTGAGGAGTATTTTTTACTGCTTAAAAATAGTTTGGATTCGCAAGTGCCAACGCTTTCTTAACCTATTTTTTCATTTATGGACGATATTAATACTTAAGCGCATCAATGCAAAACTACATGGTAGGTTGGCATTGATGCGTTCTTAAAAACCCGCTAAAAACTAAGCAAGTGTATGGTGCAGATGTACCACTTCAAGTAGCTGATCTTCACGCTCAAAACGTCCTTCCATGATTTGACCTAGTTCAGAGAGATCTTTATCAAAATCAAGCAGTGCTTTGTCACTGGCATTTTCTGCATATTTATCATTAAAATTAAGCGCAGTATCCGTTGTTTTGGTAATACGAGAATAGAGTTGTTGTGCAATTTTTAGGTTTTCATCACCATCAACTTTACACTGTGCGATAATTTGCTCATAGACTTCAAAATGACCTGTTGATGCGTAATCAAGCAGAATTTGACAAAACTTAGTGATCAGACTTTGCGCAGGCAAACCGCGCACCTCTTGCTGATAAGGGGGTAACCCTGCTAGTTGGCAATATAAAACCACACACTGTTGGCGCGCTTCAAGCCAAGTATCAATAATGGTCAGAGTGCCACCCCATTCCTCTTTTGCTTGTTCTAATTTGGTTAGCATCGCACTTCCTTTATTACTTTATGGATAAGTTGAATGTTAAAAACTAAAGAAAATTGCTGTTATCGTCAACTTGAATTTGAGTTTAAGGCTTATCTTCATGTATAACTGTGAGGTCATGTAGAGTTTAGAAAGGTAAAAGATGAATACTCAAAAAAATTGTTGGTGGTTTATTTTAGCGCAAGGGAAAATTTTATTGCTGCCTCAAGGTGATTTAGTGCCTTATGGTAATTTAGATGATCTGTCTTTAACGGCCGCATTAGTGGCTAAAAAAATAAAGGTGGGTGAGTACCAATCTAGCCCTTGTTATTTACTGGAGTTTGCGCAACCTCAGGATATTGGTTTTGGTGAATACAGTGAATTACGCTCACTGTTAGGTGTGGTAGACGATCGTCTTTTTGAATTGGCTGGGCGTGCCTTTCAACTGGCTCATTTTTATAAAACCCACCAGTTCTGTGGACAGTGTGGCACTAAAATGAACCCAATTGAATGGGAGGTGGCAATGAAATGTTACCACTGCCAACATCGTTGTTATCCACGTGTTTCTCCCTGTATTATTGTCGGTATTCGCAAAGAGAATAGAATTCTACTGGCGTTGCATCAACGCCATAAGAAAAGTAATCGGCCTGTTTATACGGTATTAGCGGGATTCACCGAGGCGGGGGAAACGTTAGAGCATTGTGTGGAACGTGAAGTATTTGAAGAGTCGGCAATTAAAATAAAAAACATTAAATATGTGACGAGCCAGCCATGGCCTTTCCCACATTCATTGATGATGGGTTATACCGCAGAGTATCTTTCGGGAGAGATAAAGATCGATACGCGTGAGCTGTGCAGTGCCGATTGGTACGACATTGATGATCTGCCCAAGTTACCCAATCAGGGCACGTTAGCGAGAAAATTAATTAATCGTTTGATAAGTCAGTGTCGTTAGGCAATTGTCGCTATAAAATAATTCAAACTATTGTTAAAAATGATAGCATATGCGCAACATATGAATGGACAGGGTAGAGAAGCATGACTGAATTAAAGAATGATCGTTATATTCGCGCTTTATTAAAGCAAGATGTTGATAAAACGCCGGTGTGGATGATGCGCCAAGCGGGGCGATATCTGCCTGAATATAAAGCGGTACGTGCACAGGCGGGTGATTTTATGTCGTTATGCCGTAATGCTGATCTTGCTTGTGAAGTCACACTGCAACCGTTACGTCGTTTTGAGCTTGATGCCGCTATTCTGTTCTCTGATATCTTAACCATTCCTGATGCAATGGGGTTAGGGCTTTACTTTTCCGAAGGTGAAGGGCCTAAATTTGAACGTCCAATCAGTTGTAAAAAAGATGTTGATAACCTAATCATGCCTGATCCAGAAGGTGAGTTACAGTATGTGATGAATGCGGTGCGTACTATTCGTCGTGAGTTAAAGGGTGAAGTGCCTTTGATTGGCTTCTCTGGGAGTCCGTGGACATTAGCCACTTACATGGTTGAGGGTAGTAGCTCAAAAGCGTTTACCAAAATCAAAAAAATGGCGTTTGCAGATCCACAAATTTTACATGCTTTATTAGATAAATTAGCCGATTCTGTGATTAGTTATCTCAATGCACAAATTGAAGCGGGCGCCCAATCGGTGATGGTCTTTGATACATGGGGTGGTGTACTTTCTCCGCGTGATTACAAAGATTTTTCGCTACAATATATGCACAAAATTGTTGATGGTTTGCACCGTTCTTACGCGGGTCAAAAGATCCCTGTTACCCTGTTTACTAAAAATGGTGGTCAATGGTTAGAGCAGATTGCAGATACTGGCTGTGATGGTATTGGTCTGGACTGGACCATTGATATGGCCACCGCGAAAGCACGCGTTGGCGACCGTGTTGCATTGCAAGGTAATATGGACCCATCAATGTTATATGCTTCACCTGAGCGTATTCGTCAAGAGGTGGCAACTATTTTAGATAGCTTTGGCAGTGGTAATGGTCATGTATTTAACCTAGGCCACGGCATTCATTTGGACGTACCCCCTGAAAATGCCAAAGTGTTTATTGATGCAGTGCATGAGTTAAGTGTCCCTTATCACCAATAATTTTAACTTTCAATTCAACTTACTTAGCTAATAAAAACCATGCAGTGCATGGTTTTTTGTTTTGAAAATAAAAAAATATCATCTAAATACTGTTTTTTGTTGAAAAAAAAAGGGATTTTAACTATTTTTATTAAGCCTATCTAAATTAAAAGGGGAGTGCTTATGCCTAAAAATAGTATCGTATCTTCTCTGCTTCAGTATTTATTAATTTTAGTGACCTGCTATTTTTTATACTACAACGTATCACTGTCATTGTTTGTCGATACACTTAACTATCAACAAAAAAAACAGTTTGAAATCCTCTTATTACTCATTTTTAGTGCTGTGTTTTGGGGATATAAGCAATGCTCTTTAACTTTGCGCTTAAAAGATAATCTACACAGTGAACAGCATCTGTTAAAAATAAGTGAAGCGTTAATTCAAAACGCCAGCAATGTACTTTTTCATCTTAATGGGAAAGGGCATATCACTTTTATCTCCCCTATGTGCGAATCATTATTAGGTTATCGAGAAGCAGATCTTACCTCCCGTTCGCTTAGCGTTTTATTTTTAGAGGATCAACACTATCAGGTGATTAGTGATCAGATTCTATGTTTAGACATGGTGCCTCACTGCTTTCAGGCAAAATTACTCTGTAAAGATGGCACGCATATGTGGGCTGAAATTCGTACGGTATTACATCAAGATAAAAAGGGGATAGAGTTACAGGGGGGTATTCAAGATATTAATGAGCAACGTATCATGCTTGCGTGTTTACAGGGAAAAGAGCGTATTCTTAGTAATATTATCGATAACATTCCTTATCTCATTTTTGTTAAAAATGAGCAAAATAAAACTATTCTAGTTAATCAGTTTCTGTGTGATTTCACGGGGCTAAGTGTAGAGCAGTTGATTGAATCGGGTGAAGGCTGTGATCCTCTTGAAGCGATGTTACCGAGTCGTTTTATAAAACATGTTATTCATAAACCTAAATACAAAAAAGAGTTATTAGATAACCAAGGGGTTTTACATGAGGTTGCTTTTTCACAGATTAATATCCAACATAAAATCGATGATGGATTAACACTCATTATTGGTAATCTGATCAGTATTTCCGAGCGACGGACTGAGAGTATTGAGCATTTTTTACCGTATGACACATTGACGGGTTTACTAAATCATAACGTATTTATTAGTCAGCTTGATAAATATGTTGCTAATTTACAGACTGTTAATGCGATTGCTATCTGCGTGGTTGATCTCTCCAGCTTGAAGCGTATTAATGACACATTAGGACATGATATTGGTGATCAGGCACTTAAATTTTCTTCACAAAAAATCAGTTTTTTAGGTGAGTCACTGTTTATGCTATGTCGCTATAGTGGCGATGAATTTGCTTTTGTATTAAAAAATGTCACCTCGTTGCATAGCCTTGAATTGCAACTTGAACAGTTACACGCCTTGTTTGAAATGCCACTTAAATTGCATGGTATCGATGTTAAATTGTCATTAAATATTGGTGCGGTTGTTTGTCCTGATGATGGTGTCACGGCTGATTCGTTATTAAAAAAATTAGATATTGCATTGCATATTGCTAAATCATCAAACGCTATTCGCACCCAGCTCTATGCCGGTAAATTAGCAGAGTCACTGATGGTCAATATGCAGATTGAAAAACACTTAACTCATGCTTTAGAAAAAGGGGCGTTTTACCTTGTATTTCAACATTTTGTGAGCTGTAAGGGCAGTAAATTACTGGGTGCTGAAATTTTATTATGTTGGAATAATAAGGTGCTTGGTGAAGTCTACCCAGATCAGTTTATTCCTGTTGCAGAACAAACGGGTGATATTGTTATAATTGGCCGTTGGGTCATTGAGCAAGCGTGTTTGCAACTAAAAAAATGGCAACAGATATTTGGACAAGAGTTCTATTTTGCTGTGAATGTATCACCGCGACAGTTTTTATATGGTGATTTAATTAATGTGCTTGACCAAGCATTAAAAGAAAGCGGTGTTAATGCTCACTCTTTAGAGGTTGAAATCACCGAAGGTTTATTAATTCGTGATCAAGAATCGGTACTGAAAACCATGCAAGCTTTAGTTAAACGGGGAGTTCGTCTTTCGTTAGACGATTTTGGTACAGGTTATTCATCACTAAACTATTTAAAAAAATTCCCGTTTGATTGTTTAAAAATAGACCGAGCATTTATCGCTGATATCGACAGTGATAATCAAAACGATGCATTGGTGGTTGCCATCACAGAAATGGCACATACATTAAATTTGACGGTCGTTGCAGAGGGGGTAGTGCAGTTGACTCGTCTGCGTACGTTAGTCGTTGATATTATTCAGGGGTATTATTTTTCTAAACCTCTCTCTTCTCGTGACTTTGAGAATTGGTATGCACAAAGTAAAGAAAATAATTTATTAGCACGTGTGGAGCTTTAATGATGACGCTATTTTCTGAAAATAATCTGTTTATTATTCGTTCTTTTGTTTTATCTGATATTGATGATTTTTGCCTTGTAGTGATGGATGCACAATGCATGAAATATTGTCCAACAGGTAAGTTGACGCGTCATCAGGCAGAGTCTCTGTTCAAAATCATTAATAAACAAGAGGTAGGGGAAAGGAGTCGCTTACTGGCCATTGAAGATAAAACCAGTGATCATGTGGTTGGTTTTGTTGGCTTGCAGGAATGTTGTGCTGAAGATGAACTCGGCCTTAGTTTTGTATTTCGTTTATTACCTGATTTTTTTAACAGCCCTAGTGTTGTATTGTTATTTGAACAACTGATTCATAATATGTTTTCCATCTACCAACTAAATTCGATGCAAGCGATTGTGGCTAAAAATAACCACGCAACAATCTCGATAATGGAATCACTTCACTTCAAGCAAGTTAAAAAAGTAGATTGCCGTGGTAGAGAAAGTTTCCTCTATCAATATCCTTAATATCCTCTTGATCCTAAAAATATTTATAAATAAATAGCTCAAATTCGCATCGTTTTCGGGTAGAATACTGCCCCAAGAATGTTGCTAAGGAATCGTTACACAATAACTTGCGCTAAATTGTTTTCAAAAA
>NZ_ATUO01000128.1 GCF_000420245.1 Psychromonas hadalis ATCC BAA-638 | reverse complement strand
AAATTCCAGCGTTATCTCGAAGATGGCAGGTTAAGCATTGATAATAATCGAGCAGAGCGTGCAGTGAAGCCCTTTGTGATAGGTCGTAAGGCTTGGCTATTCTCGTACACCAATACAGGTGCGAACGCGAGTGCAATTTTATATAGTTTGGTTGAAACAGCAAAAGCGAATGATCTTATTGTTCATGATTATATCGCAACCTGCTTGCAGCAGATTGCTGAAAACCCGAATGATATTGATGCGTTGCTACCATGGAATATTAAGCGTAGCTAGGTGCCATTACCCAGACGCTTACGGTTAATCTGCTTTGATGAATGCATTATCTGTTTATTGTCTTGTTGGAACGTTTGCATTAGTTCACTGAGTACCAGACGCATCTCATCAGCTTGATAGATTACCGTACCTAATTCATCGCGGTGATCATTGTCCATTGGGTAAGATTGTAAATCACCTAAACGCATTCTTGATGATGCTTTGGCAATATTGTCTAATGGTTGGGTTATGTTTCGCGCAATTAACCAAGTAAACAGGGCACTTATTATAACCACTAAAAACCAGCTAATTTGCAGGGTGAGTAGGTGTTGTTGTGCATATGAATCACGTTGTAGTGTTAACAAAGTAACTAGCTGAGTGAGCTGTTCTTGCAATTTATCGTTTACATGATAAAAGATATCAAGCGGTTCTCTTTTTACTGCTCGTAGAGGGATCGCTTGATTGATTATTTGTAGTTTTTTCCATAAACGCTGACTTTCTTGTAGATTTTTTCTTATATCAATCTGATTAATAGAGGTGATATAAATACTTTTTTTCAAGGTTAAATCAAGGTGGATTTTACCCCCGTAAAGCATCGCTTTTACGTTTTGCTCAAAAAGAAACTGATTTTTTTTTATTGCACTGCGGTTAGGGGATTCACTGGTTATATTTACTTGTTGTCTGGCAAAGAAAAAAGCATTAGTAAATTGTGCAACAATAAGCTGTTGTTGCTGTGAAATTGCTATTTTAATATTATGCTGTTGTTGCTGATGACTCTCGTTGATGCTATTGATTGTGAGATAACTTACAGCACTTAATAGCAAGATAAGTAACATAGCAAGCTTCTGTCGAATTGAAAAAAAGTCTAACCACTTCATCATATTTAGTATAATCCCTATTTTTTGAAAGTAGATCACCTCAAAATATAGTAAATAGGTAAGGGAAAAGGCAAGATAAAAGCGAAGATAAAAAAGAAGTAATGCTGTTTTTTTGTGATAATTTAAGCTAGATCGCGCTAAGTGAGTCTTAGCGCATCGCCTTTCTTGTTATTGTTTAATACCTTCAACATGTAGATCCATATCAACATAACTTGAAGCGCCCATCACAGTGATACCAAAATCTTTCAGTTGTAGCCGTGTTGTTGCTTCAAACCCCGCACGGTAACCACCCCACGGATCGCTACCTTCACCAATAAACTGTGTTTGTAAGGTGATATTTTTGGTTACACCATGCAGTGTTAAATCACCGCTAATCGCTAAACTACCATCTGCATTTTTAACCACTTTGTTACTCACAAAAGTAGCTGTTGAGAATTTACTTGCGTTGATAAAATCAGCACTTCTAAGATGTTTATCACGCTCTGCATGATTTGAATCTAAGCTGCTGGTATCAATGCTAACAGCAACTTTAGATGCTTCTACATTATTAGCATCAAAACTGAAATTACCTGAAAACGTGTTAAAACGGCCTTGAATAAAACTGTAACCTAGGTGACTTACTTTAAAATTAACCGAAGCATGTGCGCCACTAGTATCAATTTTATAATCGGCTGCATTTACCCATGTTGGTAATGTGAGTACGGATGCAAGTGTTGTTATTAATAATAATTTTTTCATTTTAATTCCTTGAATTAGATCATTTTGTTGAGTGTATTGTCTTTGTTAATAAAATGGTGTTTGAGTGCTGCCAGTGCATGCAATAGAGCTAACCCGACTAAGCTATAGGTGAGATAAAAGTGAATATCACCTGCTATATCTTCTTGGTTTTCAATCAGAGAACCCAGTCCGGGTAGCGTAAATAGGTTGAAAATTTCAATGCCTCGGCCATCGGCGGTGGAGATCATGTAACCGGAGATAAAAATGGCAAAAAGCATCAGGTAAAGAAGATTATGTGCAATTTTTGCGACTGTTTTCTCCCACGGTTGCCCCTCTATTTCAGGTGTTGCTGTGGTTAATTTCCAAACCACCCTAAATAGCGTCAAGAGACAGAGCATGAAACCAACGGACTTGTGCCAATGAGGCGCAACTTTATACCATTCACTGTAATAGCTTAACTCAACCATCCAGTAACCCAATGCAAACAGCGAAAAAACAGCGAGTGCTGAGAGCCAGTGAATGATTTTAGTGAGTCGGTTGTACTGTGAAACTGTTTGAGACATTTTATTCTCTTTTGTTAATGAGCTGTTAATTAAGTGGCTTTCATTGTATCTAAAAAAATTAAAAAACAAAGAGATAGATATAGAATATTTTGTTCAAATTTTTTGACCTATTTTAAGTTTTAAGGGAAATCTTGTGCTTGCTGACTGGTTAACCAAATTGGATATTTTTGCATGACGGAATGAAATAGTTTGCTGTTGACCAGTGAGTTTAGCCAATGTTGCAAATGCGGGTAGGGGCTTTGCTCAAACCACTGTTTATCTACTGCTGAAAATTGGCGGATAAAGGGAAAAATAGCGATATCTGCCAGACGGATGTTATCTGAAAAAAGATAATCGTTTATCAACAAGCGTTGCTCCAATTGCACCAGAAAATCTTCACATTGCTCACGATAATAACTTTCACTATTCTCAGGAAAACGATCTGCGTACTTATATTTATCCAGCCAACCTTTAAACTCAAAATCATTTTTATCAATTAAAGCGATCATCTTGTGAATATTTCCCGCTAACCACTGATCGGGATCATTACGTGAAAGCGCCCACACCATGATGTCTAAACTCTCATCTAACACATCACCATCACTCAGTTGTAATACGGGTACGGTACCTTTGCTTGATAATTGCAGCATCTCGTTGGGTTTATCCTTCAAGATGATCTCACGTAACGTGACATGTTGTTGGCTACATGCGATAGCAAGACGAGCACGCATAGCATAAGGGCAACGACGGAATGAATAAAATAGTGGCGTCATAATTGATCCTGAGCATGAAGAGAAAGAAACACCTTTAGCTTATCAGATTAACCATTTTTTGCTGTTTATAAAATAAAACAATCGCTATAATTTTTTTTTAATATTTATATGAAAATAGGACTTATCATGGACTCATTTCAATGGGATGATACTTTTATTACTGGCCAAAAAGAGGTGGATGACCAACATTTTTATCTGGTGAAATTAATAAACCAGTTTGGTGAGCTGATAACAGAAAATGAAGTGTCATTTAAAAGGGTTAATACTGTGTATGAAGAGTTAAAGTCTTACGCAATTTACCATTTTCAACAAGAAGAACAGTTGATGCGCGATGCTGGCATCGACGCTAAATTTCTCACGTTGCATATCAACGTGCATCAGGATTTTTTAGGAAAAGTGGTGATGATGCATGAACAACTTTCAGAGAGTAATTTCAGTGCCAGTAAACATCTATTAGATTTTTTGACGCATTGGTTAGTCTTTCATATCTTAGGTATGGATAAAAACATGGGGCGACAAATTGATAAAATAAATGCAGGTATGCCCGCTCTACAAGCTTTTCAATCGGAAGTCGCAGAAAAAGATGGTACGACTGAAGCGTTATTGGGGGCCTTAAACAGTCTTTTTTCTCAAGTTTCAGCGCGTAATCAAGAGTTGGTTTTGTTAAATCAAAGCTTAGAAAATAAAGTAGCGGAAAGAACGCGTGCTTTACTGCAATTAAATAAAAATTTAGAGCATTTGGCGATCACTGACCAATTAACCAATCTACCTAATCGCCGTTTTGCCATTTCACATCTCAGTATGCTGTGGGACAAACCGAACAATTCAACGTTATCACTATCTTGTTTAATGATTGATATTGATAACTTTAAAATAGTTAATGATAATTATGGGCATGATGCGGGTGATAAAGTATTAATTGAACTCACGTATAAATTGCAACAAACACTGCGCAATGACGATGTTATTTGCCGTTTAGGTGGCGATGAGTTTTTAGTTATTTGTGAAAATACCGCGCTTTCTGGGGCTCATCACATTGCTAAAATACTCTCGGAAGCGGTGCAAACGTTAACTGTTTCAGTGGGAAGTGGAGTATGGCTTGGCAGTATCAGCATTGGTGTTGCGACAAGACTTAGTTCGATGAAAAACCTTGAGGAGCTTATTAAAATGGCTGATCAAGGTGTTTATTTAGCAAAAAAATCGGGTAAAGGCTGTGTCAAAAGTATTTAATTATTATTATTTTTGAGTTGGCTGATTTTTTCTAATTTAGCTTGTTTAATAATTTGTAAAGCAGACGACAAAAATAGGCCCGCTAAGATAAATGCAACCACTAAATCAGGTAGGGCACTGCCACTGTACCAAACGCCAGATGCCGCCACTAATACCACTAAATTACCAATGGCATCGTTACGACTGCATAACCATACCGAGCGCACATTAGCATCTCCATCTTTATAGCGCATCAACAGTAATACGCTAACGACATTGGCGGTAAAGGCCAACAGTGCGATGCCACCCATAGTGAGTGCATCGGGGCTGCCTAAAACAAAAAAACGATAAAGAGTCGAAGCAAATACCCACAGCGCCATTAATAATAAGCTATAACCTTTAAAAAGAGCGACATTACTGCGCAGTGTTAACGATTTTCCTATTGCCCACAAACTGATGCCATAAGTCAGCGTATCGCCTAAAAAATCCAACGCATCTGCTTGTAATGCTTGTGATTGAGCGCCAATACCTGCACTCATTTCAATGAAAAACATCACGCCATTAATTGCAATTACCCACCATAAAATACGTTTATAATGGTCGCTCATACCGTCAAAATTGGTGTTCCCACCACAACATCCTGCCATTTTATTTCCCTATTGAGATTAATTACCATACAGTGAGTATAAAACCTCTAGTTACTTTAGGTTCAAGTTTTATTTGATGTTAAATAGGAATAACAGATGGCAATTTACAGTATTGGCCAATTAGCCAAAAAAACAGCGTGTAAAATACCCACTATTCGTTATTACGAACAGATTGAGATATTGCCGAGTGCACTGCGCAGTGAGGGCAACCAACGTCGTTATAATGATTCACATCTGCAACGTTTGATTTTTGTGCGTCATTGTCGTGCGTTAGGGTTTAGCCTCGATGAAATACGTCAACTTATTCACTTGCAAACTTGTCAGCACCATACTGCGGATGAAGCACATGTGATTGCACAAAAGCATCTTCAGGAGGTGTTGCTAAAAATAACGCAGTTGCAACTTTTAGCCACTGAATTACAGGAAGTGGTGGATTGTTGCTCAGAAGGGGAACCACATCAGTGTCAAATTTTAAATGTATTAAATAAACCGTGCGCCAATAGTTAAAAAAACATTCAATTTTTGCTAAAAAAAGGCATCAGTGCTATTTTCCAGCGTCGTTTTTAAATATTTAATGAGGAGTATCACGTTGCAATCAGTTGTTGATTTTTTAAATGGAATTATCTGGAGCCCCGCGCTTATTTATTTATGTTTAGCCGCCGGTCTGTTTTACTCCATTCAAACACGCTTTGTGCAAGTACGCCTTTTTCGCGAAATGTGGCGATTATTATTATCAGGAAAAAAATCAGATCATGGCATCTCTTCGTTTCAAGCGTTAGCGGTTTCACTTTCTGGTCGTGTAGGCACGGGTAACATTGCAGGTGTTGCCGCTGCTATCGGTTTTGGTGGTCCTGGAGCTGTTTTTTGGATGTGGATGGTGGCATTTTTAGGCGCTGCGACTGCGTATACGGAATCCACATTAGCGCAAATCTACAAAGAGGTGGACGATGGACAATATCGTGGTGGTCCCGCTTATTACATTGAAAAAGTAACAGGACAAAAATGGTATGCAGTGATTTTTGCACTCACCACCATTATGGCGTGTGGATTGTTATTACCCGGTATTCAATCGAACAGCATTGGTAATGCCGTTGAACTTGCTTTTGGTGCGGGTGAAATGATAGATACAGGTGTTGGTTTAATCAGTTCAACAAAAATTGCCACCGCTGCGGGTATTGTACTGGTATTAGGTTTTATTATTTTTGGGGGGGTAAAACGTATTGCTAGTTTTACGCAATATGTTGTGCCATTTATGGCGCTCGCTTATATTATTGTCGCTTGTGTGATTATTGCACTGCATATCACCGAGTTACCGACTGTTTTTATGATGATTATTGGTGATGCATTTACGCCAATGGCAGGTTTTGGTGCCGCTATCGGTTGGGGGGTGAAACGTGGTGTTTACTCCAATGAAGCGGGACAAGGTACAGGGCCACATGCGGCAGCCGCTGCAGAAGTTGAACATCCTGCACAACAAGGGTTAGTACAAGCATTTTCAGTTTACATTGATACTCTGTTTGTGTGTTCTGCCACCGCATTTGTTATCTTAATTACCGGTGCTTATAACGTACATGGCGTCGGTGACAGCTTTCTCGTGCAAAATTTAGCCGCGGATATTGCTGCTAATAGCCCCGCATTTACGCAAATAGCGGTCGAAAAAGTATTACCCGGTGTAGGGAAGCCCTTTGTCGCATTGGCACTGTTTTTCTTCTCCTTTACCACTATTTTAGCTTATTACTATATTGCAGAAACCAATGTTGCTTATATTCGTCGTACCTTAAAAAGTGCCAACTTTACCTTCATTCTTAAAATTGCACTGATGATGGCGACTTTTTACGGCACAATCAAAACCGCCGATCTCGCATGGGGGTTAGGTGATGTCGGTGTGGGATTAATGGCATGGTTGAATATTGTTGGTTTATTGATCATCTTCTTTATGGGCAGACCTGCACTCAAAGCATTAAAAGATTATGAAGCACAACGTAAAGAGAAAAAAGAGGTCTACACCTTTGACCCATTAAAATTAGGCATTAAAGGGGCGACTTTTTGGGAAGACAAAATAAAAAATAAGTAATAAAATGGCTTGAACGAATTGTTCAAGCCATTTTTTCTGAGACATTGTTTATTTTTTTGTTGTAACAATATGTATTGCAGGCTTTGTTGATAGGTAAGCTGTGTCGGCTTGGTCTAAGTGATTATAAGCCATTAAAGCACGTAACCCTTTAATATAAGCTTCACCACGCTCTGAGTATTTTATCAGTGTCCCTGCTAATAAAACCCCCGATGAACTTTTATTTTTACTACGCTGTTGGGCGCGCAGTGTGCGTAACGCTGAATAAGCAGAAGCGCGATTGATATTAAGCATATATCCCTCAACCGAGGCAAGCGGGCTATCAAAACGTGCAATGCCGTAATTACCTAACGCTTTACGCTGTTGTTTCGGTTTGATGCCATTGCCGCTGAAATCCCATTGCCCAAAAAACGCATTACCCTCATGTGCAAAACGTGATGTTCCCCAGCCACTCTCCTCAACGGTCTGCGCTAACGCAAGTGAGGGGGGGATGATATCAACTTGTGTTAATAACGCGGTAATAAGTTGATCGGTTAAGGGGGTGTTTTTATCTTTTATTAACCGATATTTAATGGCTATATTAACGAGCGCACTTGCTGTTAACGATGATGTTTTAATGGTTTTACGCTCGGCTAAAATATTTTCGTTAGCGAGTAAAATAAGTGGCAACATCATGCGCAGAAAAATACGTTTTTTCGTTTCAACAGGCATCTTTTGTGAATTTTCTTGCCAATGCTCGCTAATACCTGAAAAAGTGATGCGTGGTACTTCTCTATTACCACTTTCCCATGCTTTTAAAGTGTAATGCTGTTTTTCAAAAAACAGTTGTAACTCATCATAGGATTGCAGTGAGATCTCGGTCGGTTGAGTTGACGACTCGGTTAATTGCTGCTCACTGCAAGCTGCTAATAACATGAAACACAATATTGTAACTAATTTTTTTATCATTTTTTATCCTGTTAAATGCGATTAACTTTGTAATATTTTAAGGGGTAATCCGAGGATCTCATCGCCCGTGCCTGCTAATGCCCAAATAATAGCGATTAACGCACCGACGGTGAGAAAGTACCACGCCGTTGCAAAGAGTTGCCCGTATCTATCAAGTGGTAAAAGGTGGCTTTGATGGCGTGTTTTCCACTCAAATACAATCTCTAAACTACCGATTAACAACATAAATCCAAGCAGTGCCAAGCCTAAACTATAACTTAAATAAACCCCAATACCTGCGCCAGCAATACAGGCGACCAAACCCATGGTGCTGTTCATGGAAAAGCTAATACTTTTTAAAATATGCCCCCCATCAAGCGGCAATATAGGCAGTAGGTTAAACAGATTAAGTAGGGCGTTAAAAGCAGCAAGCCCTGCAAAAAAGGTCTCACCGGTTATCCAATAAGCAATGAGTGCCACAATTGACATAAGTAAACCAAAACAGGGACCCATAATAGAGATAACAACATCTTGCCAACGGGTATTGATTTTATCATCACTCATGGCAAGACCCCCCATAAACGGGATCAGGTAGATACCTTTGGTTTTCATGCCAAAATGTTTCATCGCTTTAATATGGCCATATTCATGAAATACCAAACAAGCAATCAGTGCCAGTGCAAATTGAAAAGAGAATAACCAAGAGTAAGCTGCAATACTTGCCCCGGCTAAGACTACTTTGATCACCTTGACACTTTTAAGCAGTTTAAAACCTAATGATGCGAGTCCTATAAAGCTCACTTTACGTTGTACTTCGGCAGGTTTTACCGGTACTTGTTGTTCGATATCTTTACTGTTTCGACTGCCTTCTGTGAGGACTTTTTGTTCATGCAACAGTTGGTACTTTAATGAAAATGGTTGCCAATTGAGATCGATTTTAAGACTGATTTTAACGGGTGTCGCCTCTGTTTGTTGCGCCGTTTGCATCAACAATTCAAATTCATGGGTATAGCTACCTTGGTTATCGCTACTGGCTTCTTTCACTGCAACCACGGCATTATCCCAAAATAGTTGCTGCCAGCCCGCCATTGAGCCCTCTAGCCTTAACTCTTTTCCTAAACAATCAACTCTTAATAGTTCCACAACATTTCTCTTTATATGACAGGGATTTTTATGTCGTGGATTATGCCTTGAAAATTTTTATGAAGCGAATAGCAGATGAAAATAAAGGTAAGTTTTTCCTCAATTCTTTTGTGCTTTACAGCGCTTTATTACAATTAATGTACAATGCGCCACTTTGAAGTTTGATAAAAATTAAGGTGAGTTTGAATTGAAAAATAAAAATTGTATTGTGATTGCCATTGCTGGCGCATCCGCTTCGGGTAAGAGCTTGATTGCGAATACTATTTTGGATGAGCTCTGTGCCGAGCTGGGTACAGATCAAATTGGTATTATCTCTGAAGATGCTTATTATCGAGATCAATCACACCTTTCGATGGAGCAACGTGTACGAACAAATTATGACCACCCTAAAGCCTTCGATCATGAATTATTATGTGAGCAACTTAAAACGCTTAAGTGTAATAAGGCCGTTGATATTCCTATTTATAGTTACACCGAGCATACGCGTGTCACTGAAACGATACAATTGACCCCTAAAAAAATTATAATACTAGAGGGTATCTTACTGTTAACTGATGCAAATCTTCGTGCACAAATTGATGTGAGTATTTTCATTGATACGCCATTAGACATCTGCTTAATGCGTCGCCTAAAAAGAGATATTGAAGAACGAGGACGTAGCATGGAATCGGTTATTGAGCAGTATACAACCACGGTTCGTCCGATGTTTATGCAGTTTATTGAGCCCTCAAAACAGCATGCCGATATTATCGTCCCGCGTGGTGGTAAAAATCGTATCGCGACAGACCTGTTAAAATCTCGAATCCGTTACTTACTTGGAAAATAGTGGTATATACCCATGTTACTTCAAGATGCTTTGTCAGGCACAAGCTCGACAATTAGAACAAGGCGCAACACGAGGTAATCGTCATTCACTTTTTGAGTGTTGCAACGCTGAGCTGGTTTTCGAGCTTGCGCCCCGCAGGGCAAGGCAACTTGTACCAATCTACGTCGTTATAAAATTTCGACTTAGAATGACTAGGCTTCAATTTTATGCCTAGTATATCGGCACAATTTGCCTTGCTGACTTTGCATCTTGAAGTATCATGGGTATACA
>NZ_ATUO01000127.1 GCF_000420245.1 Psychromonas hadalis ATCC BAA-638 | reverse complement strand
TCATGGTCATATGTGACGATAGCCAAGCAAACAAATTGTGACCATAAGCGACTAATAAACGGTAAAGTGAGAGTAATAGATAAGGTTTACCACATCCAGACCGTGAACGGTGCAATAGCGCATTTTAAGGGTTGGGTTAACGGAAAAATGAAAGGCGTAGCAACAAAGTATTTATCGAATTATCTTGCTTGGTTTAGGGAAAGCAACGCGAAGCTCAATAAACAAGAAATATTAGTCGCTGCCTATGGGTGACAACAGTGTTCTACAACAGAGCCAATAAGTTATACCTACTGATAAGTATAGACAACAATACTCTGGAACAGAGCCTAAAAATAGATTGATCTTTTGTCACTCATATTGAAAAAGGCAGTAAAGCACTGGTGATATTATCTGGCATGTTACAAATTTTCCAAGATTTAGATATGCGTGTCGTTGTCGAGGGGGTAAACGCAGGAGCAGGTAGATATATTAATTGGTTTGAATGCTGATATTGCACAAGGTTTTTTCTACTTTAAACCAATCACTGTTGCAGAGATCTTAGAAAAAGCGTTATAGAAAACACTTTTTTAAACCTTGAACCACAAAAGCACGAAGAAAAAGGAATGTTAACTTTTGCACTTTCTTCGTGTTCTCTGTGTAACTTAGCATGCTTATTAAGCAAACTCAGTCCATATAGGCGCATGATCAGAGGGTTTTTCAATACCACGTAACTCATAATCAATGCCTGCATCAATGGTATTATCAGCCAATTTTTGTGTTGCTAATACCACATCAATACGTAAGCCACGATTATCATCAAAACCACGAGAGCGATAATCAAACCAGCTATACTGATCATCTACTTCTGGGTTTAAAAGGCGGAAGGTATCGGTGAAACCAAAATCCATCAGTGTTTTTAGCCATTCACGTTCTTCGGGTAAAAAGCTACATTTTTTCGTTTGCAACCAGCGTTTAGCATTGACTTCACCAATACCAATATCGATGTCTGCGGGTGAGATGTTTATATCTCCCATCACGATCACATTGTCATCACTGGTATGATGTGTCGTTAAATAGGTATTCAAATCTAAATAGAACTGGCGTTTGTAAGGATATTTAATCTCGTGAGTTTGGCTTTCGCCTTGTGGGAAGTAACCATTTAAAATAGTAGTTTTTTCACCATTACCATCTTCCATTGTCACCATAATCATACGCTTTTGGTGATCTTCATTATCGGTTGGAAAACCATATTGTACTGAAACAGGTTCTTTTTTGCATAACATCGCTACGCCATAATGTGCTTTTTGACCATGAAAATAGACGTGATAACCCATCGCTTCAACTGCTTCTAAGGGAAACATGTCATTGTGTACTTTTATCTCTTGCAGACCAATCACATCGGGTTGATGTTTGTCGATAATTGCTTGGAGTTGATGCAGGCGAGCGCGAAGCCCATTAATATTAAAGGAGATAACTTTCATAAAAAAGCCCTAGTTATAAAATAAGTAGGGCGGAATGTAACGTGCTAAGTTTAAGAACTCAAGAATTAACTTAGTGTTGCTAATACACGATGTAGATTATCAACAGTTTCTATACCGCTATCAGTCAAATAACCACCATCATCTTGTGAAATAAGGCCTTTATCAAAAAGTGCTTTGGCTGCTTTAATGACAGCTTCGCTTGCTTCGTTATGAATTTTAATACCTTCTAACTGAGATTGTGTTGGGAATTTAGCCAGTAATTTCATCTCTTCAAACAGGGTGTCAGAATAATTTTTAGTCATGATTTCTCACTTATTTTAGTAGGGAAAGTTTTATCATAAGTGCTTCTGTGGTTATTGCAAATTAATAGTTGTGTAAGTTGGGTTAGATCAAAAAAGCCCTCAAGAAACGATAACTTGAGGGCTTAAAGCTGTCTATTATGCTCTCATCCGTGAGGCATTATAGATAACGTATCATTTTTCCGATTAAATATGGTGTTTACGGATAACCGTTAACATCTCTTTTAAAAGCTTAGGGTTTGCTGCTACGACGTTGCCCGATTTCATGTAATCGTTGCCACCATTAAAGTCAGTCATCATTGCGCCTGATTCTTTAAGCAGTAATTCGCCTGCTGCGATATCCCAAGGTTTTAAACCAAACTCCCAGAAACCATCCATACGGCCTGCTGCAACATAAGCTAAGTCTAGTGCAGGACTGCCACTACGACGCATATCAGCAACATCCATGAAGAACTCATTAAAGATCTCAAGGTAAATTTTTGTATGGTGTTTTTGTTTGAATGGGAAGCCTGTAGCAAGCAACGTGCCTGTCAGTTTGTTTGCACTGTTAGTACGTGTGCGGTAACCATTGATTTGTGAGCTTTGACCTTTTACTGCAGAGAAAAGTTCGTTACGTATAGGATCGAATACGATGCCAACTTCAGTGCGTCCTTTAATTTTAAGCGCAATTGAAACAGCGAAGTGTGGGATGCCGTGTAAAAAGTTGGTTGTTCCGTCGAGCGGATCAATAATCCATTGGTGATCTTTATCTTTACCTTCAATAATGCCACCTTCTTCACAAATGAAGCTGTGGTCAGGGTAAGATTTTAGTAATGTACCAACAATTGCAAGCTCAGCTTCTTTATCAACACTACTTACATAGTCGTTTAACGATTTCTCTTCAACTTCAACTGATTCTAAGTTTTCGTAGCCTTTAACGATTACTTTACCTGCGTTACGGGCAGCACGAATTGCAATATTTAACATTGGATGCATTGGGGATCACCATTAGATTGTAAAAGAACATGAAGGGAGATTCCTTCGACGCAAAATTATACACAGATCACAAAGTTGTGCAAATTTTTCTGTGGTGAACTTGTTTTTTTTGAGCCCTATTTCTGCTAAACTGCGCCCCTATTTTTGTCAATTAGTTAGTTTAAGGAACATTCATGTTAGATAATGTACGTATCATTCTTATCGGCACATCTCACCCCGGTAACATTGGCAGTGCTGCGCGCGCAATGAAAACAATGGGATTATCTAACCTTGTCCTCGTTGATCCTGAATGTGAAGTTGATGGTAAATCAGTTGCGCTTTCTGCTGGTGCGAGTGATGTACTCAAAAATCATCAACGTTTTGATACCTTAGAGGAAGCAATTGCAGATTGTGGTCTAGTGATCGGTGCAAGCGCACGTCCACGCACGTTAGATTGGCCAATGCTTGATCCACGCGAAATGGGTGTAAAAGCAGTTATTGAAGGGCAGAAACATCCCATCGCATTAGTGTTTGGTCGTGAAAATAGTGGGTTGAGCAATGACGAGCTACAAAAGTGTCATTTTCATGTATTTATTCCTGCTAATCCAGACTATAGTTCGCTGAATTTAGCGATGGCAGTACAAACATTAAGCTATGAAGTTCGCATGTCATTTTTAGCCTCTACAGCGTACCCCGAGCAAGTTGAAGAGTATCCGCTTTCACAAGAACTAGAAGGGATGTTTAAACATCTTGAAGAAACGCTGATTGATACGCGTTTCATTGTGCCTGCTCACCCGGGTTTAGTGATGACCAAACTGCGCCGTTTTTTCAATCGCGCTCGTCCTGAAGTGGCTGAACTACGTATGTGGCGTGGGGTATTTAGTAGTATTCAAAAATCATTAATATCAGCACGTAAAGAATCGAATCTAAATAAAAAATAAAACCGACTAAACTTTGTGGTTTTTTAGTTGACTAATTTAGTCAGGTATTTATACTTCAGTTATAAGTTAATAAATAAGTGATCTAGATCACTTTAGACTATAAGAGAAGTGTTATGAAACTAACCTCAAAAGGCCGTTATGCGGTGACTGCAATGTTAGACGTTGCCATTAAAGAGCATATGGGACCTGTTCCTCTTGCTGATATTTCTGAACGTCAAGGGATCTCTCTCTCCTATTTAGAGCAGCTATTTTCTAAACTGCGTAAGAAAGAGCTAGTGAGCAGTGTGCGAGGACCCGGTGGCGGTTATAAATTAGGTAAAACCCGTGCAGAGATCTCGGTTGCGATGATCATTGATGCCGTGAATGAATCTGTTGATGTGCGTAAATGTACCGGTGAAAGTGGCTGTAATGAGAATGGCGTGCAGTGTTTAACGCACTCGTTATGGGAGCAACTCAGTAATCGCATTAGCACCTTTTTAGATGGCATCAGCCTTGAAGAGTTGATGATTTCTGATCACGTGCAAACTATTTCTGAAATTCAAAATAATAAATATAAACAAACTGCACAACTGAATGTAAAAATCAGTCGATAAAGCAGTGGAGAGTACAATGAAATTACCGATTTACCTTGATTATTCAGCAACAACACCCGTTGACCCGCGTGTTGCCGCAATTATGATGAAATATTTAACCATGGATGGCGAGTTTGGTAACCCAGCTTCGCGTTCACATCGTTTTGGTTGGCAAGCTGAAGAGGCGATTGATGTTGCCCGTGAACAGGTTGCTGAATTGATTAATGCAGATCCACGTGAAATCGTTTTTACCTCAGGCGCAACAGAATCAGATAACCTTGCAATTAAAGGTGCTGCGCATTTCTATGGTAAAAGAGGTAAACACATTATTACCGCTAAAACTGAGCATAAAGCGGTTTTAGATACTTGTCGTCAATTAGAGCGTGAAGGTTACGAGGTGACTTACCTTGAGCCGGGCAGTGATGGCATTGTTACGCCACAGCAGTTACAAGAAGCACTACGTGACGATACAGTTTTAGTAAGTTTGATGCATGTGAACAATGAAATTGGCATCATCCAAGATATCGCCGCTTTTGGCGAAATATGTCGTGCTAATAAAGTAATTTTGCATGTTGATGCTGCACAAAGTGCGGGCAAAATTGAGATTGATGTACAAACAATGAAAGTGGATTTAATCTCTTTTTCTGCGCATAAAATTTATGGCCCTAAAGGGATTGGTGCTTTGTATGTTTCTCGTAAGCCACGTGTACGTCTAGAAGCACAGATGCACGGTGGGGGTCATGAGCGTGGTATGCGCAGTGGCACATTAGCAACACACCAAATTGTGGCAATGGGTGAAGCATTCCGTATCGCGAAAGTAGAGATGGTTGAAGAAAGTAAACGTCTGCTTAAATTACGTACGCGTTTGTTAGACGGCGTGAGTGATATGGAAGAAGTTTACGTTAATGGCTCAATGGAGAGTCGTGTTGCGGGCAACATCAATATTAGCTTTAACTACGTTGAAGGTGAATCATTGGTTATGGCGCTTAAAGACTTAGCGGTTTCATCAGGCAGTGCTTGTACATCAGCAAGCTTAGAGCCATCGTATGTATTACGTGCCATTGGACGTGACGATGAACTGGCACATAGTTCAATAAGATTTAGTATTGGTCGCTTTACTACAGAGGAAGAGATCGATTACGCAATAAAAATTATCCGTGAAAATATTGGTAAATTGCGTGATATGTCACCACTTTGGGATATGTACAAAGAAGGCATCGATATCAAAAGTATTGAGTGGTCTCACCACTAAATTGTTGATGCTTCGCTCTTTTGCTTAACTACGGCGTTGTCGGTACTCACAAACTCTTCGGGAAAGAATTTGAACATCCGAAGGATGGCTCGTAGAGAGGAGTACAGGATGTACGGAATACTTGGTAAACCAAGCTCCGTGCCTCCGCCTTGTATTTAAACAAAATAGCTTTACCTAAACGAATTTGATTTTTAAAAAATTTAATAAAAATAAAGGTAAATGCTCAGGGCTAAGCCATTTATGCCTAGTTCAATGCGAAAAAGCGCAGTTTAGTGGTTTAAATGAGCATTTTTCAACGCGGAAATTGGCTTAAATGGCAATGACCTGAGTAGTTACAAATTTGAAGGATATATATTATGGCTTACAGCGAAAAAGTAATCGATCATTACGAAAATCCACGTAACGTGGGTTCATTTGATAAAAATGATAAAAGTATTGCAACGGGTATGGTGGGGGCACCTGCGTGTGGTGATGTGATGAAACTGCAATTGAAAATTGACGCTAATGGCGTGATTGAAGATGCAAAATTCAAAACATACGGTTGTGGTAGTGCTATTGCTTCTAGCTCATTAGTGACTGAATGGGTGAAAGGGAAAACATTAGAGGAAGCTGCTGCGATTACTAATACACAGATCACAGCTGAACTTGCTTTGCCACCGGTAAAAATTCATTGCTCTATTCTTGCAGAAGATGCAATTAAAGCCGCAATTGAAGATTACAAAAGTAAAAACGCTTAACGCGCATCGTTCAAGGAGTCTATTTTGGCTATCACAATGACAAAGCCAGCGGCAAAACATGTCGCTAATTTTCTTACTAATCGCGGCAAAGGCATTGGTTTACGTTTAGGTGTAAAAACATCAGGTTGTTCAGGCATGGCTTATGTGCTTGAATTTGTTGATTCGCTTAATGAAGATGATGAAGTGTTTGAAGATAAAGGTGTTAAAATTATTGTTGATAAAAAAAGCCTTGTTTACCTTGATGGCACCGAACTTGATTTTGTTAAAGAGGGATTAAACGAAGGTTTTGAGTTTAATAACCCTAACACTGATGGTGAGTGTGGCTGTGGTGAAAGTTTCAGCGTTTAAGTAAACTAATGGAGGTAAGTGCTTACCTCCTCTTTTTTATCCTGACATAGGATCTCACTTTGAACTACTTCCAACTTTTCTCGTTACCTCAGCAATTCTCTGTTGATCAAACCGTGCTTTCTACTACCTATCGTGAATTACAAAAGCAGTATCACCCCGATAAATTTGTTATGTCTGCGGACAGTGAACGTCTTGCGATGATGCAAAAAAGTACTGAAATCAATGATGCTTATCAAACGCTGAAAAAAAGTTGCTTACGTGCACAGTACCTGCTTTTCTTAGCGGGGGTTGATATCGCACTAGAGCAACGCACTTTGCAAGATGTTGATTTTTTAATGCAACAGATGAGTTGGCGTGAACAAATTGAAGCATTCAGCGAAGATGATGAAGACGAAATTGAAACGTTTAGCGCGAATATACAACAACAAGTGAATGATTTAGAATTCACTATTGAAAAACAGTTACAAGCAGAAACCCTAGAGGCAGCCGCTGACAGTGTGCGTAAGTTAAAATTTATGCTTAAACTACAAATAGAATTAGATCAGTTAGAAGAAAAACTGTTCGACTAAAGTAAGGTACTTCTTCATGGCATTACTCCAAATTGCAGAGCCGGGTTTATCGGCTGCTCCTCATCAACATAAATTGGCAGTGGGTATCGATTTAGGTACTACAAACTCATTGGTTGCCAGTGTACGTAGCGGTGAAGCGACCACGTTAGTAGACGATAATGGTCAAGATATGTTGCCCTCTGTTATTCACTACGGTGAAAATGATCAAATATCAACCGGTGTGACAGCGCAACAACAACTATTATCCGATCCGCTGAATACCCTTGTTTCCGTGAAACGATTAATGGGGAAATCATTAGCAGATGTTGACCAAACTCATCTTGCTTATCAATTTAGTGCGCATGAAAGTGGTCTTGCACAAATCGTCACACGCAGTGGTGTGATTAATGCAGTACAAGCCTCTAGCGAAATATTAAAAACACTCAATCAACGTGCAGTTGATACCTTAAAAGGTGAGCTTGACGGGGTGGTTATTACCGTGCCGGCTTATTTTGATGATGCGCAACGTCAAGGAACAAAAGATGCAGCGCGTTTAGCGAGTTTACATGTTTTACGTCTCTTAAATGAGCCAACGGCAGCCGCCATCGCGTATGGTTTAGATTCAGGCCAAGAGGGTGTTATTGCCGTTTATGATTTAGGAGGTGGCACCTTTGATATCTCTGTTTTACGCTTGCATAAAGGGGTCTTTGAAGTTTTAGCAACCGGTGGTGATTCGGCCCTTGGTGGTGACGATTTTGATCTTGAAATTGTAAAATGGATCAAAAGTGAAGCTGCAATTGGCACTGATATTAGCCCCCAACTACAGCAAGAGTTATTACAAAAATCACGTTTTGCGAAACAGCAATTGAGTGAGTGTGATGAAGCTGAAATTAGCTTTTCGAGTATTGATCTCACACTGACATTAACCAAAAAAGACTTTGAAAGACTGATTGAAAAGCTAGTTAAAAAAACACTACGTGCGTGTAAACGTGCGGTGAAAGATGCACAAATCAGTCTTGATGAGATTGTTGACGTGGTGATGGTAGGTGGATCGACCCGCGTGCCTTTAGTACGCTCAAAAGTAGCTGATTATTTCCAGCGAGAAATATTAACCTCAATTGATCCCGATAAAGTTGTAGCGATTGGTGCCGCTATTCAAGCTGATATTTTGGTGGGTAATAAACCTGATTCTGAACTGTTATTGCTGGATGTTTTGCCATTGTCGCTTGGTTTAGAAACCATGGGCGAGTTGGTTGAAAAGGTTATTCCGCGCAATACCACGATTCCTGTGGCACGCGCGCAAGAGTTTACTACGTTTAAAGATGGTCAAACTGCAATGCTGATCCATGTTTTGCAAGGTGAGCGTGAACAGGTAAAAGATTGTCGTTCACTCGCTAAGTTTGTATTAACTAATATTCCGCCAATGGCTGCGGGTGCTGCTCATATTCGTGTCACATTTCAAGTGGATGCCGATGGTTTATTAAGCGTTAGCGCAATGGAAAAATCATCAGGCGTACAAGCCAATATCGAAGTAAAACCCTCTTATGGTTTAAGTGATGCACAGGTGATGGAGATGCTCAGCGCCTCACAAACCTTTGCACAGCAAGATATCGACGCACGTATGCTCATTGAGCAACAAGTGGAAGTAAAACGTGTGATTGAAAATATTGAAGGCGCATTAGCCAAAGATGGTCATCAACTGCTTGATGATGGTGAGTTTGACGTTATCACTGAAAATATTCAAGTGCTTGCCAAAATTGGTGAAGGTAGTAATGTGAATGCCATTAAAGAAGCGTTAAAAGCGATTGATAAACTAACCGATCATTACGCATCATTGCGTATGGATGCCTCGATTAAAAAAGCCTTAACAGGCCAGTCGGTTGAGTCAATATAGCGTGTTTAGTTTTATTGAGGGCAGGACTTTAGCCCTGCTTTGATATTGTAAAAAAATAAAGCACAGATTAAAGCCCAGTCTACTAAGTAGATAAAATATGATAATAATATAGGTAACTTAAATGCCAAAAGTAATATTCTTACCCCACGAAGAGTTATGCCCAGAAGGGCTCATAATTGAAGCAAAAGCAGGAGATACGGTGTTAGATCTTGCGCTTGCAAACCATATTCACATAGAACATGCCTGTGAAAAGTCCTGTGCTTGCACCACCTGTCATATTATTGTACGTGAAGGATTTGATTCTTTAGAGGAAAGTGATGAACTTGAAGATGACATGCTTGATAAAGCATGGGGGCTTGAGCCTGAATCTCGCCTTGGCTGTCAAGCATGTGTCGCGGATGAAGATCTGGTTGTTGAGATTCCTAAATATACGGTTAATATTGTTTCAGAAAATCATTAATTAATAAGTGCTAATTTGCTCGTTATTTGGGCATGTTAGCATTGTACTGTAGGGCACTTGGTTTCTCTAAGCGCTTTGCTGTATTTTTTGTGTTGTTTATTAGGCACGGTCATCGCAACTTGCTTGACCGCTAAAATGGCCTTTAATCCTAGTTATTTTCTATATGTTGCAACACTGTTTAAGCAAATATCAACTCCATTTTCAAGTAGTTGTTGATGCACCTTTTTTGCGCCATAAATCGGTGTCTTTTCAAAGACTTTGGATATCTCCATCTTAATATCGCGCTTTTTATTATTCACTTTTGCAGTGTAATAAAAAGTACTACGATTTAAATTCAACAAGCCACACTGTTGCGAGGCTGAAAGGTTTTCTAGCTTAGGCTCAATTAATTGTTTTTTATCAGATAAGCCCAAGCTTTTTAGCTTTTTTCAAGGCACTCCTTCTCAACGGTCATTTTACCTACAATTTTTGTAAGCATTTCATTTTCTTCTTGAACTGCGATAAGCTCTTGCTTGTATTTTTTAACCGCTTTAACCGCTTTAACCGCTTTAGCAGGCTCCATTGCAATCACTGCATTATCCAAGAATATCTTTTTCCAATTCTGAAGATTTTTAGGTGTGATGTTATTTTTACTGGCAATTTCAGCTATTTTTTTTTCATTTTCCAATAACTCAAGCACAAGCCGACTTTTAAATTCAGCTGAATATGTTGTTCTTTTTTTGCTCATTACAATTCTCCTATTTGGGTTGATATTATCTCAAATAGGAATAAGGATATTAATTTTAT
>NZ_ATUO01000126.1 GCF_000420245.1 Psychromonas hadalis ATCC BAA-638 | reverse complement strand
CATTGCTTTTTAGCCACTTGAATATGTGATCTCAATGACTGACAAATGTAGCACTTGGAAACTAAAAACCAAATTAGCCTTCAAGAAACTCAGGACGCAACACTTCAAAAACTAAAAACAGAATTACGCCATTATAAACAAGTAGGAAATAATGGAGCGGAGCAAACCATTTTTGCTAATAGTGCGCAGACGACTATTAGTGACAGCCCTACTTGGCGGAATGAACAGACTTAGCAAACTCACAACGCACCAATTGATGAACGTTACAAAACCAATTTCAGATTACAAATCACTACTCAAAAACTGAAAATACACAACAGGTTTTAAGGCAGACTAACAGCTTATTAGACAGAATTTATCCGCATTTACTGTGGATAAATAGAACGGTCTAATTTATTTAAATTTGATGCAATGTTATCAAATTTAAATAACTAATCAACATCTTAAGAATAAAAGTAAAACCTTAATCAAGTGGATAGATAGAAAAAGTTCGTATTAACAAACAAAATACGGAATAACACTGCACTGTGCATAAAAACATATTAAAAATTAAAGAGAGTGGTTAGCTGCAATTTTAAATCAAAAAATAACGTTCAGTATAATGTGCTTCCAAACCTTCATTGTCTTAATACTAGAGGGATACAGTTGAGTGTTAACTATTGGTCATTCAACAACTATCGCACCTTGGCCTAAATATCAGATGCGTGAGTTAGAAAAGGTTTAGCAAAATTTTTAGATGAACCAGACAATAAGTTGTGCAACAATGTAGTAAGCAAAGAAACGATGATTGAAATAAATAATCGTTTGTGAGGTTATTACCATGGTTTGTAACAACAAAGACGTTAGAAAGTATATCCGCTCTCTAGAAAAATTAGGGAGGTCGATTATCAGTGGGAAACGCCATGCATGTCTTCTACATCCAAATGGAAAAAGGTGGATTTCTTTATCATGTACCCCACACGATAAAGGGTATTTACGTATCCTTAAAGGAAGAGTGAACCTAATAAATAACCTTAGATAATATTTTTTTGAGTCGCTGTATTCTCAATGCATCGTCAGGTTCCCTGCTCAAGTCAGGGAGGGCAACCACAACAGATAAGGGCTTTTGATTAATGCAATTAAAAGCCCTTCTCTTTACCTGTTCATATCCGGTAATTGCCCTCCCTAATTTAGACCTAGCGATCTAGGATTTTTTAGGCAACACAAATTCCATATTTAGGTAAAACATCATGCAATATATCGAACCTGTGCGCTTGGAGAGCATCATGGAATAGCTTCCAATTCGAATGTAAAAAATCAGCATGGTATGGAAACACATCCTCATCTTGATCTTCTTCTTTCTCTTGGCTGATGGCTTGATGCTTCCACGAGCCATCTCCTTTAGGCTTAAATTCTAATTGAACTGGACCAAATGCAAATGCACCTGAAGATATAACATCTAACCAAGCTGCATGTCTTTCATCTCCGTCTTCACTTGTGAATTCAGCGAGAAGATTACCTATTAAAACTTTATCCTCGTCTGATAATCCCGCCTGCTCACCTATTTTCATAGATTCGTCCTTGGCTATGTAGCATTGAACAACTCGGCACATTGCATCTGCTGCATCACAGAAAATTGGGTGGTTGTTTCTTTCTACAGCTTTCCCATTGCCATCGATGTAACTCCAGGATAAAAACGGTTTGTCAGGGTGAGATAGTGAAGCTCCGTGACCAAGAGGAAACATAGTGCTGACGAAGAAATTTTTCATCTTTTCAAAAAAGCTATCATCGTTTTCTGCATTACCACTACTTAGTTCGGTAACTTCATTGATTTTATGATTTACTCCAGAGAAACCTTGATGCGCAAAAGTATCAGCATATACGTGTAGCGTTATTCCAAGTCGATGAAGAGAGTAATTTTTATCTTTATCCCCCATCATTGATTTGAGCATGTCACGGGCAGTATAGCTATCAGGCTTACAGATAAGCTTTTCGATAAATTTTCCATCAGGGTTCTCACCAGCAGGTAAACCACCATTACCAGGTAAAAAATGAAACGGCACCCAAACACGGTGGTTTGCAAGTTCATCAGAATTTCTGTAATCCATCATTTTGTGAGCAGATGCCGTGCGGTGATACATTGCACCATTGTCGAACTTAATCACCCCCGTATTGGTCGCTTCATCCACATATTGTGCACTATATGCGACAATATCAGCATCTTCATGGTCAAGCCCTGCTAGTCTCGAAATGACGTATGTGAGTGTGTGATGTCCATCTATCTGCATTGATAATTCCTCGTGAAATTAAAGTAGGTTAAATATTGTACTGAACATATAGTGAACAAACATTGAGTTGCTTCATACTTCTAGAAACATAGGCCTACTTTTAAAGTGGTTAATGCTCAGTAACAATCTAATTATGATAGAACCATTTAATTCATTGATGAAGCAGTTCAAATATAGGGTGAATTAAAGTGTCAGCTAGGGGTTACAATATTTTAATTTGGTTGCTCATAAAAAAATATACCAATAACAAATAGTGATTAGATGATAAAAATTCCTAATAACTTGCATCATTTTATGGAATAAATCAGCATGGAGTTCATGATTTTATGAGCAAGCAATAATACCGGCTTGTTGACAGAACGCCTTTACCTCAAAAAAGGGCTTAAACTTTTGGATACCTAATGCGATGGCCTGTTTATTCGCTGCCACAATACAACCATCATTATTGGATAAAACAACCATGGGTTTACCGCACCACTCGGGCCTAAACACTTGTTCGGCACTGCAATAGAATGAATTAGCATCCACCAGCGCAAACACTATATGTGTGCCTCTAAAAGCTGACTGGTACGGTGACAGCGTATTGAACGAATCACAACACCTTCAATCGTAAACTGGTCATCTTCGTTAATGGGAATAGTTTTGTGTTGTGGGTTCGCAGACAGTAAAAGACGTTCTCTTCTATTAATAATCTTGCCGATAAACTTGCCATTCAAGTTGGCGACAATAACATCTGTATTTTGACTGTCACATGACGATCAAAAATTAAGATATCACCACTGAATATACCCACCCCTTGATTGAATGGCCATCGGCTTTGCCAATGAATGTCGCACTTGGGGGCTCAACGAGTAGTGCATCAAGATGTAGATAGTCACTGGCAGGACTTTAAAAGCTCGTAATACCAGCACTTGCTGTAATTGGAATAAATTTCATTACAATTTTACTGTATATAAACACAGTTAAATTGTAGGTTCGCTAATAATCAGCACAAGTAAAAAATTATCGGAACCATACAGAGTGTATTTGGCCCTTGCACCCTTTAAGTACCCCAACATTTCAAGCAAGATACATATTTTATTATTCGGTATTTACCGAATTTTTGAACAGATAATGAGGAAAACCTCCAAATAAGTTTATTGACAATAATTCCGTAAAAATAAATTGAAAATAATTTTAATCTACCAAAATCGCCTTAAGCCCGCGTTATCCCTACCGTGATAATAAATGTCGTTATGTCAATAAAATCAAAAGCACACAGTAATAATTTAGTTGTAATTTAGACAGAATATAGGTGTAATTAATGATGGGAATCGGGAGTTTTACATGTGCTTTTTTCCGTGCCACATTGAATGTGAATTATCAATAGGAGGCAATATAATGAAACCCAATGTTCAATTTAAGAAGATTTTAAAATCCAAAAAACTCAGAGTTTGATACAAAAAGTACCCTAGAACGGGTTGAAGCGAGGCCGTATAATCTACATATCGGCTTCAAAGATGAAGATAAGAATTTTGTCGATGAAGTTCGAGTTAACTTCGTTAGAGACTGCTATTCACGGTGTGTTCTGGGATATGATCTCAAAATAGGCAACAATGATGAGTCATATTTTGAGATTCTGAGTTACCAACACGCTATTTTTAAAAAACGATCCCCTACAAAACTAACAAATACTAAAATACATGGCCGATATTCGGACTACCTATGACTAATGGTTATAGGCGCTTAACGCCCATATTAAGTGGACTAAAATTGCTTGTTATATGTTTATTTTAAATGCTTTACAACTGGTGCCTTGATGGTATTTCATTTGCCATTGACTATCTGATTTCACCCAAATAGAAGAGCGTTTAGTAAAAGAGCCGTATTCACCTGAAGGCTTCAACAAGGCAGATTTATAAAGCAAAAGAATTACATTTTTTTCTAGATTTATGCACTCATAATCTTGAGAATGAACTCTATCTTCTGAGTGTTTTTCATTGTCTGTTAAAGAAACTATTTCATTAAAGTTATAGCTTCGTCCCGACTCTTCAACTTCCCTAAATTCAGGATGTAGTAAACGCTTGACTACTGATTTATTGTTTCTAAACCAGATTTGGTGAAGATCAATCTCTTGCTTAATGATTATATCCATTTGATACCCAATACAGTGAAGAATATATAATGCCGTAATAAACGGACTAAAATACGTCGTTTTATGTTGGAGATTTAATCTGTTTTATTAAACTGCTCAGTGACAATATCCTTAATATTATGGATCAAACTGCGCAATAATTGTTCGCATAAGTTTGTCTCTATCGTGACGCCAATCGCAACTTTCTGACGCTAAATCTGCCTGGATGAAATGCCATTTATCATCCAGATTAGGATCGATATTTTCACCAATTAGTGTATCAATTTTTCGCCCGTTACATGCCCTTTCACACCACTCAAGTTTCTGGTTAATATTCATTCTTCCCGCTGGGCCCTGTTCAAGTGAAAGGTTTTCAATAAAAATTAATTTTGCTTTTTGATTATTATGTATTGCAACGCTTATTTCAGGTAAGAGCAGTGGTGGCATGATGCTGGTTAAGAAACTACCTGGGCCAAGAATAATACAATCGGCTTGCATAATTGCAACAATAGCTTCATGAGTTGCAGCAATCTTTGGTTCCAAAGCGAGTCGCTGTAGCTGTTGTTGCATTTCATCAATACTCGTTTCGCCGTGAACCCATTGTCCATTAACCGCTTGTGCTTTCAGGTCGGAGGGTTGTTCGGACATAGGCACAATATTGACTTCAACTTTTAACATATTACGAATAAGTTGAATCGCTTCTAATGGCCTAACCGACATATTATTCAGAGCCGTGAGCATTAAATTACCTAGATTATGGCCATTAAGTTCACCCTCCCCTTTAAATCGATACTCAAATAAAATTGATTCGAGCGAAGGTTCGGTAATGAGTTGATTAATACAATTGCGTGTATCACCCCAAGCAATTCCTCCCTGGCAGTGACGAATTCTACCTGTTGAACCTCCGTTATCGGTGGTGGTCACAATGCCTGTCGCGTTACTGCCAAATCCTTTTAACGCAGCCAATATTCTGCCTAATCCGTGGCCTCCACCGATAGCGACAATTTTTTTAGTTTTATATACATTCATATTCATTCTTGTTAAACCGTTACACTACCAAGTAGCATTTATAAAATTAGTTCATAAATCAAATCAAAATATCCGCATGTAACACTGGAATTCGTTTACTAAGCGGGGCCATGTAAAAACATGGCTTCCACATTAAGCGCAACGGAGACAACGGTTTTAGTTGTGTTTAAATTGCTTGTTACTTGCCTTTTTGACAACGCAAACACTCGCCATAACTTACTGATTTTAAGTAACTTTACCCTTTTTAGGTTTCATAAACCAGTTTCAATATTTGAAAGCATGACACACTCAAGGTTTGACAAGTAGAAACTGAAAACAGAATTTCCACGAGTGAGTAAAATCAAGATAATAGAGCCTTAGTTTACTTTGCATTCCAATATCAAATTTGCATTGGCGACTATTAGTAAATAGTAATCGCTACAGAGTCTTAATGAAGGTAATTACAAACGCAATTTCCATTTTCAGAGATTGCTTTAGCAACTTGATTACTTGAGGTGTTACTTTCGGCTTTAATTGCTAACTAAGCTTTCTGGTACAACTCAGCCTTTGACTTTAAATCGAGCGTATTCATAAATAATCTTGGATTTTCAATTTTATCCAACATACCAATGGGAGGTAAACAATCATTATCAACGTAGTCAACAAAGTCACCCTCTGGATCAAACACTAAAATATCTAAAGCTAAGCGATCTAATCCGTATAAACCACGGTGGATCATATCTGCAGAAAATACCAGTAAATCCCCTGCCGCTAACTCGATTTTTTTACCACCAGAAAGTTCGTGATGACTCTCACATCCTTTTTCTTCTTGGCGCACATTATGTTCTTCTTCACTGTCCCAACGTTTATGTGTGCCGGGTATCAGTTCCATGCCTAGTTCATCAAATAAAGGCACACGAAAGTGTACCACTTGTGTTTCGTGAATCACTTGTTTTTGTATTTCAATGTCATGGTCATATTGACAGTCTCGATGCCAGAAATCTTTTTGCTGTGGATTAACGGGGTTGAAAAACAGTTGGGTATTCATAAAAGCGGGGTTATTGGCGATCACGGCATCAACAATATTCATCATTTTTTTTGAGCCGATAAAGTTAAAAAGCGTCACTCTATCGTCTGATGCAAGGTACTGACTGCCGGTAATTAACGAGGAATTAAACGCTTCCTCGCGATAAAATGTGGCGTTGTCTTGCTTCCATGCCTGATGAAATTTTAATACCACTTCTCTGAGTGCTGAAATTTCAGAAATACTAAAATAATTTCTAATCACAAAGTAACCGTGATCTTGATAACTGTTATTTAATTGATGCTGATTTTCTATCATTAACAATGATGGCCTTGAACTTATTAAGGGGAAATTTATGCTGTGATTAAATGCTGTTTTACAAATTCGGTGAAAACTTTTAATCGTGACGGCATATATTTATTTTGAGCATATTGCATCGCTATTACGCCGTGGTAATTTCCTTTTATCTGCCAATCAGCGAGAACGGGTACGACTTCTTTGTTTTGTAATGCATCTTTAATCACAAAATCGGGAAAGATACCGATCCCAAATCCATCTTTAACACCATTTAAACGCATTTGAGAATGATTGACTGCATAACGACCCGTTACAGCAATAATGTGACTTTGCGACCCTTTTACAAATTCCCATATATGATCTTTTGTTGTTTCACCTAAATATAAACAATCATGTTGTGTTAATTCTTGTGGAACAAGGGGTAATCCTCTCTTCTTTAGATAAGCCGGACTGGCGCATAAACTTAAATTAACCTTGCCAATTTCTTTTAAAATAAGGCCTTGCGTTGGTTTATCCGTTAACCGAAAAACCACATCAATACCTTGCTCTATCATATCGATGTCACCGTCCGATGCTCTTAGTTTTAAATTAATTTCTGGATATTGCTTTAAAAAAGGCGTGACTAAGGGTTGTAGTACAATGGTTAAAAATGCTTTTGGAGCTGCAACTGTTAAATTGCCGGCGGGTACACTATGTTCGCAACTAGAGATGTTAATTGCTTGTTGTGCGGCTTCCACTATAATTGCAGACTGTTGGACTATTTTTTTTCCGGATTCTGTGATCAATAAACGCCGTGTTGTACGCTCGAACAGTTTAACCGACAGTGCATTTTCTAAACGAGTGATTAATTTACTTAGTGCAGAGGGGGTTACGCCCAATTTTTTAGCTGCTGCAGTAAAGCTTCCCTCATTGACGACAACGATATAAGTAGCCAGATCTGGTAGTAAACTTATTAATTTATTTGTGACCATGATTCACTAATGCTTTTCCAACTTAAGGGCTAATCGCCACAATAAATTTCGATTATAATCTATTTATTAATAAATTAATTCCCATTTTTATAAAAAAATCAGACTAAATGAAGGAAACACTATGTCTTGCGCATTCTATAGCCAAATCAAACATCAAATTGAAGAAGTTAAACATGACGGTTTATATAAATCTGAACGCATCATTACTTCCGCTCAAAAAGCGTCTATTTCTATTGCGACGGGTCAACAAGTCTTAAATTTTTGTGCCAATAACTATTTAGGATTAGCAAACCATCCTAGCCTCATTCAAGCTGCAAAAGAAGGGATGGATGAGCACGGTTTTGGTATGGCCTCAGTACGGTTTATTTGTGGTACGCAAGACTCACATAAAGTATTAGAAGAAAAACTGTCTACTTTTTTAGGTAAAGAGGACACGATTCTTTATACATCATGCTTTGATGCGAACACGGGGTTGTTTGAAACCATTTTGAGTAAAGAGGATGCAATCATCTCAGATGCACTTAACCATGCATCAATTATTGATGGTGTTCGTCTTTGTAAAGCGATGCGCTTTCGTTATGCTAATAACGATATGGGAGAGCTTGAAAAGCAACTTATTGCAGCGAAAGAAGCGGGGGCACGTCATACGCTTATTGTAACTGATGGTGTGTTTTCGATGGATGGTGTAATTGCAAATTTGCCTGCTATCTGTGATTTAGCCGATAAGTATGAAGCGCTAGTGATGGTCGATGATTCCCACGCCGTCGGTTTTATGGGCAAGAATGGCGCGGGTACACATGAACATCATAATGTTATTGATCGCATTGATATTATTACGGGTACGTTAGGCAAAGCAATGGGCGGTGCATCGGGTGGTTATACTGCGGGTAAAAAAGAGGTGATCGATTGGTTACGTCAACGTTCACGGCCGTACCTCTTTTCCAATTCAGTTGCGCCAGCCATTGTTTCTGCGTCTATTCGTGTGCTTGATTTGTTGGCCGAGTCTGCTGATTTACGCAGTACGTTACGGGAAAACTCTGCACACTTCCGTACTCGTATGGAAGCGGCGGGTTTCACTATGGGTGGTATGGATCACGCGATTATTCCCATTATGTTAGGCGATGCAAAAATAGCGGCCGAATTTGCGGAACTTGCATTAAAAGAAGATATTTACGTGGTTGCTTTCTCTTTTCCAGTGGTACCAAAAGGCCAAGCGCGTATCCGTACACAAATGTCAGCAGCCCACTCACGGGAGCAACTTGACCGTGCAATTGATGCCTTTATCAAAGTAGGTAAAGCAATGAGGCTCATTCAATTATGAAAATTAAAGCACTTGTAAAATTAAAGCCTGAACAAGGCATCTGGATGACTCAGGTTGAAAAACCTGAAATGGGTCACAATGATCTACTTATACGTATTAAGAAAACCGCTATTTGTGGCACCGATATCCATATCTACAACTGGGATGAATGGTCACAAAAAACCATTCCTGTTCCGATGGTCGTTGGACATGAATATGTCGGTGAAGTGGTTGGCATTGGCCAAGAAGTACGTGGGTTTGATATTGGCGATCGTGTTTCAGGTGAGGGACATATTACCTGTGGGCATTGCCGGAATTGCCGTTGTGGTCGTATTCATTTATGCCGAAATACTACTGGCGTTGGTGTTAATCGTACGGGGGCGTTCTCTGAGTTTTTAGTCATTCCTGCGTTTAATGCATTTAAGATCCCAACTGAAATTTCAGATGACTTAGCCGCTATTTTTGACCCCTTTGGTAATGCGGTTCATACCGCCCTATCGTTTGATTTAGCGGGTGAAGATGTGCTTATTACAGGCGCAGGTCCTATTGGCATTATGGCAGCTGCCGTTGCTAAGCATATTGGTGCTCGTCATATCGTCATTACCGATGTTAATGAATACCGCCTCACACTTGCAAGGAAAATGGGGGTTACACGTGCAGTAAACGTTATAAATGAAAAACTTGAAGATGTTATGTTGGAACTTGGTATGACAGAGGGTTTTGATGTGGGCTTTGAGATGTCAGGCAACCCTTCTGCATTTAATAGCATGTTAACCAATATGAATCATGGTGGTAAGATTGCATTATTAGGCATTCCCCCTTCAGATATGGTCGTTGATTGGAATCAAGTTATTTTTAAAGGACTGATAATAAAGGGTATTTATGGACGTGAAATGTTTGAGACGTGGTATAAAATGGCAAGCTTAATCCAATCAGGATTAGATTTAACGCCCATTATTACCCACCATTATAAAATAGATAACTTCCAAGCGGGTTTTGACATGATGCGTTCAGGGTTGTCTGGTAAAGTGATTTTAGATTGGCAATAATGAACTTTTTGGGGTAAAGGTTATCTTTAGCCCCTTTCAGCATTGCTCTGTCTCTTTGAATGGGTGACTCTCTTCAAAATCACATTCGCAACTATCGTAATTGTAGCTTCCACCATTATCAAGACAACGGTCTCATTACAACTCATCAGTAATAGTGACGTTGTGAGTGTTATTAAAATCTTAATATTCAAAGGTTGTATATGCCTACATTATGTAAAACCAGAGCCAACGGGTTTAAATAATACAAGTTAAGTACAGTTAACCACCAATCCAG
>NZ_ATUO01000125.1 GCF_000420245.1 Psychromonas hadalis ATCC BAA-638 | reverse complement strand
CAGCTAAAGCAGCACGTCCTAATCATGAGCAGTAGCTTCTGGTGAATGGTTTATAAGTTCAAGTTCACAAGCAGTTAACCACGAAGGCACGAAGGGAAAGGAAGGTAGAACTTAAAGCCAACCTTTAATTTAATTTTCTTCGTGTCCTCAGTGTAGCGTAGTGGCTTCATGGTGAATTGTTCGACTGGATCTTAATTCTGCCATCTTTAACAAGAAAAAACTAATGTTTCACTTCCTAAACATTAAACAGCACAAATTCATGGGGGTTAATCATTAATTTAATATTATCGCCAACATGATAGAGATGTTGCTGACTCGTTTGCTTCACAAGGTACTCTTTGCCTTTAAAGCAAACAGTTATATTTTGAAATGCACCTAAATAATCAATATCGATTATTTTTGCATGACCACTTTCATCACCGCTCAATAATATCTGCTCAGGGCGTAATAATAGTTGCAACCTTGACCCAGGCTGATATTCAATAATGGATTCACTGGTTAAGATCCCAAAGTCAGACTGATAGCTATTTTTATTGATCACTTGTACATCAATATAGTTACTTTGTCCCATAAAATCGGCAACATAACGTGACTCTGGAAAGTTATACAATTGCTGTGGCACACCAATCTGCACGATTTTTCCTGCTTGCATCAGCGCAATTTTATCCGCAAACGCAAACCCTTCTTCTTTTGAATGGGTCACAAACAGAGCACTCATTGAGCGCGCTTTTAATAACCGACGAATATCTTTAATCAGCTGAAAACGAACATGTTGATCAAGATTAGAAAAAGGCTCATCTAATAACATTAAGTCAGGTTGATAAGCAAGGGCGCGAGCAATGGCAATACGTTGCTGTTGTCCGCCAGAAAGTTGATGTGGAAAACGCAAAGCGTAATCACTTAAGTGTACTAATGATAAAACATCTTCGACACGCTGTTTTTTTTCTTTATTGCTCAGTTTTAGCAATGAGAAAGCAACATTATCAAAAACATTAAGGTGTGGGAAAAGTGCATAATCTTGGAAAATGAGGCCTACTTTACGTTTTTCAGGTGCTACCTGTATCTTATTCTCATCAACAATCACCCCATTAATGGTAATTGAGCCTGAAAGCTCGGCTTGTAATCCTGCTACAGCACGTAAAAGTGTTGTTTTTCCACAACCACTTTCACCCAATAGGCACACTATCTCATTATCTTGTAAATCCAAATCCAGATCTTTTAATATTTGATTTTCTTGATAAAAACAGTTTAATTTTTTAACAACTAATGCAGACATTAACAGTCCTTCTCTAATAAACGATTCACAACAATAAAGGGGATAAGCCCCATCAAAACAATTAACAGTGCAGGCAGAGCAGCATACTCAATCATCTCATCAGAAACAAATTGATAGACATAAGTTGCTAAAGTTTCAAAGTTAAAAGGACGTAATAAAAGTGCGGTCGGTAACTCTTTCATCGCTTCAATAAAAACCAAAATAAAGGCGGTTAACATCCCTTTTTTAATCAGCGGTAAGTTAACACGACGAATGGTTTGCCCTACGTTTTGCCCTAATGAGCGAGAAGCAAGATCAAGCGTTGGTGAAACTTGTGCCAAACTACTTTCGATACTGCCCACCGCGATTGCACTAAAGCGCATTAAATAACCGAAGACTAAAATAAACAGCGACCCCGAAAAAATCAAACCAACACGCGAGAAACCAAATTCAACAAGTTGCCGATTAAGCCATAAATCCAAACTGGTAAAGGGGATCAAAACCCCAATCGCTATCACCGTTCCCGGCACCGCATAACCTAACGACGACAAACGAATGGTCATTTTTGATAATATTCCGGGTGCTAAACGCTGGTAAAAATTCAACAGTAGCGCCAGCAGTAACGCCAATGAAGCCACAATAATCGCCAACCAAAAACTGTTTAGGGTGTATTGCCACAATTGCGTATTTAACGATTCTGAAAAATAGCCCAGCGCATAATAGATAAGCACACTCAACGGTAATATGAAGGAAAAAAAGAGCAAGCTCCATAAAAAAGTTAAAACGCCCCACTTTTTACCGTGCGTTAAAACAAAGCGCAGATCAGTGTGTGTCGCGCCACTGCGTTGATATGTTTTTTGCTTACGTCGACTATAACTCTCTAAACTTATCAAGATAACCAATGCCAGCAACATAATCGATGATATTTTAGCGGCGGTTGTTAAACTGCCTAGCTCCAACCAAGTGTCATAAACAGCCGTGGTCAGTGTGTGTACCGCAAAATAATTTACCGTAGCAAAGTCACCTAATGTTTCCATTGCAATCAGTGATAGCCCCACCGCCATTGATGAACGAGCCAGTGGAAACGAAACACGTTTAAAGGCTTGAAAAGGTGATAAACCCAAGCTTCTTGCAGCCTGAAACAATCCACCAGATTGCCCAAGAAAAGCACCACGTAGTAGGAGGTAAAGGTAAGGATAGAGGGTCAAACTTAAAACCAAAATCGCACCATTAATAGTGCGAATATCAGGAAAGTAATAATCATGAACGCTTTGCCAATGCATAAATTCACGTAAAAAACCTTGAATCGGTCCACTAAAATCAAATAGATCAGTGTATACAATCGCCACAATATAAGGAGGAATCGCCAAAGGTAGCATCAATGCCCATTGTAAAATGCTACGACTAGGAAAATCACAACACGCAATAAACCACGCACTTGGCAGTGCAAAGCAGAAACTCAGCAATAATACGCCGGCAATAACAAGTAACGTATTGACAGTATAATCAAACAGAACAGTATCAATAAGGTGCTGAAAGCTACCACTGCTATCAACGGAAAAAGCACTCATTACGAGTGCTAATATTGGCATAACTAACAAACAAGTGACTGCCCAAGGCAGTAACTTGTATATCGAAAATTTCTTAGAGATCAAACTTCACTTCATCCAATAATTTTACCGCTGCTTCATGTTGCTTAGCAATCTCAGCAAGAGGTAGCGTATCTGCTTTAAATGTTCCCCATGATGCAACCAATTTAGACGGTTGTACACTTACTTTTACTGGGTATTCATAATTAACTTCAGCATACATTTTTTGTGCAACATCGCTAGACAAAAACTCCATCAATTTAATGGCATTTTCTTTGTTCGGCGCATATTTCGCTAATACAACACCACTCACATTAACATGTGAGCCCGTTGTTTTTTGATTTGGGAAGTTAATACTTACCGCTTCTGCCCAGCTAACCTGTTTCGGATTCGCTAACATTTTACCGAGGTAGTAGTTATTACCCAACGCGTAATCACATAAGCCATCTTTTACCGCTTTCACTTGCGCGCGATCATTACCCTGTGGTTTACGTGCAAGATTTGCTTTCACACCTTCAAGCCATACTTTCGCTTTTGCTTCACCCTCATGGGCAATAATAGAAGCAATCAGTGAAACATTATAAGGATGCTTACCTGAGCGAGTACAAATTTTACCTTTAAACTCTGGGCTTGCTAAGTCTTGGTAAGTAATATCTTTCACTGCACCTACACGTTCAGATGAAGAGTAGATATTACGTACACGGGTGGTTAATGCAAACCATTGATTATCAGGATCACGGTACTGACTTGGAATGTTTTTATTTAACACTTCACTGTGAACCGCTTGCGTTAAGTCTTGACTGGTTAGTTTCACTAAACGGCTAATATCCGTTGTTAATACTAAATCTGCAGGAGAAAGTTCACCTTCTCGCTTAATACGCTCAATAAGCCCTTGTTTAGCAAAAAGAATATTTACTTTAATATCTGTTTCTTGAGTAAATTTTTCCATTATAGGCTCAATCAAGAAAGCTTGACGGAAAGAGTAGATATTTACCTCTTGTGCAAGTGTAGAGAATGAAGTAGCAGTCAGCGCAAGCAGAGCCGCACTATGAGTGAATATTTTTTTAATCGGCATAAAATCCATCCAAATAGTAATAGTTATCAATTTACAAGCATATTAGTGATAGTGATTCCCACTTGCAACTATTATTTTAATTATTATCAACAAAAATAAACAGTACATTGAACTTTTAAGCTAATGGTGAGTGTTTTTTCTACTGTTTGCAGTCAAAATAATAACTTAGGAGTATTAACCATGGAAAATATCATTCAAGAAGTGAACAGTGCAGTAGGTGGAAAAGAAAATATAAAGTGTTGCACAAACTGCATGACACGTCTTCGATTAACATTAAAAAATGACAGTAGTGCCGATCGTGCCCAAGTTAAAAACATAACTGGTGTCTTTGGCATTATTGAAGCAGATGAGCAGTTTCAAATTGTACTTGGCCCAGGTAAAGCACAAAAATCGGCAGAGATCTTAAATAAGCTTATTGCTTAACCGCTCTTTAAAGAGAGTCAAAGATACCTTAGCGTAATTTGTAAAAGTTACACTGGGTATTATCTCAATAACTAGCTCCCTTATTACCACTATCTCAGGGAAAACGGGTCTAAACAACACAGTTCAAGTACATTTAACAACCAACCCTGCGATATTTTCTTGATTAAAAGAGTCTAACCTCTATTTCTATTAATGAAACACATGCAGGACTAAAGTCCCACTTCCAAAGCAACTAATTACCCTCGGAAGTGGAACTTTAGTCCTGCCTTTTGATGCTTGAATTAATAAGTGGCGAGAAAGCGAACTCATTCTGTTTGTTTTAGGCCCGTTTCCCCTGAGGACTAGCACCCTTAAAACTAACTATGCAGGTAATGCGATACCTTGATCTTTCATTCGCGCCAATTTATAACGTAATGTGCGCGGGCTGATACCTAATAATTCTGCCACATCTTTACGTTTTCCTGAACAGCTTTGCAACGCATCTAAAATAATTTTTTGCTCTTGATCTTTCAACCCTTTGCCCAGCACAGCTTGCTCACTTTGTACTTCTGATATTTGTACCTTTTCAATAGGTTCAATCACTTCTGGTTCAATACACATATGTTCAAACTGTATATCTTCTAAAATTAATGATGACTCGTCAATCTTTTGACCATCACAAAGAATCATAGCGCGTTGCATCACATTATCCAATTCACGTACATTACCAGGCCAAGGATAAGCTAATAATATTTTTTTGGCGCTCTCTGTTAACAAAGGAATAGCTTGCGATTGCGCCAACGCATGACGTGCTAAAAGGTGCTCAGCTAGGGGTAAAATATCTCCTTTGCGTTTATTCAGCGCTAACCACTGCAACGGAAATACATTTAAACGATAATAGAGATCTTCTCGAAAGGTGCCCGCTGCGACCGCTTTTTTAAGATCGCGGTTGCTAGTTGCAATCACGCGGATATTAAGCTTGATGGTTTTACGCGAGCCTAAGCGTTCTACTTCGCGCTCCTGTAACACTCGTAACAATTTAACTTGTAATTCAAGTGGCATCTCCGTTATTTCATCTAATAAAATAGTGCCATTTTGGGCTTGTTCAAATTTACCTGGACATGCTTGAATCGCGCCTGTAAACGCACCTTTTTCATAACCAAAGAGCGTTGACTCCAACATTGTATCTGGAATAGCGCCACAGTTAATGGCGATAAAGGCTTGCTCACTGCGTGGAGATTTATCATGTAAATAACGAGAAAGCACCTCTTTACCACAACCACTCGGCCCCGTTATCATTACAGTGGCATCACTTTGAGCGACTTTATCTGCCATCTTAAACATCATTTCAGTACTTTTATCACCGTAAATAGGCGTGCAAGATTCAACTTTGTTAACAGGCACATAACGACTCACCTGATTTAATAACACCTCAGGTGAAAACGGTTTGGCTAAATAATCTATCGCACCATCACGCATCGCATTCACCGCATCATTAATCGTCGCATACGCAGTCATCAATAAAACCGGTAAACTGGGGTATTTGTCTTTTATATTTTGTTGCAGTGTTAACCCTGACATGCCGCCCATCTGAATATCACTGATTACCATATCAAACTTCTGCTGATTCAACATAATTAACGCGGCCTCACCACTATCGACTTCACTGCAATGATAACCAGACAATAACAGTGTATCGACCAGCGCTTCACGTAATCCTGCGTCATCTTCAACAACTAATAATCTACCTTGTGACATATTAACCTCCTACCACTTGGCTCAATGGGATCTGTTTATAATTACCGACACGATGTAGCGGCAATACCAAGGTAAAGCAACTACCTTTACCGAACTCTGATTTAACTTCCACACTGCCTTTATGTGCTTGTGCAATGGATTGCACCACCGCGAGCCCAAGCCCTGTACCTTGTGGTTTAGTGGTATAAAATGCTTCCATCACTTTAGCAATATGCCCTTTCTCAATGCCGGGACCATTATCCATCACCGAAATTTCTACCTGTTTATCACCTCGACGTTGCGCACTGATATAGATCTGTGCCCCTTTTCCGGTCGCTTCTACTGCATTTGAAATAAGATTCGTCATGGCACTAGCAAGTGCACTTTTATTTGCCATGATCAACAGATCAGGATCAGGCAGACGACACTGTAAATGCCCATCAACTTGCATTAACATCGTCTCACTGGCATCTTGCACCTCTTCAAGAAGCGTCACCAAAGAAACTTCTTCAATAATTTTTTGATCGCCACTGCGTGCAAAGAGCAACATATCATTCACTTGTGTCTCTAAATCATTCAAGCGATTCATCAATTTACCTTGGAAGCGAGAGCGAGATGTTTCTGTTAGCGTTTTATTGGCAAGATTAGCACCGTATAACATAGCAGCAGAAAGTGGCGTTCTAATTTGATGCGCGAGTGATGCCACCATTTTACCTAATGAAGACAGACGTTTAAGCTTCGCAATATGCTCTTGTAATTGACGTGTATTGGTTAAATCAGTTAATAAAATAAGTTGGCCGGGTTGGCCCTTTAATGAGGAGATAGAGAGCTGAATACGACGACCATTTTTCAATGAAATTTCATGACCATCATCATTTTTAGGGGCAAATGAACGATCAATGATATCACTCCACAGTTGTCCCTCTAGTGGCTCACCAAGCAGTGATATTGCAACGCGATTAGCTTGCTCAACAACACCATACCCATCAATCACAATCAGACCCGATGGCAACTCGTTATAGAGTTGATCCATATAATTGGCTTGTGCACGAAGTTGTTTTAACTCCCCGACAAAGGACTCTTTATCTAAAGATTGATTGGTTATTTGTGGACTATTATTGGTCATCATATCACCCGCTTTAAATTTGCTCTTACAAGCTATAAGCAGTATCTATGCCAACAGATATATACTCAACAATAACAAACAGTTAGATGCAGACAGTCACAAAAATGACAGGCCTAAACGTTTATTAAAAATAGGGTTAAATACTTGAGTAGGGGTAATAATAGGTAGGCAAAGTGGCACGCAAAAAAACAAAAATATAACCACGAAGCCACTGCTCATGATGAGGACGTGCTACTTTAGCTGCGCCAAGAGTAAAAGCGAAACTAAAGTTTCACGTCCCAAGAAAGACAAAGAATTTAACTTCCTTTTCCTTCGTGGTTAACTGCTTTGCCTTGTTGCCAACCGGAAGTGGGAGCGAATTGAACGTCAGTTCAGTATTATGAGCGGGTAAGCTCTGCGAACCCTTTTTTTCAGTCCTGCCTATTTTTAACAGTTCAAAACCAAAAGCGCAGGACTGAAGTCCCGATTCCAAGTGAACTGTAATGGTTAAATGCTTGTGAACTTACAAAACATAACTGCATTAACCCTCTTTATTCAGCCCATACTTCTTCATTTTCTCGACTAACGTTGTGCGGCGCATTGAAAGGAGTTCAGCTGCATGTGAAACAACTCCACCTTGGCATTCTAACGCTTGGCGAATCATCTCAATTTCAAACTCAGTCAATTTGTTTTTTAGATTCATTCCCTCTGTTGGAAGGTGACCTAAGAAACCGAGTGTTCCATCAAAAACCTCAGATTCCTCTGCAATAACAGGCGCATCACCAAATATGCCACATAACGCATCACGCTCAGCCAACGCTTCCTCTTCCTCACTGTATTGAACCTGCTCAACCCTCTCGCCATTCGCATCAATATAACGGTATTTAATAGGCAGATCACTCAAGTCAATAATTTTATTGGGGTGTAAAATAAGTAGGCGCTCTAATAAGTTAGATAACTCACGCACATTGCCCGGCCAGCTGTGTTGCATCAATGAATCAAGCGCACGTTGTGTGAAGCGCAGTGTGGCTTTATGATCACCTTCAAGGCGTGAAAGTAGCTCTTGTAATAGCAGAGGAATATCCTCTTGTCGGTCGCGCAAAGCAGGTTTCTCTATTGGGAACACATTTAAACGATAATAGAGATCTTCTCGAAATGTCCCCTGTTCAATCAACGCCTCTAAATTGCGGTGAGTGGCCGCAATAACACGCACATCGGCCTGCACGGTTTTAGTACCACCCACCCGCTCAAAAGTACGCTCTTGTAAAACACGTAATAGTTTCACCTGCATCGGCATCGGCATATCACCAATTTCATCTAAAAACAGTGTGCCCCCTGCCGCCAGCTCAAAGCGCCCTTTGCGTGCAGAAAAAGCTCCGGTAAACGCCCCTTTCTCATGACCAAACAGCTCACTTTCTAACAGCTCAGCGGGAATAGCACCACAGTTAATCGGCACAAAAGGCCCTCTTTTACGTTGGGATATTTCATGAATAGCGCGGGCAACGACCTCTTTACCCGTGCCAGACTCACCTAAAATCAATACATTCGCTTTACTGTCTGCAACTTGCTCAATCAGATAACGAATCTCCTGAATACGCACACCACGGCCCACTAACGACTTGGTTAAATAAGCACTCGCTTTACCCAATTTTTTACCGGGATTATGGAACGACTGGCAATAGTGTAATCGTTGTGTCAACTGATCATAGGCAATCGGAAAGCTTAATACACCAAGGAGATTTTCTTTTATCTCCACCTTTGCCCCTTCAAGTGTTAAAAAAGGTATTTTAGCAAAATCACCAAGAAGCGCGGTGGTTATTGACTCTCCATAAATAATGCACAGGGGTCTGCATTCATTTACTTTACTTAGCAGTTGCTTAGCATCAACCACTTCACACTGTTCACCAACAAAACGCAGTACCGTTTTTAATTTTTCACATTGTTCTGCTTTTATTGCAACTAAATAGACAGGGGCTCTCTCTTGCATAAAATTCACTCTTTAAAATCAACTAACGCCAAGTTTAGGACAATTTTTAATAATTGTGTATGATCAATGTCAAAAACATGACGATGACCGATTAATGACAAATAATAGGCTATTTACTTGATAATACGGCAATAAAATATTTTAAATAGATAAAATAATAAGTGGGTATGAATATTGCTGAGTTATACTGAATAGTTAAAAACAGTGTGCCAGAGTGGATATTAATCATAAACCCGCATCACATTGCAAATGTTGCAGTAAAAAGATGCATTTATGAAAAGCCACCGTAAACTGTTTACAGTAAATTAAAACTATCAAGCAAGGAAAAAAATTATGCGCCGTTCTCTTCAGCAGTATAAAAATACTGGTATGGCACACGTTGAACAAGCCGATCCACACACACTTATCTCATTAATCATGCAACATATACTCGGTAACTTAGCGGGTGCTAAGGGTGCAATTGATCGAAAAGACATTGAAAATAAAAACAAAATGTTAGGAAAAGCCATTGGGCTTATTGGCGAATTACAAGACTGCTTGGACATGGAAAAAGGCGGAGAGATTTCAATCAACCTTTATAATTTATACGCTTACATGATAACGCAAGTATCACAGGCGAATATTAAAAACTCCCCAGAGCCATTGACCGAGGTTATCTCTCTAATCAGCGAGATAAAATCAGGCTGGGATGGCATTCCACAAGATATTCGCCAACAATACAACAAGTAAGGGTTGAATATGAACAGTATCAACGCACAACTTGAACGACTTTTTGAATTTGAAAAACAGCTTAATCAACTACTCAAGGATGAAGAATATGAGCAGTTTCAACAGCAACAAGATCTGTTTACCGATCAAGTTAAGTATCTGCTTGATACCAACTCAGAAGAGATGCTAGCCACTGTAATCACCCAACTTAAGCAACTTGAAGATGCCATTAAGCAGCTACAATCACGCTCAGGTATTTATTTTCAAGAATTAAAAGAAAAGTCTTTATTACAACGTCGTAATAAAAAAAAAATAAAAGCGTATAAATAAGCCTTTGTTAAGAGACTATACTAGGGGCGGATTACGCTTTGTATGAATTTCATCCAAAAAGTACTTCAGCCCTAAAATTCTGATCCCAACAAGCTCGTTGCATCTTACCTGCAACACTATCTTTGAAAGAATTATCTTTCACAAGCCCCAGTAAAGCCCTCCTAAAAGTACATAAATTTCGAGCGCCATCATCAGCATAGATTTGACATTCATCTTCT
>NZ_ATUO01000124.1 GCF_000420245.1 Psychromonas hadalis ATCC BAA-638 | reverse complement strand
AATAATCGAGCAGAGCGTGCAGTGAAGCCCTTTGTGATAGGTCGTAAGGCTTGGCTATTCTCGTACACCAATACAGGTGCGAACGCGAGTGCAATTTTATATAGTTTGGTTGAAACAGCAAAAGCGAATGATCTTATTGTTCATGATTATATCGCAACCTGCTTGCAGCAGATTGCTGAAAACCCGAATGATATTGATGCGTTGCTACCATGGAATATTAAGCGTAGCTAGGTGCCATTACCCAGACGCTTACGATGTTGTATGTGCCCTCATAAACCCACTGAATAGAATCTTGATCTAAATATGAATCACCAATAATGAAAGATGCATTCGCGCTCCCTAATGATAAAAAGTGCAGTAAATAATTTTTCATGTTTTTTTCGTAGCTGGTTAAAGAAAATAGTAACAAGCAAATAAGAGTCCACTATTTTAACTGTTTGTTATTACGTATTTTTTTGTATTTAGTTTGCTTAACTTTAACCGCGTGTAAAAAAAACCGACAAAACTTGGGACAATTTCATTGTACTCAGGTTAACCGTGCTGCTGAGCAAATTCAGTTAATGCATCTAATGAAAGCGGTTTTGAGAAGTGATAACCTTGGTATATATCACAGCCAGCGAGTTGCAAAATATCAAGCTGCTCTTGTGTTTCTACTCCTTCAGCGAGTACCGTTATACCTAAACTTTTCCCCATACCAATAATGCTATTAACCATTGCTCTGTCCTGTTTGTTATGGCTAATATTATCAACAAAGCTTTTGTCGATTTTTAGTTCATCAATGGGGATTTTACGTAACATGCTGAGTGATGAATAACCGGTACCAAAATCATCCAGTGAGAGGCTGATATAGTTCGCTTTTATCTTATGAAAGAGAGGTAACAGTGTCTCTACACTTTCAATAAACAGGCTTTCAGTGATCTCAATAGTAATCTCTATTTGGCCACTGGTGAATTTTTTACAAGCTTCTGTTAATTTCTCAATAAAATCAATTTGAATAAATTGGCGCACTGAAACATTAATAGAAAGCTTAAAAGAAAAATTGTTCTGTTGCTGTAGGTTGTTTATCTCTTGCATCGCTTTATGCATGATATACAAACCGAGTTTTGGCATTAAACCATTCTCTTCAGCAATAGGAATAAACTGCTTTGGCGAGATAAACCCCAGTTTTTTACTGTGCCAGCGCACTAATGCCTCTACGCCAAACAGTTTATTATCTCTGTCCATTTGTGGCTGATAAACCAGGCTTATCTCATCATTCTCAATCGCGTGGTGCAGTGCTTGCTCTATCTCAATATTACGCATTAATTGATGGTGAACCTGTTTGGAAAAAAACAGATACTGATTACGTTTTTTCTTTGCCATGGCCATGCTGCTATCGGCATAACTGAGCAACGTCTCAATATGTGAAGCATCATCAGGGAAACGAGCGATGCCAATTGAGGAGCTGATACGAAACGCATTTTGATTGATCAGATAGGGCAAAGCGATACTTTTTAATAAACGTTCGGCATAATTTTTAACGATATCTCGGTCGCCAACCTCTAAGAATATAACAAATTCATCACCACTATAACGTGCAACTAATCCGTTATGCAGTGTCAGACTTTTGCTGATACGTTTGCTTGCTTCAATTAAAATTTTATCACCATAGCTATGACCAAAGGTATCATTGATATTTTTGAAGTTATCTAAATCAATATAGAGTAGCGCAAAGGGCTGCTTTTTTTTTTCTTGCAGTTGGCGAAAATGGCGTTTGATAATGGTGCGATTAGGTAAACCTGTTAGCGCATCATGCTCTGCTTTATAAGTTAATTCATCAATTTTAGAGTTCTCTACTTTGGCTATCCAGCGAAACAGCAAAAAACCGCTAGTAATGAGAAAAAGATAAAAAACAGTATAGAAAAATGAGTGAGAATATAAGCGCTTCATTACCTGTTGGTAAGGTTGGCTTGCTATTACCCAGAAACGATAATTTTTATTATAAGCGAATGTATAAAGGTATTTTTGTTTATCTTTAGAAGCAAATTTTTGTGAAAATTTAGCACTTTTTTTGAGGCTAGTACGTTGCAGATTTAAATTTTTATTGATTTTTTGAGGGTGATTATAAAAACGCTTAAATTGTGAAATAGTTAAGTTGTTGCGTAAAATTCGGTAGTGACCATTTTCTAGTGTTGCTTCAATATTGTGTGGGTTATTTTTTTGCCACTCATTTTGTAATACTGCTAAATCGAGCCCGGTAGATATCACTGCTACCGTTTCGCCAGCACTATTTACAATTTTTTTACGTAGTGGCAATATCCAGCGACTAAGGCTAGTTAAAAAATAGGCGCGCCCTATCACCATCTGGTTGCTATTTAAGGTTTCTTGAAACCAAGCGCGTGTATTGCTATGATTTGATAAGTTAGTTATTTTTTGAGTTGATAGATTAGAGCTAGTTACTAAGAGATCGCCATCTTTAGAAAAGATCCAGATACCTACAGTATGCTGATTCTGTGTTAGTGCAACATCGAGGATCTTACCATCAAATTTATCATTACTGATGTACTCACTGGCAATTAGGTTTTGGATAACCTCTTGTTGTGAAAATAGCGAATCAAGGGTGTTATAAAAGACATGGCTCAGATAGAGTTGATCATTTTTGGTTTCATTTAATATCTCATTGTATTTATTGTAAACCGCTACACCTAATAGTGCGCTGGCAATAATAATGATCAGATAAAAAAGAGCCCATATATTTTTATTGAGGGTGTGCATGAGTAAACGCTAACTACCTTAAATCCATTTAAAGAGAGTCGATAAAACCTTCCAGATCCGCTAAGTTTAACGGTTTTGAAAAATAATATCCTTGGTAGAGATCACACCCTGCAGCTTGTAAAATTTCTGCTTGTTGTTTGTCTTCAACGCCTTCTGCTAAGACCGTCATACCCAGATTCTTACCCATGGTAATGATACTGGCTGCCATAGCACGATCACTTTTGTTGTTAACAATATGATCTACAAAACTTTTATCTATTTTAAGTTCATCAATTGGCACATTTCGTAACATACTGAGTGAGGAGTAACCTGTGCCGAAGTCATCTAAAGAGAGGCTGATATTTTCATCTTTCATCTTTTGGAAAATAGGCAATAAACGTTCAATATTATCAATAAATAAGCTTTCAGTGATCTCAATGGTGATTTTTAAGTAGGGGGACTTATAGCAAGTCAAACAGTCAATGAGTGCTTCAAAAAAGTTTAATTGCACAAACTGCTTTGCTGAAACATTAATAGAGAGCTGAAATGCTTTTTCTTTTTTATATTGTAGTTTAGATATTTCTGACATTGCCCTGTTCATAATATAAGCACCCAACTCAGGCATTAACCCGCTATCTTCCGCGATAGGAATAAATTGATTGGGAGGAATAAAACCGAGAGATTCATTATTCCAGCGTACCAAGGCTTCAACGCCACATAGTTGGTGTTGGTTATCAAGTTGTGGCTGATAAACTAAACTTATCTCACCTTTACTGATTGCGCTATGTAGTGCTTGCTCTATTTCAATATTTTTAATGAGCTGTTGGTGTATTTTTTCAGAGAAGAATACACAGTTGTTTTTTGTTTTTTTCGCGATGAGCATACTGTTATTAGCGTAGCTAATGAGTGTCTCCATGCCTGTTGCATCTTTAGGACTTTGTGTGATGCCGATTGATGCGCTGATCTTAAAATCATTATTGTTGACGATATAAGGTTTAGCAATTTCAACCAGTAGTGTGTTGCTATATTCTTCGATTAGTACTCTATCTGTACTATCAATCAATACAATAAACTCATCTGCACTCAGGCGGATAGCCGTACCATTTGGCGCAATTAATGTTCGCTTAATACGCTTACTTACCTCAACTAAAATGCTATCCCCATAGCTGTATCCGTAACTATCATTAATCCCTTTAAAGTGGTCTAAATCGATATATAACAGAGAAAAGGGTTGACTCTTTTTATGATATTTTAGATCGCGGTTTTTTAATATGGTGCGGTTATATAACCCGGTTAATAAGTCATGCTCTGCACGGTAGGTCAGCTCCGCTATTTTGTTTTGTTCAATATGTACAATCCATTTAAAGAGGAAAAATATAATCATTAAAAAGATCAGATAAAAGATAAAGTAGGGGGTTATTTGCGCGATAAAATTTTGTTGTAATGAATAATTTGACTCTATTACGCTGATCCAAAGTTGTTGCTTAGCATTATATAGTATTGTTGAGTAGCGTTTTTGGTCACCTTGGGTAAATTGTAACTGGACACTTTTTTCTGACTTTCGTAGATCATCAAACGTTAACTTTTTTAATGCCAATTGCTGTTTTATTTTCTTGGTTATCTGCTCTTCTATTGGTGTGTTATATATTTTCTCATATTTATTAAGGGGCGTGTTAGTACGTAAGATGCGAAAAAAGCCATTATCGGTGATCGCTTGTAGGGTGCGCTGACCATTTGACCCATCTGTCCATTGCATTGATAATGCTTGTAGATCTAACCCCGATGCAATCACTCCTACCACCGACCCTTCGGAATTGATGATACGTTTGCGAATAGGTACTACCCATTTTTTTAAGGAATTAAGATAATAGGGGCCACCAATAGTCATTCTATTTTGTTGTAATGCTTGCTGAAACCACTGTTTTGTCTTGTTATTCGTGAGTAGGTTAGGGAAATTAACCTTTTGCAAATTGCGACTTGAAGATTGTAGAGTGCCATCGGTATTAAAAAGAGCAAAACCAATTAACAGTGGACTTCTTGCTAAGATGTCATCAATCGCGCGTATTTTTAAACTTTGTTGAAAACTGTATTCATAACTAATTAAATCTAACATTGTTTCAAATTGGAAAAAAGCAGAACTTATATAAGAGCTAAAAAGTTGCGTGACGTAGCGTTGTTCTGTCTGTAACCGATTCTCTAATTCATCATGTTTTAGATAAACAGAGGTCAGTAAAGTGCAAAAACCACTAAAAGCCAAAAAATAAAATAGTAGCCATATTTTTTTCATTAATGTATTCATGCAATAAGAGGGTACTCTAATTGAGAGGTATTATTAATAGTAGAGTATTAAAATTTAAATTTTTTCAAATAACAAGTGCCCGTTCACATTAATCAGTTTTTCCTTATTTATGTAGTTTTTTTACTCTTTTTGAAAAAAAGTTACAGAAAGTGATGCAAATCAAACCATGCCCCCCCATTAAAAAGGTAAATTAGTACCCATTGTGATCGATGTAACAAAAACTTTCGTCTATAATGCGTGCTGAAATAGAAATGTAATGTTGAGATGTTGCAATTAATAGCGTTATAGAAAATAGCCCAACAGAATTAAGCGGGCGTAAATCAGAATTTTACAGTTTTAAAATTAAATAAGGACACATCATGTCAGTAAAGAAAATGGTTGATCTAGACTTAGCAGGCAAACGCGTATTTATCCGTCAAGATTTAAACGTGCCAATCAAAAATGGTAAAGTAACTTCTGCTGCGCGCATCCGTGCTTCTATCCCAACAATTAAATTAGCGCTAGAAAAAGGCGCTAAATTGATGATCACTTCTCATTTAGGTCGCCCGACTGAAGGCGGAACAAGTGAAGAAAATGCGCCATTCTCTCTACAACCTGTTGTTGATTACTTAAATGAAGCATTAGATGTGCCAGTGCGTTTAGTGACTGATTATCTGAATGGCGTTGAGCTAAATGAAGGCGAAGTGGTTGTACTTGAAAATGTTCGCTTTAATAAAGGCGAAAAGAAAAATGATGAAACACTTTCTAAGCAATTAGCAGCACTTTGTGATGTTTATGTAATGGATGCATTTGGTACGGCTCACCGTGCACAATCTTCTACAAACGGCGCAGGTCTATTTGCTCCTGTTGCATGTGCAGGTCCTCTACTTGCAGGTGAACTTGAAGCATTAGGTAAAGCGATGGATAACCCTGCTCGCCCATTAGTTGCGATTGTTGGTGGTTCTAAAGTTTCTACTAAGCTAACCGTACTTGAGTCTCTTTCTAAAATTGCTGATCAACTTGTTGTTGGTGGTGGTATCGCCAATACATTTATCGCTGCACAAGGTCATAATGTAGGTAAATCACTTTATGAAAAAGATTTAGTGGGTATTGCTAAAGAGCTAATGGAAAAATGTGCAATTCCTGTTGCTACAGATGTTGTATGTGCAAAAGAATTTGACGAAAATGCTGAAGGTGTTATTAAAAATGTGGCTGATGTACAAGATGATGACATGATCTTCGATTTAGGTCCTGATTCAACGAAAGTACTTGCAGACATCATTAAAGGTGCAAAAACAATTCTTTGGAATGGCCCTGTTGGCGTATTTGAATTTAAAAACTTTGAAGCGGGCACAGAAGGCATTGCTAAAGCAATCGCTGCTTCTGATGGCTTCTCGGTTGCGGGTGGTGGTGATACGTTAGCTGCTATCGATAAGTTTGGTATTACGGCAGATATTTCTTATATTTCAACGGGTGGTGGTGCATTCCTTGAGTTTGTGGAAGGTAAAAAATTACCAGCCGTGACAATGTTAGAGTCACGTGCAAACGATTAATAACCAATGAAAAAGCGAGATAATTATCTCGCTTTTTTTTTAACATTTTTAGTAACTATTCAGCACCGCTTAAAATTAGAGGTGTTTTTATACGAAATATACTGTAAATGCTCAGGGCTAAGGCATTTATGTTTAGTTCAAGGCGAAAAAGCGCAGTTTAGTGGTTTAAATGAGCATTTTTCAACGATGAAATAGGCTTAAATGGCGACGATCTGAGTAGTTACCATTTTTAAAGCGTGTTTTTTGTCACATTATTGTGTAAAGTAGCGCGCGAAATTAAAGCAATTTTTATTCAAACAAAAGATAGGAAATATTCCATGACTAAGATTTTAGACGTAGTAAAACCTGGTGTTATCACTGGCGATGATCTTCAAAAAGTATTTGCAGTTGCAAAAGAGCATAAATTTGCACTTCCAGCGGTAAACGTTGTTGGCAGTGATTCAATCAATGCTGTACTTGAAGCTGCTGCTAAAGTTAAAGCGCCAGTTGTCATTCAGTTCTCAAATGGTGGCGCTGCATTTAACGCAGGTAAAGGTCTTAAACTTGAAGGTCAAGAAGCTGCAATTCTTGGTGCTATTTCTGGTGCTAAGCACGTTCACGCAATGGCAGCTGCTTACGGCGTTCCAGTCATTCTACATACTGACCACGCTGCGAAAAAATTACTTCCTTGGATCGACGGACTTCTAGACGCGTCTGAAGCACACTTCAAAGAAACAGGTGCTCCATTATTCTCTTCTCACATGATCGATCTTAGCGAAGAGCCTTTAGAAGAGAACATCGAAATCTGTGGTAAATACCTAGCGCGTATGGCTAAAATGGGTATGACACTTGAAATCGAATTAGGTTGTACTGGTGGCGAAGAAGATGGCGTTGATAACTCTGATATGGATGAGTCTTTACTTTACACTCAACCGTCTGAAGTTGATTACGCATACGTTGAACTTTCAAAAATCAGCCCACGTTTCACTATTGCTGCTTCTTTTGGTAACGTACACGGTGTATACAAGCCTGGTAATGTTAAACTTACTCCAACAATCTTACGTGATTCTCAAAAATTCGTTTCTGAAAAACACGGTCTTGCAGCTAATTCACTAGACTTCGTATTCCACGGCGGCAGTGGCTCTTCTGAAGCTGAGATTCAAGAGTCTATCGGTTACGGTGTTATCAAAATGAACATCGATACAGATACACAGTGGGCTTGTTGGGACGGTATCCGTACTTATGAAGCTGCTAACCGTGATTTCTTACAAGGTCAAATCGGTAACCCGACTGGCGCTGATGCGCCTAACAAGAAATACTATGATCCACGTGTTTGGTTACGCGCAGGTCAAACTTCTATGGTTGCACGTCTTGAAAAAGCATTTTCAGACCTTAATGCTATTGATGTACTATAATTTAACTTTTAAATAAGTTAATCATAAGCCAGCTTCATTGTTGGCTTTTTTTTGTCTAAAAAATGGAACTGTACTCTGCAATTTCAGTCATAGCTGTACAACTTAACTTATTTTGAGGATTATCTATGCGTTATTTACTGTTACTCACTTTCTCACTGTTTTCTTTCTCAACCATAGCGAGTCCTTTTCCGGACGAACCCTATATCTCTGTAACAGGTAGCGCCTCGTTAGCGATAAAAGCCGATCAAGTCATTATTGGGTTTCAACCCAGTGTGCTGAACAGCAGCGGTGAAGTGGCTAAAAAAGCGCTAGATGCAAAAGTAACGACACTATTGAGCCATTTAAAACAGGCAGGCTTTAGTGCAGATAGTGTTGAGAGCATCAGTCAATCGACACGCCCAGAATATGAATATAACAAAAATAAACGCAGCTTAGTGGGGGTACGTGTTACTCATGAATTAAGTTACCGTTTAACAGATATCAGCAAGGTAAATTCATTCATTGATGCCCTGTTAAAAGCCAAAGTAGAGTCTATTTCAGCGCTACAATATGGTTTGCAAACACCTGATAAATGGCAATCTCAAGTGCGTCAATTAGCGGTGTTGGACAGTCAACAAAAAGCGTTAGCGCTTGCTAAGTTGTATGATGCTAAGTTAGGAAAAGTGTATTCCATTAATTATCAATATAGTAATGTACAACCTGTATTGATGCGTGCGATGGCAATGGAAAGCGATGCGCTGAATATTAAGCCTAAAAATATTATGCTGACAGATCATGTTGAAACATTGTTTATATTAAAACCTTAGTTTCAATATCCAATGTATTGTTTGAAGCATTAAAAAACATTAAGTAGGCACGTTGCGGGGAGAATAGCTTAATCAGGTGCTGATGGAATTTAGTAACCTGATTATTCTGTAAATTAGACTCAAAACTGATGTAACTGCTCTGTTTTTCGGGGGTCAGATGCAGGGTAAAGTAGTCTTGTCCATCAATTGCATTTAGTGAGTAACCTTTAGGTTCAAAGCTGTATTGGTCGATAGTGAAGTGGTTAAAATAGGTTGCTAATTTAAGTTGTAAAGCAACTGTTTTAGCATCCACTTTTCTTTGTTGTAAGCACTCAAAAAACGTACCTTTTAAGTCATGCAACATTAAGATGTTTTTAGTGCTGTGAGGTTGTTGATTATTACCAAACAGAAAAATGTCACCACAATAATTTTCTGACCAATGGTGACTATCTCCTTGTAACTGCCTTTGTAGTTGTAAACTATCTTGTTGAAAATTACTTTTTTGACGATTGGGTTGATGGTTTTGATGGCGCTGAAAAAGCAGTGAGGTGATGTCACTGCGCTGTACTCTTTTTTGAAAATAGAGTACAGCTTGTAATAGGTGAGTTTCACCACAGGTGATTAACAGCAGTCTATTTTTCCAAACGAACAGACTTGATTCAGAAAGCAAAAATGCTTTTAACTGCTCATTTTCAACTTGAGAGATGATATAAGCGCCAGCCTGCTTGACCATTGCTTGCCAAAAGAAATTATCAAACTCAAGTAGATTTCGCTTGCAGGTTATTTCTAAGCGCTTTTCAGTACCTTCATAAAACATGGTTAACTACTTTTCTCTTGAATATTGCTAGTGCCAGCGCCCACTAAACTTGAAACTACAATTGCCATGTAAAACACGCCTACAATCGCTTCCATATAAACGAGAAAACGTGCCAATGGGCTAATAGGCAGTAGATCGCCAAAACCGAGCGTGGTCAGTGTGACAAAACTAAAGTAGATGAAATCAGGAAAATTCTCTTGCCATGAGCGAGGCTCAAGTCCAGCAAAAGCATTCGGAGTAAATTCAGCAAGTAACAAGTAGAGCATCACCCAAATAAGCCCCAATAAGAGAAAAATACAGATAGATCCAACAATACTATTGTGGGTTACATGACCTGAAAAGAGTGCCTGTTGGGCCGCTAGCCTGAGTGTGATGATAAAAAAGTAGAGCATCAACAGTAGGTGAATAAACTCAAAATCAGTTCTATCTAAAATAATAATAATGGCACTAATTATAATGGTGGCGACAACAATTCCCAATACAGTATTGAAAGCATAACGACTTGAGCGCAGGCTCCATACGCCAATCAACATGCTTATAACGGTAAAAGCAATCACTAAAGATTGCCCTATTAATGAGTGTGCAAAAAACTGATCAACCACGGCGCTAGAAAGCAGAAGAAAAAACAGGCTAAACAAAAGGTAGGAAAAATTATCTTTTTCAGTCACTTTTTTTCTGCTGGGAAAAGGACGCATTTTAAAACTCATTTTAGTTATCAAGGAGGGTAGTTTACTGTTTTTGAATGTTTTTCGATAACTTTTTAGTTATTTCTCTCATTATTTTTTTAAATATAAATATGCGAGTTCAATATAGCGGTTTTTAGACGCTGAAGTTTTAGCTTCGCCTCTTGGGTTTTAACAAAAGTTGAACCAAGGACGTCGTCCGTTTTAGATACAAAAAAGCCACAACTAAATAAATAGTTG
>NZ_ATUO01000123.1 GCF_000420245.1 Psychromonas hadalis ATCC BAA-638 | reverse complement strand
GTTGTTAAGGGCTGCACCGAAACCACCGAGATAATAGCAGCAAAATGATCGGCACTGATTTTCCAAATATGGATATCACTGATCTGTTGATCAGGCTCAGATTCAATGCAGTTGATGATCTGCTGTTTATAATGAGGATCGATACTTTTATCTAATAATATCGGTCCCGTTTGTGTCAACAATCCCCATGCCCAACGGCTAATAATTAGCGCACCGACAATGCCCATCACAGGATCTAAAAAACTTAATCCAAAATACATGCCTAATAACAGTGCAACAATCGCCAAAATAGAGGTTAACGCATCGGCAAGCACGTGAAAATAAGCCGCACGTAGATTATGGTCATGATGATGTTCATCATGGTGGTTGTTATGCAGATCATCACAGTGAGCATGGTGATGATCATGAGAGTGATGATCTTTTAACAAAAACACACTGATCACATTAACGGTTAATCCAATTAACGCCACAAATATCGCTTCTTTAAAGTAAATATCTTGTGGACTAAACAGCCGTAAGGTTGACTCTGCAATCATGATCAACGCCACTAACAGCAATGCAATGGCACTACTAAATCCAGCAAGTACGCTCACTTTACTTGGCCCAAAAGCAAATTTAGCGCTGTTTTTATGCTTGCGTGCATAATAATAAGCAAACAGAGTAATTAAAAAAGCAGCCGCATGTGTGCCCATGTGCCAACCATCGGCAAGCAACGCCATCGAACCATAAATCATCCCAGCAATGATTTCAGCGACCATAGTCACCACGGTTAAAATTAGAACATATAAAGTATTGCGCTCCCCCTGATTATTTTCTTGAGTGAAACTATGTTGATGTTGCCAGTTTTGCACCGCAGTATCTGTATTAGCATCGGTATTGTGATCATCCATTTACACTTTCCTTTGATTAACTTATAGTTTGAGTTGCGAACTATAAGTTAATCAAAGGATGTTATCTATCAGGATCACACAAAACATTGATCTGCTTTAGGTTAAAATATACATAACGACTGTTCACCTTTAAAATTGAAAGCGCTTGATCTCTATAAATGCTCAGGGCAACGCCATGATGTAGTTTAATTAAAAATGCCACTGTAGATATACAGTGTTGTAGTTACTGCCCCCTTTACTGCGCCCAAATAGCGAGCTACTTTCAAAAATAGCAGAGCGATGATGCATTGAGTAACCTAACCAAAGTTTATCTAACGCTTTTACGCGGGTCACATCACCGAGGTTAATATCTAAGGTGAAATCTAAATAATTAAGGATTTGACTGCCGGGATTATCAGGATCATCATTTTTTTCAATGTAGGTTACTTCAGAAACATAAGAGAGCCCCTCGGCAACACCAAAACGCCAACGCACAGGCCAAGTAAAGGCGTAATAGGCTTTAATGGCGACAACATATTCAGTGATAGGATCTTGCACATCAGATTCAAAGTGATACACAAAACCTGGGGTTAAATAAAATTCAATGGGAAAACCAAAAAGTGTTTCCGTCAATGGTATCCCGTAAAAAATGGACGTTAAACGGTTATTGTATTGATCTTTTTCTGTTTCACCACCAATAATTTCACCTATATTAGAGGGGGTAGCCCAACCATAAGCAACACGCAGATAATGGTTTTCAGGCAGGGTTAGGTACTCTTGTTGCTCTTTATTATTAAAGAGACCAAAACCTAAATAATATTCGCTTTCAAAACGGGAATCGATCAACTCACTTTGATAGGTTTTATTACCGAGCATATTCACGCTCACCTCACCCAATAAATAAAGGTTACTAAACAGGTGATAACGTACCTCAGTACCGACTTTTAGATCTAAATCACTGCCAATATCATCTCGACCTAAACCATAATAGAGGTTATTAAACTCACCACTTTTATAACGAAAAGTACTGTGAAGTTCGATATCAAAATCTTTATAATCAACTTGATAGCGCAGGTTCACATTACCATAACTATTACCGTCACTGTCTGACAACAACTCTAGTTGCAGTGGGAAGTTAGCTTTAAACAGATACTCCGCCTGTAACCCCATATCGATATTAGTACCATGAAATTCTCGTTGATACTGCTGTGGAATATCAAAATAGCGGTAACGACCAATAACACTAAAATTATATTGTTCACGCTCAAAAAAACGCAAACCACCATATTCCCCCCGCAGGTAGAGGTAATCACCCTCATAATACATTTTAGGTACAAAATCAGTCACCGTACTCTCTTCTGCAGCATGGTAAGGAATAGAAGCGGTGCGTGAGCCGATTACAATTCCCCATTCAGGGATAGACTCGGCTCTTTTTTGGGGTTCTGTTTGAACAGAGCCTTGCTGTGCGAAAAGTAAGGAAGGTAGTAATAAAAAGAAGAATAGGTATAACAGCTTCATGTAAGATCCTTTTATGATTTATTTTATTATACCGCAAGCAATCAATAAACCCACTTAGCAGTGCTTCCCCCACGGCATCCATTGCACCTTTTTAATATTTAATACAATAATGCCCCAGCTAAAGCAGAGACATATAAGTTCATATTTTTAATCTGTTTATTTAAAAAAGTAACCGTATGAATAACCCGCTAACATTGCCATCGAAAGGATAACGGCTAAGAAGGTGAAAATCATTTGGTTTTTAAATATCGACTTCAATAAAATCACTTCGGTTAGACTTGCTCCTGCGCTGCCAATAATCAATGCCATGACCGCACCTAACCCCATTCCTTTGGCTGCCAGTGCGGCGCTAAGTGGAATAACGGCTTCTGCTCGAATATACAAAGGTATACCAATAATAGCCGCAACGGGTACAGCAAAAGGATTATTGTCATTAGCGACACGGGCGATAAACTCGGTAGGCATAAAGCCATAAATAAGCGAGCCAAGTGCGATACCACCCATCAAATAGGGTAATACCTTTTTAAAATCAGTCCATGTTGTATGCCAAATCGCTAACCACTTACTGATAGGTTTTGATTTTGTACCACAGCCCGATGAGCAACCTTGCGCTTTAGGTGGATTATAAGCTTCTGCCTTAATATATTTTTCAAATCCGAATTTCTCTAATAGGTATCCAGCAAGAATAGAGACCCCCATCGAAATAGCAAAATAAAACAGTGTCACTTTTAAACCAAAAGTGACGACGAATAACCCAATAATAATTGGATTTAATAACGGGCTTGCAAAAAGAAATACCATCATACAACCAAACCCTGCTTTAGCACGTAATAGACCTTTTAAGAAAGGGATTGTCGAGCATGAGCAGAAAGGTGTTATCGCCCCAAGTAGCGCTGCGATAATATAACCTTTACCTTTTTTAGCCCCTAAGATACTTTGAATTTTTTCTGGTGGAATATAAAGTTGCAATACACCGACGGCATAACTTATCAGTAAAAAAAGCAACGTTAACTCTACGGCTAAAAAAGCAAACATATTAAGTGTGTCTGTTACCATTTGTGCATTAATTGTAAACATATCTTGTTCCTTTGTTATTAAAACCATATTTCTAGAATAACCGAATCATAAGTCAATAGGATTGCTATGCGCAAGTCATTTCTGTTATTATCGAAATATATATTTTAAAGAGCATCGTTATGGATATTGAAGTTATTGCTAAAGCATTAAAAGAGTTAGGTCATGTCACGCGGCTAAAGATATTTAAAAGCGTAGTGAGAGCAGGCTTTCAAGGGATACCGGTGGGAGTATTACAGGAAGAGTTAACGATTCCAGCTTCTACATTGTCGCATCATATTGCTGGTTTAGTTTCTGCGGGGCTTATTTCTCAACGCAGAGAAGGACGTACATTATATTGCGTGGCAGACTATGAACAATTAAATACAGTCATTGCCTTTATGCAGGATGAGTGTTGTATTAATGAGGTTTGATATCCTCCCCACCTCGCTACACGCTTTTCCCAGATGGTTTAGAGTAAAGATCGATCAATAAGCTAAAATATAAAAAGAAGGCACTTTCGACCATGGGTTGTTGATTGAAGAGAGTTTAATCAGCCTCTCTTTATAGAAATGAAAATATACTGGGCTGACAATTTCACATCCTAAAGCAAACGAAATATTACTCAGAAGTGTTCTACAACAGCGCCTTCACTATAAAACTTATCACACGTTATAAATTTTATCGTCGATAGTATGTCACCACATCAAGAAGTTAGATTAAATTATAGGATACTGTAATGATACCGTTATGTAAGTATGTAGCCTAAAATAATTTAGGCTGTATGCTATCTAATTATCATAAAAATCGTACAACTTTAAATCTCCTCTTTTTTGGAGCCTTTATTATTTTTAAAATAATCATTTAAGGAACTATGTTATATGAATAAAATCAACAGTCTTGTGTTAGGAGCTTGCTTTACCGTGGCTCTGATTAGTTATCCCGCCTATTCCCTAGAAAGAGGGGGAGTGCTCTCACTCGCCGTCAATAGCTCGGTGAAAACACTTGATCCACACAAAGTGGTAGGGGCTGATTCTTATCATGCAACATTTCACTTATTTAGTACTTTGACCAGAATCGATGAAAATTTAAATGCACAGCCTGAACTAGCAACCGATTGGTCACATGAAGGTAAAGCCATTAATTGGACCTTCCACCTAAATAAAAATGCCAAATTTTCAAATGGACGAGATATTACCGCTGAAGATGTTAAGTTTTCTTTAAATAGAGTGTTAGATAGGAAACAATCTCCACGAGGTTATACCCGAGTGGGTCCCATCAAAGAAATAATTGTGCTAGACAAAAATACCGTTAAAATTATCCTCACTAAATCATACTTAGAATTACCCATTGATTTAGGGGGTGTTTACCCGCGTATCATTGCCAAAGAAAATATTAATGACATCAACACAAAACCTATTTCGTCAGGCCCTTTTATATTAGAAAGTTGGACCCCTGGTGGCGTTACCACCTTAGTTAAAAACCCTTATTATTATTTAAATGGTGAGGATGGTAAAGCGCTTCCTTATGTAGACAAGTTCAAAATAGTACCAATTAAAGAAAACACATCACAATTAGCAGCACTACAAAGCGGTGCAGTGCAAATGATGTATCGTATTAATTATGACTTAATATCGACGGCTAAAAAAGATGAAAGTTTAGTGCTTGTCGGTGGTGCAACACCTGGATACCAACCCTTTATTTTAAACTTAAAACCAATAATTAAAGAAGGGGCAGACAAAGAAAAAGCAGAAATTTTTAATAATGAAAAATTACGTGAAGCTATTTCATACATGATCCATCGAGAAGCCATAATAAACATTGCTCTTTCTGGCTACGGAACCGTTGCCAATGATCAACCGGTACCGCCTTTTCATCCTTATTTTAATCACGATATAAAACCTAAAAAACAAAATATTAAATTGGCTAAAAAATTATTAAAAGAAGCAGGTATCAAAGAAGGCACACATTTTACACTGTACACCAGTACGGGCAGAGCAGGTATGAGTGAGTCTGCCACTGCATTTCAACAAATGGCGAAACAAGCGGGTTTAAACATTGATATTAAACTGGTTGATATAGCAACATATTGGACTGATATCGATTTTAAAGTCCCATTTATGACCGGTAATTGGGGTGGAAGAGCCACCATCAGTGCATCCATTAAACCTTTTTACCATAGTGATGGAAGCTCAAACGAGTCTCATATTAATAATCCTGAGTTAGATAGACTGTTAGATGAAGCAGAAGGTGAATCTAATATAGACATTAGAAAAGCGAAATATGCACAAGCTCAAAAAATAATTAGTGACTCTAACGTGACTATCATTCCTTATTTTAAAGATGCCTATGCTGTTGTAACCAAAAAAGTACACAATGCCAAACATCACCCATTAACCTATTGGTATGTTGATAAACTTTGGCTGAGTCATTAATTGTGGGCAATGATTTATTGGCAAAATTTATAGCAAAAAGAATATTAGCAACCGTTATTATTCTTTTTGTCACATCCATTTTTATTTTTGTTATTACCAATATGATGCCTGGTGATGCCATCGATTTGATGTTAGGTGGTTTATCATTACAGTCTGTCGGTCAAGAAACAGTTGCTCAGTTACGCGCGCAACTAGGATTAGACTTACCTTTATATCAACAGTATCTCCATTGGTTAGTGGCTCTTTTACAAGGAGACTTAGGTACCTCTTATATTTTTAACGCACCGATTGCCCCCATCATCAGTGAACGTATATATAACTCATTATTGCTGGCTGTTCCTGCCATTATGATCATGATCGTTGTTGGCTTGGTTTCTGGTGTTGTTTCTGCGATTAATGAAGGCAAAAAAATAGATCACAGTATCTCTTTTTTAGGGATATTAATGCTCTCTATTCCTGAGTTTTTAATTGGTACTGTCTTTATTTATATTTTTGCTGTGCAGCTTAATTGGATACCCGCAGCGTTTAATACCATCGATACCGATTCAATGAGCGTATGGCAGTCAATGACAACTTATTTTAAGGTGTTAATATTTCCTAGCTTAACCATTGCCTTTGGCAGTATCGCTTATGTCAGCCGACAAACAAGAGCGTCAATGATTGAAGAGCTTAAATCAAATTATGTGCGCACTGCATTATTAAAAGGCGTGCCCTATAAACGTGTTGTTTGGGTTCATGCACTAAAGAATGGTTTATTACCCACCGTCACTGTTATCGCTTTTAATATAGGACAAATCATCGCAGGCACCGTGATTGTTGAAGTAGTTTTTTCTTATCCTGGCATTGGTAATTTAATTATTATGGCGCTTAATCAAAGAGATATTCCTCTGATATTAGCAACAATGATGATTATATCCTTAATTTATGTCATCTCTAATTTAGCGGCAGATATTCTGTACAGCAGATTAAATCCTAAAATATCTTATTCATAGGTCATTATATATTGTGAAAAATAATAGCGTATTGATGTTCTTAAAAAGAATGCCAAATAAATTAATTTTCGGCACGGTGGTGGTTATTAGCTTATTAATAATAAGTATTTTTGCCAAACAGATCGCCCCCTATGATGCCAATATGATGTACTACGATCATTTGAAAGAATTACCCTCAAAAGACTTTTGGCTTGGTACTGACCGATTTGGTAGAGATATACTCAGTCGTGTCATTGTAGGTAGCCAATCCACCCTCTTTATTGCCCTAATAAGTACCATGATTGCTTTATTTTTTGGCTCTGTTATTGGTGTTTATGTCGCCTATTATGGAGGAAAAATAGATGCCTTTATTATGCGTTGCAATGATGTCTTAATGTCATTTCCATCTTTAGTTTTTGCTATGTTAGTCATTGGTATTTTGGGCGCTAGCACCGTCACAGCGATCATTGCCATCGCCGTTATTTATATTCCTAGAACCATGCGAGTGATACGTTCACAGGCACTTAATATCGTTAATTTAGAGTATATTGATGCGGCAAAAGTATCCGGTGAGTCGGTTTCTTATATTATTTTTAAAGAAATAATGCCTAATCTATGGCCCACCATTATCGTTGAAGGATCAATACGTTTAGGTTACGCAATACTACTCACTGCAAGCCTAAGTTATATTGGCCTTGGCCCTCCCCCCCCAACACCAGACTGGGGCTTAATGGCTTACACAGAAAGAGCTTATATGCTTGATAATCCTTGGCCTGTTTTTGTTCCTTGTATCGCAATTATAATCACAGTTATCACTATCAATATATTTGGTGAAGGGCTTAAAGATCTTTTACTGATTAAACATTCAAGATCAAAAGGTCTATAGAAATGCAAAAAAAATTGACAAAAACGATCTTATCTGTAGAAAATCTAGAGATAACATATCACGTTGCCGGCCAATCAATTAAAGCGGTTAGAAATGTTTCATTCACGATTAAAGCGGGTGAAACCTATGGTCTAGTGGGCGAATCTGGCAGTGGTAAGAGTACTATTGCTTATTCAATTATGAGTTACCTCGCGAGCAACGGCGAGCAAACCAATGGCTGTATTTTTTTTGATGGCATTAACTTAGCGGATTTAAATCAAACACAGTTACAAAAAATAAGAGGATTAAAAATAGCAGTTGTTCCTCAAGATCCGCTGACTAGTTTAAACCCAAGTCATAAAATAGGTGCTCAGATATCGGAAATACTCAAAATACATAGCCAGCTCACTAATAATGAAATTAATAAGAAAGTCATTAAAATATTAGAAGAAGTGCACATTCCAACACCTGAACTCACGGTAGACAAATACCCACACCAATTAAGTGGTGGCCAACAACAAAGAATTTTAATCGCCATGGCTTTTTGTACAAACCCTAAGCTACTTGTGATGGATGAACCAACAACCGGGTTAGATGTTACAACACAAGATAGAATTTTAAAGCTCATTAATACCATGAAAAAAGAGCATAATACCGCTGTTTTATACATCACTCATGACATGGGGGTAGTTAAGAACATATGCGATAAAGTCGGTATTTTATACGCAGGAGAGCTCGTTTCTGAAACCTCTGTGAAAGATGCTTTCAATAACCCACCTCACCCCTATACTAAAAATTTATTAGCATGTATCCCATCTACTTTTGATACCTCTGAAAGTAAACAAAAATTACAGGTGATAAAAGGAAATTTACCCGATTTAAAGCAACTAAAAGAAAGATGTATTTTTGTAGAAAGATGCCAATATGCACAACATAGGTGCTTTAATGAAATACCAGAAATGGCAGAACTCAGTATAGGCAGAAAGTCTAAATGTTTTTTAACAACATTACCTGAACAGCCAACTAAAGAGCTAGACTTAAAAATAGATGAGTTAAAAAAACAGCCACAGAAAGATTTGTTAGTGGTGAATTCATTGAGCAAATTTTTCCCCGTTGCAGGCGGTAAATCAAGAGCCCTTGACGATATTAGTTTTACCTGCAAAAAAGGTGAAATATTAGGCATTGTAGGCGAAAGCGGTTGTGGTAAAACAACCCTTGCTCGGTGTATCATTGGTTTAAATGAGCTCAGTGCTGGCAGTATATTATTTAATAACAATAATATATCTAATGCTAAAAAAAGATCTAAAGATTTGAAGAAAAATATTCAAATGGTATTTCAAAACCCCGAAGCCACGTTAAACCCACAAAGAACCATCGGACAAATAATAGGGCGCAGTCTTACTCTACATGAAAAAATTCCCAAGCAAGATGTCCACAAAAAAGTCATTGATTTATTAACCATGGTCAGCTTAGATGCACGTTATATTCATCGTTATCCAAGTGAAATCTCCGGTGGAGAAAAGCAGAGAGTAGGTATTGCACGCGCCTTTGCTTCAAATCCTGAATTAATTATATTAGATGAGCCTATTTCATCGCTAGATGTATCAGTGCAAGCCGGCATTTTAAATTTATTGCATGAGTTGCAAGAAAAATACGGCACCACCTATATATTCATCGGTCATAATCTTGCTGTGATGAGGCATTTATGTGATCGTATTATGGTGATTTATCTCGGTAAAATATGTGAAATTGGAACACCAAAAGAAATATTTAGCCCTCCTTATCACCCTTACGTTGAAGGATTGTTATCAGCGATTCCTATCATAGAGCCCAATTTAGCACAGCGGAAAGTGAATATTAACGGAGAAATCCCTAATGCAACAGCCGTGATTAGCGGTTGTTATTTTAAGAGCAGATGCCATAAAAAAATAGAGGGCATTTGTGATAATACTGCCCCACCCTTTATTGATTTTGGCAATGGGCATAAAATCGCATGCCATGTTACGGCGAGTGAACTCACTGCCACTAAACCCATATTTAGTCATCTCGCTTAATCATTTAGAGGTTCACTGAACATGCAACATTTTACTAAGTCGCTTCTAAAAAAAGAGGAGAGTTTAGGTTGTAAAATGCCTCTATTAGACCATTTAGTCATTAAAAATATTACATCGAATTATCCCTGTAGAGCTAACACACTTCAACTTACAGCTTAAAATCATTGAGCTGTACATTGATTATCTTGTCACTTTATTCAGTGGCAAGCAGTTTATCTAACTTTTTAAATGAAGAAATTAGCCATGATCACATGGCTAATTTCTTCTAAAAAAGATCGGGACAACCAGATTTTTTATATTTTAACGCGTTGGTTTAGCCTAGATAAAAAATATCGAAAACAGCCATCTCTTTAGCTACAAAAATAGCCTCTCGTTCCTTAATTCCATTTTGTTATAAAAAAGCCCGTTTAATTCTTTTATTGTTAGAAAAGTGAGGCGTAAACTTCACCCATCTTTTGTAATAGTGGAAAACAGCTTCATGGCATTAACGAATCTCTCGGCATTAACCTCGCCTTTATCAGCGTTGCAACTCTCGCAGTTACAACAAGCGATGGCAGGACTTGATCCGATGCAAACCGCATGGGTAAGTGGTTATTTAGCAGGTGTTAGTCAAACACCAGTAAGCGTACAAGCGACGGTAAGTTCAGGCCAAAGTCTGACCATTTTATATGGTACACAAACAGGCAACTGTAAAGGTGTGGCGGAGCAGTTAGCTGAGCAAGCAGAGAATAAAGGTATCGCGCACCGTGTTATCTCGATGGCCGATTACAAAATAAAAAGTATTAAAGATGAAAGCCATCTTATTATTGTTGCCAGTACCAACGGTGAGGGTGAAGCGCCCGATGATGCTATTGATTTACATGCATTCTTAGCCTCTAAAAAAGCACCAAAACTAGATTCACTAAAATTTGCAGTGTTAGGACTTGGTGATTCAAGTTACGAGTTTTTCTGCCAAACAGGCAAA
>NZ_ATUO01000122.1 GCF_000420245.1 Psychromonas hadalis ATCC BAA-638 | reverse complement strand
CCATAGAAACGATCTATCAAAAACGATGGAAAGTTGAGGTTTGCCATAAAAACATAAAATCCAATACTGCGTTAGCAAAATCGCCAGCCAAAACAATAAAGACGCAAAGCAACCCTATTTTCATGTCATTGCTAGCCACGGTCAAGTTAGAGTGCTTGAGTATAAAAAAAGGGCTAACGACATTCGGTTTAAAAATGAAACTTTATATCAAAGCACAAAAAGCAGCAATTGAGGCTTTGCACCTAGAACAAGCCTCAACTGCGTAACATCAGTTCTTAAGTCTTAAATTGAGCTACGATGTGGCTTAGGTTTGCGTTAGAGCTACTAAGTTCTTTTGTTGTATGGGTTGCCGCTATGCCATTGTCGCTAATATTTGTAATTACCTTTTGAATATTTGCCATATTGCGACTAACTTCCTCTGCAACTATACATTGCTCTTCTGCAGAGGTGGCAATTTGGATACTATGGGAATTTATTTCTGATATCTCCGTTGACATTAAATCCAGTGACGCGGTGACTTCAGATATTTTTTCTGCACTACGTTTGCAACTTACTCTGGTTACTTCCATGGCATCAACAACCGATTTCGTACCCACTTGAAGCTCTTGTAACATTTCATTTATTTCAGAAGTACTGCTCTGTGTTCTTCCAGCTAATGCCCGTACTTCATCGGCAACAACTGAAAACCCACGGCCCTGTTCCCCTGCTCGAGCGGCTTCTATGGCTGCATTTAGTGCGAGTAAGTTGGTTTGATCTGCTATATCACCAATGACACTCAGTACGACACCAATTTGCTTCGTATGATTGTTCATCTCCCCTATTGCAGAAGCCATTGACTCTACTTCTTGCGCAAGTGAGCTCATACTATTCACTGCTTCGCTGACAATTTCCCGCGATTTATGTGCTCCATTCTCGGCATTTTTCGTTAAGGTTGCCGCTATTGTAGTACTTTCTGATACCGATTCAGCCGTTGCGGACATTTCGGTGATTGCAGTTACCACCATTTCTGTTTCTAAAACATGGTGCTCAATTAATGATTGATTAGATATTGAGCGCTGATTTAGTGTATTGACGCTTTTATCTATCACCTGACTAGAGCTATTTACTTGTAACATCATTTGTTGTAGTTGCTCGATAAAGGTATTGATATTGGTTGCTATTTTACCTAAATCATCACTACTGCTGACCTTGATACGACTTGTTAAGTCGCCATGACCCTGTGCTAATTGATCGGTTACTTCACGTAGGGTGACAATAGGACGGGCGAGCATTCGAATGCTAAGTAAGCTTATTGGAATGATAATCAGTGCTGCTAGTATTAATGCGAAGGTAATTTCTTTATTTATCTTATTTGTATTAGCTTCGATAAAGTCATTGTCTATGTAGTTCTTAATTGTCCAAGTCATTCCTGGCAAAGACAGTTCGCTATTTAACTCAGTAAGATTTCCTGCTACTTTATTGGAATAGACTAACGTGCCTTTAGCATCAAATATCTCTATATAACTACCTTGAGTATCCGCTTTCTCAATCAATATTGGGATAAAACCTAAGTCGACATAAAAGATCGTGACGGATTGATCTGCTTGCCTAACTGCAATATAAAAAACATTTTTTCCCTCAAGTTTTTCAACATCACTTATTAATATCCCCTGAACGACCTGTTTGGCAATTCTGAATAATTTTTCAGCTTCTTTCTTATTATCTACCGATCCTGATTCACCAAAGACCAACTCTGGTAGTACTTTGTAGATACGTACAAAGCCACTTCGATCTTGTACCTCTTTAATTGATATCACACTGACCGTCATATTACTGGTTAAATCTATTTTAGATTGAATTTGTGTGGCGATATTACTTTCGACTAGGGCGGTATTATTAGCGATATGTAACATGTCGTTTTGATAGATGTAATTACCCACGTAATAATTAACACTAAAAAATGAGGTCAGCGATGCGACTAACAGTACGATAGCTACAGCGAGATATATTTTTGTTTGAAACCCAATTCGATAAATCATTCATTGTTCCTTAATAAATTTAGTTTGTTTGTTTGTTAAATAGGATGCCTGTGAGTGAAGTATCACTAATAAAACAGCATGGATAAACCATGCTGTTTTATTAGTGATACTTTATGGGTAGTTCAGCGTTTATGCGTTAATCAAAGCGACTGCTTGCTTAGACAGTTCCGTTACTTTTTCCCAATCTCCCGCTACAATTGCCTCATTGGGGAGCATCCAAGAACCACCTACTGTAGCGACACAATTTAATGCCATGTATTGCGCGACATTACTTGGGCTAATACCACCAGTTGGGCAAAAACGTACTTGCGGAAGTGGCGCTGCCATTGCTTTTAGTGCTGGCGCGCCACCATTTGCTTCTGCAGGAAAGAATTTAAGGTGGTCATAACCTAGTTCTAATGCGGTAATTATCTCAGAAGGAGTTGATACACCAGGGATCAATGGTGCAGTTCCTTTTGCTGCATGCTCTAACAAAGCAAGGCTGAATCCTGGTGAGATAACAAACTTAGCGCCAGCGACAACCACAGCATCATATTGCTGTGCATTGATGATAGTGCCCGCGCCAATCATGGCTTCTGGCATTGCCTGTGCAATTGCGCTTATTGCGTCAAGTGCGGCATCGGTGCGCAGTGTTACCTCAAAAATGGTAATACCGCCAGCAGCCAATGCTTTTGCCATCGGTACTGCATCCGCAACATTGTTGATCACCATAACAGGCACAATAGGTGATGCAGCAAAAACGTCAGAAGGTGAAATTGTCCAATTCATATTAAGTCCTAGGGTTATTAGTTAAGAATAGTTGCACCATTTTCGGCACTCGATACGGCATTACGAAATAGAGAAAATAGCTCTCGTCCTGCACCCACATGTTCACTTTGTAGGTCTGGATGACTGGGAACACGTTTACCGATATCTGTTTTAACCGTAATAGATCCATTATTGGCATCAAGGCAGATGATATCTCCGTCCTGGATTTTACTGAGCGGTCCATCATATTGTGCTTCAGGTGTCATATGGATAGCGGCGGGCACTTTGCCCGACGCACCGGATAAACGTCCATCGGTTACTAGAACCACTTTATGACCTGCTTTCATAACGTTAGCTAAAATGGGCATTAGCATGTGTAGTTCAGGCATGCCATTTGCGGCTGGGCCGTTATGGCGTACAACAACAGCAACATCATGATTTAATTGTCCGGCTTGATAGGCTTTTTGAACATCATGTTGAGATTCAAAGACCATTGCTGGTGCTTCAATAAAGCGATTTTCATTGGCTACCGCACTGATTTTTATAACACCACGGCCAAGGTTGCCATCAAGCAATTTTAACCCACCCTGGGTACTAAATTGCTGTTGAGGGGCAGAGATAACTTTGTCATCTAAAGAGTCAGTTGCCGGGATAAATGTAATCTTGTCATCCACTAAAATAGGCTGTGTTAGGTAGTCTTGCATCGTACCGTATAGTGGAGTGGCATCCATATTTAATAGGCCACGATCAAATAATTGCTTCATTAATGTTGGTACGCCACCTGCTGCTTGAAAGGCGTTAATGTCAGCCGGTCCATTAGGGTAGAGCATGGTTAGAGAGGGGACTACATTAGATAGTTGATCAAAATCATCCCAAGTCACAGTCAAGCCAGCCGCGCGTGCGATGGCAATCATGTGAATAGTATGATTAGTACTTCCGCCGGATGCGAGTAGTGCAACTAGTCCATTTACCATAGTACGTTCATCGATCACTTCTGCAATCGGGCGATACGCTTTACAGCCATGCGTTACGCTGACCATATGCGTCGCGACTGCATCGGTTAATGCATGGCGTAATGGCGAGTTAGGGGGCAGAAATGCCGAGCCGGGTAACATTAACCCCATTGCTTCAAAAACTAGTTGGTTGGTATTTGCTGTGCCGTAAAACGTACAAGTACCGGGTGAGTGGTAAGCCTCGTTTTCCATTGTTTGCAGTGTTGCTTTATCAACTTCACCTGCAGCATATTGTTGACGAACTTTCACTTTGTGATCATTGCTGATACCGGTCGGCATTGGCCCTGATGGTACAAAAGCCGCTGGAAGATGACCAAAAGCAAGTGCCCCCATAATCTGCCCTGGCGCTATTTTGTCACAAACACCCAGTAATAAAGTGGCATCAAATGTATTGTGGCTTAGACCTATTACCGTAGCTTGTGCTATCAAATCACGTGAAAAAAGAGACAAATCCATGCCAATTTGACCTTGTGTTACACCGTCACACATAGCCGGAACGCCACCAGCAACCTGAGCGCTGTGGCCCATTTTTTGCAGTGCACTTTTAATCTGGTCTGGGTACGTTTTATAAGGCTGGTGTGCGCTGAGCATATCATTATAAGCCGTTATGATACCTATATTGACACGTGTAAAGTCGAGAATAGTCGACTTTTGCTCTGCGCTACATGAAGCAACAGTATGTGCTAAATTTCCACAAGCGAAGGTTGCTCTTCCTTTACCTAATGCAGCCTGTTGCCTGACTCGCATTAAATACTCATTACGCTTTTTGGCACTACGCTCGGCAATATTTTTGGTGACTTGCTTAATAACCTTGTTCATAGCTTATCCTTTAATAGTTTATCTGATACTTGTTGAGTTGCCGTAATACAGCATATTGCAGCTTTTTCAAAGGAACGATCAATGTTGCTATTAATAATGTTATCGATCGCACTCTCTATAATTATTTTCAGTTTTCATAAAAACCAGATGCTTTTATAATGTAAAGTTACGGGTAACATGTTACCCGTAACTTGCCGGGTTGTGAAGTGTTACAGAAGAATAAAAAGCTGAGGTAATACATATTTCAATGGCTCTGTTCCATTTTGCCGTTGTCGCCACTACAACCACTTAAATTACAAAGAGTTATAGATAAAGCAAATGAACGTAATCTCAACATTTACAAGGTGTTAGATTAAACAATAAAACCAGCAACATTGTTATGAAACAGAGCCATTTCAATGTATCGACTCCGTTACGTTATGAATATAGAAAGTGTCAATATCAAGACTACAATATTAAGATATTTCAAAAATAATCAGTATAAATCACTTAAATTACAGTGTGTTATATAGCTATTTTGGGCGCTGTGATTCCAATGTTTAGGTTCATAAAAAAAGCGGATAACAGCTTATTCAGACATAACTAATATAAAGGCGTTGTCGAAAGTATCACAACGGCAGCTTAAAATGTGAGCAAGCGCACGGAATTCCCAGGTAGTTACCGGTAACATGCCATTAGGTTACCGGTAACAGTCCAGTAACCAACAAACTGAAATATTAATTCAACAAGGAAGAAAAACATGAATAATCTTCAAAGCACATTATTATCTGGTGTAATCTTAAGCTTAATCTCAACGTCAGCCTTAGCCTCAGATTTTGTATTTAAAATCCAATCTTCAGATCCTTCTGGCGATAAAAACTTTAAAGTTCAACAAGAGTGGGCTGAACGTGTTGAAAAAATGTCTAATGGCAGAATTGATATTAAATTATTGCCGGTAGGCAGTGTGGTTAAACATACCGAGACATTAGGTGCCATTAAAATGGGTATTATTGATGGCCATATTACGGCCACTAGTTATTTCTCAGGACAAGATCCTGCCTTTGGTTTAATTGGTAATATGGTTGGGGCATGGTCTGAAACAACACAGTTATTACAGTATATGAACTACGGTGGCGGTAACGAGTTAATGACTGAGTTATACGCACCTTACGGTGTAAAGTTCGTCGGAGCTTCTACAACAGGTGTTGAATCTTTCGTTTCAAAAATTCCACTCAATGGTGTTGATGATCTAAAAGGTCTTAAACTTCGTGCACCAGAAGGTTTGGTACAACTAGTGTTTGCAGCAGCGGGTGCCTCACCGGTTAACTTACCTGGTTCAGAAGTATTTACCGGTCTAAGTAAAGGTGTTATTGATGCGGCGGATTACACAGTATTTTCAACCAACCAAAAAAATGGTCTGAATGATATCGCGACACATCCTGTACAACCGGGTTTTCATTCTCTGCCTTTAATTGATATTTCTGTTAGCCAGAAGAAATGGGACAAATTACCTATGGACCTGCAGGAAATATTTACCGTATCAGTACGTGATTTATCTTACGATATGACAACACAACTGAAAATAGCAGACCAAGCTGCCATTAAAATTGCAGAAGCAAACCCGAATATCACGATTCATGACTGGTCAGCTGAGGAGCGTAAAAAATTCCGTAGTATTGCCCAAGGTCAATGGAAAAAATATTCAGAACGTTCAAAAAACGCGCAAAAAGTTTATAAGTCAGTAACGACTTTCTTAGCTGAAAACGGATTGCTGTAACCCCATATTCTACACCATTAGCAAGGGGTGCTAGCCTCTTGCTCTTTCTGGAAATACATTATGTCAGTAAAACAGAACGAAGTTCCTGCAGATGAGCAACCGCGTAATCTTTTGGATGCTGCTATCATAAAGCTAGGTAATTGGCTTAGCTTACTGTTTATTTTTACCGTTTTTATCTCTTTTTATGAAGTTGTGATGCGTTATATATTTAACTCTCCAACGATTTGGGTTCATGAAACCGCCTCATTTATAGGCGGTTCATTATTCGTCATCGGTGGATTATATGCTTTTGCATCTAACAAGCATGTACGTGTAGTGCTTATATACGATATCGTGTCTAAACGTACTCGTCGCTATCTCAATTTAGTGCACCATATCTTTGGCATCACTTTCTCTAGTTTGATGGCTTATGGCGCTTATACCCTTGCAGAAAGCGCATGGTTTTCTCCGGTTGGAGAGTTGCGTTTGAATACCTCTGGTAGCGCGTGGAACCCTCCTTTTCCGGCACTTTTAAAAGCCGTTATATTTATCTCTTTTTGTATTCTTACGATTCAATTTTTACTGCATTTAATTTCTGAAATTAAAGCGCTATTGGAGCATTCTAATGTTTGATTTATCAGTTATTGGCATAGGCTACGGTAGCCTATTAATGTTATTCATGATGATAGCACTGCTATTAACCGGCATGCAGCTTGCCTTTGTTACCGGTTTTGTGGCGCTATTTTTCACCATAGGTTGGTTTGGTTTTGATGCTTTACCGTTAGTGGCCAGTCGTTTATACAGCTTTGTTGATGGTTATATTTTTCTTGCTGTACCAATGTTTGTATTAATGGCCGCACTACTAGATAGATCAGGCATCGCCCATGATCTTTTCGACGCGATGAAAGTATTTGGTAAACGTGTTCGTGGTGGTGTTGGAGTGCAGACGCTTCTTGTAGCGATTGTATTGGCATCAATGTCTGGCGTAATTGGCGGTGAAACTGTCCTTTTAGGTATTCTTGCGCTACCGCAGATGTTGCGTTTAGGTTATAACCGTAAATTGGCGATTGGTGTCACCTGTGCTGGTGGGGCATTAGGGACTATGTTGCCTCCAAGTATCGTACTGATTATTTATGGTTTAACGGCTAGTGTCTCGATTGGCGATCTGTTTAAGGCATCTTTTGTTCCCGCATTGCTGCTCGCGTTGTTTTACATTGCTTATGTATTGATTCGTTGTAAATTAGATCCATCACTCGCACCATTACCGACCGAGGAAGAGCTGGCTAAAGATGCTGAAACGCAACCCAACTTCTTCAAAGCGTTGTTCTTTCCATTACTTTCTGTTGCTGTGGTATTAGGTAGTATCTATACCGGTGTGGCATCCGTTACTGAAGCATCCGCATTAGGTGTTGTTGGTATTATGCTAAGTACTTGGATCCGTGGAGAACTTTGTTTTTCCATGCTTAAAGATGCAGCAATCGCCACGATGAAAACCTGCGGTATGATCATGTGGATTGGTATCGGTGCAACTGCGCTAGTGGGTGTTTATAACCTGATGGGTGGTATCGATTTTGTTGAAGAAACAATACTAGCGCTTAGTGGTGGTAATCCGACAGCAACGTTACTAATCATGATGGCTATCTTACTAGTACTAGGTATGTTTCTTGACTGGGTTGGTGTTGCACTGTTAACGATGCCAATCTTTGTACCTATTATCGTTGGTCTTGGTATGGATCCAGTTTGGTTTGGTGTGGTTTTCTGTCTGAATATGCAGGTTTCATTCCTTTCTCCTCCCTTTGGCCCAGCGGCTTTCTACTTAAAATCTGTAGCGCCCAAAGACATCAGCCTTGGAGAAATATTCAGTGCTCTAATTCCTTTTATCTGCTTACAAGTCCTCACACTTGGGTTAGTCATCGTATTCCCTGTATTAGCTTTATGGTGGCAGTAATGTGCAACTTAAAAGCAAATAATTCAACCCAAGGAGTTTATGCATGAATGGCAATAAAATTGTGGTGATGGGGGTATCCGGCTGTGGAAAAAGTTTAATCGGCGAGCGCTTAGCTGAACAGTTGCAACTGCCTTTCTTTGACGGTGATGATTACCATTGTGCCGATAATGTTCTCAAAATGAGTCTGGGTATTGCACTGACAGACCAAGATAGGCAGGGGTGGTTAGAAACACTGAGTGCACTGCTCAATCGAAATAGTAATGCGGTGTTAGCCTGCTCAGCTTTAACAATTGAATACAGAAGGGTATTAAAAGAAAATAATCCAGAACTGTTGTTCATTTACTTAAAAGGAGATTTTGATACTATTTGGCAACGTCATAGTAAACGGGAGAACCACTATTTCAATGGTAAAGGTATGCTTGAAAGTCAGTTTAATACCTTGCAGGAACCAACAGAAAAAGAAGCCTTGGTTATTGATATAAAAAAAAATGTTAGTGAAATTATTGCCGATATTATACAAAAAACAACCCTAAATGATCTCCCTAAATAAAGAGAGTGCTAATGAAAGATAAATTTGATATTGCGGTAATCGGTTTAGGTGTGATGGGCGCTAATATGACGTTAAATTTGGCTGAACGTGGATTTTCTGTCGTTGCCTTCGATATTAATATCGAACGCTGTGACGATCTTGTTAATCGACATAAGTCATTAACGGGCAAAGAAATTGTCACAGTGACCGATTTATCTGAATTGTTATTACAGCTTGATTCGCCTCGGCGGATCATCCTTTCGGTACCTGCTGGTGTGATTGTGGATAGTATTTGTCAGGACTTACTTAGTGCTGGCCTGCTTGAAGACGATATCGTGGTGGATACTGGTAATAGTCAATGGCGAGACTCTATTAAACGAGGTGAACAATACACAGGTAAATTTAACTTTTTTACCTGTGCTATCTCTGGTGGTGAAGTCGGGGCGCGTTTTGGTCCCTCTTTAATGGCAAGTGGCGATAAAATAGCATGGGATATTTTAAAACCAATGTGGCAAGCAATCTCCGCCAAAATCGACCCTGTGACGGGTGTTGAAATTGCACGTACTCAAGTAAATCAGCCATTACCAGAAGGTGAACCATGTGCCGATTATATTGGTCCACTTGGCGCTGGTCATTTTGTGAAAATGGTACATAACGGTATAGAGTATGCCGATATGCAAATGATTGCCGAAACCGTTCATTTTATGCGCAAGATATTAAATATGTCAGTGGCTGAAGTTGGGGCGGTCTTTGATCAATGGAATAAAGGCAAATTACAAAGTTATCTAATTGAAATTACAGGCAATATTCTTAAAGTGGTTGATCCTAGAACTAAACAGCCTTTGCTTGATTTGATTATGGATCAAGCCAGTCAAAAAGGCACTGGAAATTGGACTGCCCGTGAGGCACTCGAATTAGGTGTACCAGCGAATGCAATTGCTGAATCAGTTTTTGCTCGTTGCTTAAGTACCCAAAAAGCAGTTCGTCTAGTCGGAGCCGAGTTACTAAGTGGCCCTAAGCTTAACAAGGAAGATAAAAAGTATTGGATTGATAAACTGGAAGATGCACTTTATTGCTCAAAGATATGTAGTTATGCACAAGGTTTTGAGCTTTTTTCTGCAGCAGAGAAAGAGCATAATTGGACACTTGATTATGTCGCCATTGCAAATATCTGGCGTGGTGGTTGCGTTATTCGTGCGTATTTCTTAGATGATATTGCAAAAGCCTATCAAGCTGAACCGCAACTGGCTAACTTGATGTTTGCACAACGTTTCAATCAGACCCTCGCAAGTAATCAATTAGCATGGCGTGAAGTTTTAGCGAAAGCAATTATGCAAGGAATACCAATGCCCGCAAGCAGTGCCGCTATGAGTTATTATGACAGTTACCGTGAAGCTGACTCTTCTGCTAATCTAATTCAGGCAATGCGAGATTATTTTGGTGGTCATACCTATCGTCGTAAGGATTGTGATGCAAACCAAAGCTTTCATTATGATTGGCACTTTGGTGGCGGTGAGCAAGCTGTTAAACATTAAATACTGAGGGATCCCCACAAAAATATCATAAATTACCTAGCCGTATGACAAGATTAGGTAATTCATGCAAAAACCAAATAATAACGTTATCATCTATCTTGTATCGGACATCATCAATAACCTCTCTACCAAGATAAATATGTAATAAAATACGCTTTTTTATTGGCTCTGTTGTAGCTAATTGTTGTCTGAGTATAGGTAGAATAAACATCCTTTTTCTTAATATCTAAAATATGCTTACCTAAAATTTCCACATTTTCCTCTTTTTTCAGTGCTATGAGGGAGTGAAATACTGACATTTATCGCCTATTATTCAACTCTTTTACAAAATCACAGGTAAAAATGCAAGTCCTTCCCGCTGTTGTCTAAACCAGCTGCTTCTGTTTATGATGAACTTGCCTTTATTCAAA
>NZ_ATUO01000121.1 GCF_000420245.1 Psychromonas hadalis ATCC BAA-638 | reverse complement strand
TGATTCCCCTTCTGTAGAAAAGCCCCAAGAAAAACACCCTAAAATAATAAAACCAATCGCTATTGCGAAAGTTACGATTGAACACAAAAAAACGTACCACGAAAATGGCCAATTGGCTTGTATATACCCATGATACTTCAAGATGCAAAGGCAGCAAGGCAAATTGTGCCAAGGTGCTAGGCATAAAATTGAAGTATAGTTATTCTACATAGAGATTTTATAACAACGCAGATTGGTGCAATTTGCCTTGCCCTACGGGGCGAAAGCTCAAAAACCAGCCCAGCGTTGTAACATTCAAAAAGTGAATAACAATTACCTCATGTTACGCCTTGTTCTGATTATCGAGCTTGTGCCTGACAAAGCATCTTGAGGTAACATGGGTATAATTACCTACAAAGATAATGTAAAAGTGAGTAAAGAAAGCTTCACCTATTATCAAACAGGTGAGCTTTCTATTCAGACCACTTTTGTTAATGGGTTAAAATCAGGCACAGTAAAATACTACTCAAAAAATAGTGACGTCTGGCACACAGAGCAGTATCTACACGGCAAAAAACATGGTTTCTCTATCTCCTATTACTCGCCAAAGTCCATGGCTAAAAAAGGGCACTTTAGCCATGGCCTGATAGAGGGCGTTCAAGAAGCTTTTTTACGTGATGGCAAACGTTCAGATAAATGGCTCTACAAACAGGGTAAGCGGCTTTCTCATTTTAAATTTCAATACTTTAAAAATGGTCATTTACAATACCTACATAGCTATCAAAACGGTAAAAAGAACGGACTTTCTAACACCTATAATGAAAGTGGCCAGCTACTTATCAGTACAAATTATAAACATAATTTACGTCATGGTAAAACACTGCAATTTTATAAGAATGGTCATATAAAATCTGAAAAACGCTATCAAGAAAATTTACAGCATGGTGGCAGTAGCGGTTACTTCCTAACGGGTGCGTTGCAGTGGCAAAGTCACTATCACTCTGGATTGCGAGAAGGGATTTATAAAGAGTATTATCAAAACGGACAGCTCAAAAAACAGATCAGTTATCATGGTGATCAACAAAATGGCCCAAAACGTTTTTTCCATGAAAACGGTTTTTTAAAGTATGAGCTCACTATGAAAAACTCTAAAGCCGAATGGCTTATTAAAAGAGTTTGATGACAAAGGCCATTTAAAATTAACTCAGCATTATACTAATGACAAAATAACCGAAAAAAATGGCAGTTTTCTTAACGGTTACTTAGGCTGGTTAAGTGAGCATGATATGAAAAAACTGATTAACTAACGCTTAAAGTTATCTAATATAATCCCTGTTGCCATTGCCACATTAAGTGATTCCGCTTGACCAAAACGGGGGATGGTAATTTTATCTGAGATGAACGCTTCAATTGGGGCTGATATGCCATGAGACTCACTGCCCATAACGATAAAAGCAGTGTCACTTAACGTGGCTTGATGAATATTTTTTCCCTCTAAAAAAGCACCATAAATGGGTTTGATTTGTACTGATAAATAAGTTTTTAAATCAACATGAGAAACATTGACTCGTGTAAATGATCCCATGGTAGCTGCAATTACTTTCGGGTTATAAAAATCGGCACAATCGGGACTACACACCACATTTTTAATACCATACCAATCTGCAACACGTAAAATAGTCCCTAAATTCCCTGGGTCACCCACCTGATCTAAAATCAGAATCAGTTCATTCTCAGATATTTCTGGTAATGTAAATGTTTTACACTCAACAATCGCTAACACACTATTATTAGAGAGTAGTGTGCCCGCTTTTTTCAGCTCCTCTTCACTCGCTTCAATGGTTAAAGTCACTAAACCATGCTCTGTTAATAAACGCGCATTACTGTTGATATAAGTTGGGGTCGCAAATAGCTGTTTAATAACAAAATTTGAGTTAAATAACTCAGCGACATTTTTTTCACCTTGCACCAAAAACAGACCCTTTTTTTGGCGCTGTTTTTTAGACTCAAGGGCTTTGATAAGTTTTAACTGATTTTTAGAAATCATCATTTTTCCAACTATTTATAAGTAACAACACATAACTGTTTAGTACGTAACAATACATAGCTTTTTATAAGTAACAGCACATAGCCGTTTAGTACGTAACAACACATAGCTGTTTATAAGTAACAACACATAACAACAGCATCTTCGCGGCCACTTCCACAGGGGTAATAAGCTTTACGAATATCTACTTCTACAAAACCCAGTTTTTGATAAAGATGAATAGCCGCTTTATTTGAAGTGCGTACCTCAAGCCAGATCTCCTGTTGATCTTTCTCACGTGCGTAACGTAATAAAAACTGTAATAGGCACTTCCCATAACCTAGCCCCTGCTTTTCAGGCGAGATAGCAATATTCATTAAGGTCACTTCCCCCGCAACGGAGCTTGCAACAAAATACCCCACCACCTGCCCATCTTTTAATAAAAGATAGTTGAAGTAACGTTGCCCAAAGTTACTTAAAAATAGTTTTTCAGACCAAGGATGCGTATGTGATTGTTGCTCGATGTGGCAAACTGTTTGAATATCTGCAAACCCCATTGGCACAATATCTATCTTGTTAATGCAACTCACAAAACTGCTCCCAAAGTTGTTTTTTGGCTTGTGGCTGCGTGACAAGTTCAGCAATAGTAGGAGAGATTAGCAAAGCATGACCACTTGGCTGATTGACCTCACCGAGTGTTGACCAGATAAGCTTCGGCAGGTCGCCCTGTTGGTTTTCAAACTGCTCCATGGTGCAATAACAAACCTCTGCTTTTTTGAGTTCAAAAGCACTTAAAATAGCGGAGGTTAAAGGGTGAGCAAACTCCTCCTCAGCACAGACCATTAATAACTTACACCCACTAAGATCTAACATTGGAAAACCACACCCCTTACTAAATAGTGCAGGCTTGCGGACTTGCCAATGAGTTATCCCCATCTCTTGCAGATAAAGTGCTTTTTGATGCAACATAATGAGCCTTAAAATTAAAAACAGATCACATAATAACACTGAATAAAAAAGATCCTAAAAGAAAAAGATCTTGATCATATCTCCCATTGCTCATCTTGACAACGTTCCCATTTATAACCATTATTAGGAATTCTAATAGCAGTTTAATTGAAAAAGTCAAACTTTTATCTGTATTTAGAAAAAAGGAATTGTCTGACAAGTTTTGTGTCGGAACAAATGGAACTATACCTAGGATTGGTATATTAATATAAGGAATATTTTTATGTTTAAAAAAACAAGACTCTCTACCTTAATCGGCTTAAGCATTGCAGCCAACGCTTATGCAATGAATCCACAACCAGATCCACAAAATCCAACAGGTTATATCGTATCAGCGCAAGAGATTCAAACAGCTGAAAATGCGAAAACACCAGAGCCTATGTACGATGCATGGGCAAAGGCACTCGAAACACGCCGCAATGCAATCGTTGAAACAATTGAACCTGGCTTATCAACAAATCCCGAAAATGTTAAACGTGTTGAGCGTGTATTCCCACAAGTAGAATGGGATTTTCTAACACAGATGGCGGCACCTGAGTACACCTACACACGTTTCTTACGTGCAATTGGTAAATTCCCCGCATTTTGTGGTGAATATACTGATGGCCGTAATTCAGACTTCATCTGTAAAAAATCAATTGTGACCGCCTTTGCTCACTTCGCGCAAGAAACTGGCGGGCATATCTCTACCGATAACGTATTTGATAATCCACAACGTTTAGAAGAATGGCAACAAGCACTGGTACACGTTCGTGAAATGGGCTGGTCTGAAGGTCAAGAAGGCTACACAACAGGTTGCGGTCAAAATGATTGGCAAAATGCACGCTGGCCTTGTGCTACCGGTCAAGGCTACTTTGGTCGTGGTGCAAAACAGCTTTCTTACCACTTTAACTACGGCATGTTCTCTGAAGCGATGTTTAGCGGTGACGCGACAGTATTACTTGATAATCCGGGATTAGTAGCAGATTCTTGGCTAAACCTTGCCTCTGCAATCTGGTTCTTCTTAACACCTCAAGCACCAAAACCTGCCATGTTACATGTTATTGACCGCACTTGGTCTCCTTCTGAACGAGAGACTGCAGCGGGTATTACTTATGGGTTTGGTACCACTATTAACGTGATTAATGGCGGCATTGAATGTGGTGAAGTTAATAAAACGAAAGGTCAACCTGTTAACCGTATCCGTTATTGGGAAGGACTCTCTGAGCATTACCAAATTCCTGTTGAAACAGATGAAGTAAATACCTGTTGGCAACAAACACCTTACGGTAGCATCAACTTAAATGGCGCAACAGATGTGCTTTATACTAACTGGGATGGTAACTGGAAGTACTACTCAGACCGCCCTGAAGGTCAATCTTTTGAGTGTGAATTAGTCGGTTTCCAAACCGCTTACTCTGCACTTGTGCCAGGTGATTATGAGAAGTGTGTGACTAACTTCTACAGCTCACATGCGAACTGGCCAACAGTACGTGTAGTAACCGATCTTGTCATCACACCAACACCTGATCCAACGGATCCGAATACTGGCGCAGGCTCTTGGGACGCGAACACAGTTTATACCGGTGGCGATCAAGTTAACTATGAAGGTGCTACTTATGAAGCAAAATGGTGGACTCAAGGTAATCTCCCTACAACAGGAGGTCCTTGGAAGTTAGTTGGCGATGCACCTACGCCAACGGCAATACCAACAGTAACGCCAACGGCAATACCAACGGTAACGCCAACGGCAATACCAACGGTAACGCCAACGGCAGTACCAACGGTAACGCCAACGGCAGTACCAACGGTAACGCCAACAGGTGATACATGGAATGCCAGCACTATCTACAACTCAGGCGATACCGTCGTTGTTAATGGTGTAACGTATAAAGCACAATGGTGGACAAAAGGTGAAAATCCTACCACTACAGGTACATGGGGCGTTTGGAAAAAGGTTTAATTAAACTTTCCTAAATTAACCTCATAAAAAATCCTCAATCTTTTTCAAGGTTGAGGATTTTTTAATTACAGCTTACAAAGTAACTAGACTTAAGCGATAAAAAACTGCACATTCAGGCACTAGCCTAGACTTACTCAGAATATTCAAAGTAACTTGCTTGTTAAAAATAACTTGTATCAGGCGACCTAGTTCAGCACAATGATGCTTTATCCACATATAAAATAAAGGATTATTATGATCTCTAAATGGGCTGAACGATTTATTCAAATGGCAGAGTTAGTTGCTTCATGGAGTAAAGATCCCTCCACACAAGTAGGGGCTGTAATAACCGAACATAACCGCATTGTTTCATTAGGCTTTAACGGTTATCCCCACGGTATCTCCGATAGTGCAGAAACCGATAGCCGCGAACTAAAATTACTTAAAACCCTACATGCAGAAGAAAATGCCATCCTTTATGCAAAACGAGACTTGGCGGGCTGTGAGATTTGGGTAACCCATTTCCCCTGCCCGAACTGCGCAGCAAAAATAATTCAAACAGGCATTAAAGCGGTACATTGCCCAGAGCAAAGCGAAGATTTTTTATCACGCTGGGGTGATAAAATTAAACTCAGTGAAACCATGTTTAAGCAAGCAGGTGTCCGCGTGCAATGGTTATCAAGAAAAACAGAGGGCTAATCAGTGAAGGCGAAACTATTATTTCACCTTCACGATTGAAGTGGTTAAAACGAGATTTACATTAATACACAGTTTAAAACCAACCAAAGAAAGCCAAAATATTATCTTTAAAAATAGAGGCTAAGGGTATTTATTTCCTCACCAATAGAACAACTTAAAATTTAGACTGTTTTACAAACGTAAAAAAGTAAATACCATACCTACCCGCTCGGGAAGTTTTACAACTATATTCATTCATTAACTTGATTAAGTCAAAATATAATCTAATTTAAGTATTACTATTAACTTAAAAAAGGAAATACCATGTCTAAAACACATATCTCCCGTTTACTACTTGTTGCTTCACTCTTTCTGTTACCCACTAGTTTACAAGTTTTTGCAGCCGAGAAATCGATAGAAACCAAAATCGTAATGACTCACGCCGAAAAAATAAACATCAACCAAGCAAACAATCAACAGCTCGCTGCAATTAAAGGAATTGGCACTAAAAAAGCACAAGCTATTATTGACTACCGCGACGCTAATGGCGACTTTGTTAGCCTTGAAGAGTTGGTAAAAGTGAAGGGGATAGGCAAAAGTACACTAACAAAAATAACACCGTTTGTATCATTGTAAAAGATGTGAAACTAAAGCTTCACTTCCAAACGATGGATGTGAAGCTGTAATCTGACTCTGTTACAGACAACCTAAATATTCTCGTTATTTAAAGTCGTGCTAATAAATAAAAAATAATTTTTGTCCATTAAGCCTCTACTTGGTTAGCCTTCCAAACTAAATCACCAATACCATCCGTAGGATTAAAACCGACAGGCGCTGATAGCAATATTTCTCTGATCGCTTCATGATCAAACTGATGACAAGCATCCTCTAAACGCGATAATATCTGCTTATATTCTGGATAAGAAAGATAACTTTCATTGGCACACATGCGCACTGCCCATCACATCATCCCCGATTAATAATTCCTCAAAAAGCTTTTCTCCAGGACGTAAACCGGTAAATTTAATTTCAATATCTCCGAGTGGATTTTCTGCAGATTTCACCTCTAAACCAGAAAGCTTAATCAAATTTGTTGCGAGATCTACAATACGAACAGGCTCGCCCATATCCAGTACAAAAACATCCCCGCCTTTGCCCATTGCCCCAGCCTGAGTTTTGGGGGATTATAGTTAAATCACCTGCATTTTTTAAAAAGTAGAGCCAGTTATCTTGTAAACGGAGGCATTCTTGCTCTTGTTTGTTGAATTTATTTAATTCTAAAAATATAAGTTCAATGTCATTACTGTAATCTGAAAAGTCCTTTTTATTTAGCACCTTAAAATTATTAACGATGTCATCATTATCATCAAAAATATCAACAATAGTCAGTGATAACAGGATTAAGTAAGTCGTAACGATCTCCTTTTACGAATTGAATAGAGTCGTTTTTAGCAGCATTAAATAAGATACGCTTTTCAAAACCTGGATGGCTTAATACCTGCATCTCAATGATAACGGCATTGTCATTATTTAATTTGGCTTTTACATCATTTCATGCCTTTTAGCTGTGAAATATTGTAAGAGTCTACTATCTCTCAATCTATTATTTGGTTGTTATCATCGAAGTCGACAATGTAGTTTAAAAATGATATCAAGCGAGTTTTGGAATCAAATACTGCCAAATACTTTTTTTGAATACAAAGTCTATTCTAACATCTAAAAATTTCATGCTTTACTCCAAATTTAAAATGACTGGGGGCAGGTTTTGTCTTTTGCTTTATCTTGTAAACAACTCAAAAGAGGGCAGAGCTTTATTAAAAAACAAAGCATCTTATACGGGGATTATTATAATCTTGGTCGTGTTTTGACTGTATGGTTTTTTATAAAAGGCAGGACACTCATACTTTTTTAAAGAAAATATCTTGTCAACGAATCACACGGATTACGCTAATTTAAAAATCAAAGGGTTAAGAAGATAAATAAACCGAGGGTCACTTTGACCGGTTGACGAAAATCACGTATTACAAAGAGTTGATTTATTAAAGTTGTGTGTGACATAAGGCTTCTCATTAGAAAAAGAAGAGTATGATCGCAAAATAAGCAGATATTTTTTTTGAAGAACAGTTGATCTCAAGCCTCATTAATAACACAACAAAAAAACAACGCAAAAAAATCAACACAAAGGTGAATATTTGCAATTTCTCCCTTCAGAGCCCCAGATATTGCACCTCCAAAATCATTAAGTTACCCTCCGAAGAGTAAAAATTATACATTAAAAACCACTAGAGAGTTATTGCTAAATCACGTAAAATACACGGTTAAAATTAGGACTGAATTAGAAGTGAGAATATGAACAAGCAGTGGTTTATTGTTTATTGTAAAAGCCGAGAGGAAGAGCGTGCTTTTCAAAATTTACATAATCAAGGGATAGAATCTTTTTTTCCTAAAATCAAGAAAGAGAAAATAAGCCGTGGTAAAAAGATAATTTGTGAAGAGTCACTCTTTCCCAATTATTTATTTATCCATATCGGTCAAGAAGATATCAATTTTAATCGTATTCGTTCAACACGTGGTATTAATGACTTTATCCGCTTTGGGGGTAAAATTTCCACAGTTCCAGACACTTTAATGCAACAATTGAAGAAAATATGTTACGTCTTAAATGATTTAGAAGTCGATAAGCAATCACTGTTTAAAAATGGTGATAAGATCGAAATAATAAAAGGTGCTTTTAAAGGGGCAACGGCCATATTTTCTTGTGATGATGGTTTAGCTCGTTCGATGTTACTGCTTAATATTTTAAACCAAGATAAGAGCATCTCTTTTTGTAATAAAGAGATTAAAAAAATCTAGAGGAAAACATGGTACTTCATCAATTCCAAAATTTGCGTTTAGCGCAAGCATTTTCAGATTATTTAACGTTGTTAGATATCAAAAATAGTATCTCCCATGATAACTTTAGTTATCAGTTGATACTTGCTGATTTAACAGAGCAAACAAAAGCAGAGATGGAGCTATCACTGTTTTTACAAAACCCCAATCAAGAAAAATACTTTTCCGCAAGTTGGCAATCGGGTAATACTGACACACCACGATCTGAATTGGCTTATGAAAATTCTCATCTAATCAGGAATTTCACTCAACACGCGGGTTGGTTAACACACACTATTTTTATAGTCTGTCTGTTTATTTACGCAATTTCCGCACTCGGATTCTTTCAGCCTATGCAGTCGCCTTTGGCATTTTTCACACATCAACCCTTTGATTTTACAGAAAGTTGGCGATTTATCACCCCTGCTTTTTTACATTTTAGCGCTCTGCATATTGTCTTTAATCTACTTTGGTGGTGGCAATTAGCAGGGGTTGTCGAAAAGCAACAGGGAAAGCAACGCCTGTTATTGATTTTCCTCTTTAGCGCTATCGCATCTAACCTTGCTCAATACTTTTTAGTCAGCCCTTACTTCGGTGGTCTAAGTGGTGTTGTTTATGGTTTGGTGGGGTATTGTTGGCTATTTGGTGTATTAAACAAGAACAGTAAAGTCAATTTGCCAAATAGTTATTTTGTTTTTCTGTTGGTTTGGTTACTGTTTGGTTTTGTGGATCTACTACCTATCAATGTGGCAAATTATGCACATTTGGTTGGTTTATTAGCAGGGCTTTTTTTAGCCTTTGTCAGCAGTAAATTAAAGCTTAGTAAAAAGCAGCAAAGGTGAAACTAACGTTTCACTTCCATAAAAAGATCGTACATTTGTTGGAGTGATCTGATTTTTGAGGAAGTGATAATTCAGTTTACTCAATTATTGATAAAGGAACTTGGTGAAAAGCAGATCTTCCAGCGGTTTTTTACCCGTTTCTGCAAAAAGTAACTCATTAACTTCATCCAAACAGCGCTTGCGTATCCCTTCTCGTTCAGAGATCAATTTCACCATCATCTCTGTTTGTTGTCCAAAGATGGTAATTATTTTATCTCTGATTAACGGTTCATGGTTCTCAACAACCGCGTAATTACTTTTTGATTTCACCATTAGTTCTACGGTAAGTCGCACAAAACCAATGCGTTTACCCGGCTTTATATAATTGGTAATAATGTCTGGTTCAAGCTGGAAATATTGATAGTCATTTTGAATCTCCTCGATAGGTGCCTCTTCTGCGGTTAAAAACGAGGAGATAAACGATAAACAAAGCACACATAAAAGCGCTCTTTTAAACATGGTATTTTCCTTTAGCTAATTTTTTTTGATATGAAGTAAGATACAATAGCAAACAATTACTTTTTTTTCATGTTTCCCAAAGGTATTCATGCGTTATAATATTCTTCCTTTCGGCTCCCTGACGAGCTGGATTTCAGAAACTAAACTCCCTCATTGTAGTCGTAATATTGCATCTTGGCTTTATGATCATAATTCGCTCACTAAAAAACTAGAATCTCAATGCAACTCTTTTTATGTTGTTATTAAACAGCAGGTTACCGTGAAACCGAACTGTCTACCTTACACTTTTTTTAAAAGTGAAGATAAAATCTTAGTGCGTGAAGTATTTTTATATTGTGATAACAGACCCGTGGTCTTTGCACAAACTGAAATCCCCTTTTCCACTATTACTGAACAACAGGAAGAATTGGCTGAAATTGGTGAACAATCACTTGGAAAAATACTCTTCCAAGATCCAAGCATGTTACGTGGCCAGATAGAGGTAACAGAGTTTAAACAAGGCTCTCTCTTTCACCAATTGGCAAATGATCTAAAGCAATCAGTAGACCACTCATTATGGGCAAGGCGTTCACTCTTTTATCTCAATAATAAACCTCTTTTAGTCAGCGAGTTGTTTTTGCCTGCATCAGGTATATACAAAAATGATTAATAAACAAAAATTCCAAGCATACGTACAGTTAATGCGTATTGATAAACCGATCGGTTCCCTGTTGCTATTATGGCCAACATTATGGGCGCTTTGGGTAGCAGCAAAAGGCGTGCCTGATTTAAGTGTATTAATTGTTTTCACACTCGGTGTCTTTTTAATGCGCAGCGCAGGTTGTGTTATTAATGATTTTGCCGATAGGAAAGTAGATGGCTTTGTAGAGCGCACTAAACACCGCCCCCTGCCCTCTGGTCGTGCGACCAGCCGTGAAGCTATCGTTCTATTTCTAATACTTACCTTAAGCTCTTTTTTATTGGTATTAAGCCAAAATTGGCTAACCATTCAACTCTCTGTCGTGGGTGTTTTATTGGCTTTTTCATACCCTTTTATGAAGCGCTTTCCCCCCCTGCCACAACTTGTTTTGGGCATGGCGTTTGGTTGGGCAATTCCAATGGCTTACGCGGCACAGGCGAATCAAGTAGACAATATTGTCTGGTTACTATTTATGGTGAACATATTGTGGACTATCGCTTACGATACTATGTATGCGATGGTTGACCGTGACGATGACCTAAAAATAGGAATAAAATCTAGCGCTATTTTATTTGCAAAACAGGACAAGTTAGTTATTGGCCTTTTGCAAATAGG
>NZ_ATUO01000120.1 GCF_000420245.1 Psychromonas hadalis ATCC BAA-638 | reverse complement strand
AAAAACGCCTTTCGGGGCGTTTTTTTATGCCTAAAATACACTAAACTAAGTAATACCGATTACATTAAGTATGTGATCTAAATTTTGCGCAGGAAAAATAGCTAAATTTAAGGCATAAGTTGACGTAAATGGTTGTTCCCTTTACAAAACTTACAACGCAGAAGTGAGTTATTTTAACCAGTAAAATAGATTAGCTATTTATTGTAATTGGTATAAGACCAATTGCAGTAAATTGCGTAAGAGGGAACAACCATAAAAGAATTAAAGTCTTTATTTTAATTCTACCAAAAGAAGAATAACGTAGTTAATCTTCACAAAGACATCAACTTACGCCTTGAATCAAGCTATTTTCACTGCATAAAATTTACATCACAGACTTAGTGTAATTGGTATAATAACCACGTTCCATTTACGAGGGTTTGTTATGCAAATTGATAGTAGTATTTTAGTATTAATATTTGTGATGTTATCTCTCTTACTGGGGGCAGTAGTAAAATCGCTACCTAAAATTTTGACCTCCCCCTATAGCGTTGTGTTGCTATTAATTGGCCTTGCTTTAGGGTTATATAATCGTAGTTTTCATATCACTGAAAACCTACCAATATTACAGGGCGCACTGACTCAGCTTGCCTCTATCGACCCACACCTGATTTTATTACTATTTTTACCCACCCTTATTTTTGAATCCGCTTTTTCAATGGAAATCCACCTTTTTAAACGTATGTTTAGCCAAATTGCCATTCTCGCCATTCCCGGATTAATTTTAACCACCAGCTTAACCGCCCTGCTCGCGCACACTTTTTTCCCGTGGCAATGGTCATGGACAGTCTGTTTTCTATTTGGTGCACTGATCAGCGCCACCGATCCTGTTGCAGTCGTTTCCTTGCTCAAAGAGGTCAGTTCACGTAAACGCTTAGAAACATTAATCGAAGGTGAATCTCTGCTTAATGATGGCACAGCAATCGTTTTATTTACCCTATTTTACGGCATGCTCAGCCTTGGTAGTGAAAGTAGTTTTAGCTTTGCCACTATTAGCATCAGTTTTATTGAAGTGGTCTTACTGGGACTATTTATTGGCCTACTAGTGGGGGGCATCATAATATTCTGGATAGGTCGTCTGTTTAATCAACCAATGATTGAAATTACACTCACTATTTCAGGAGCTTACCTTGCTTACTTCATTGCTGAAAATATATTTCATGTTTCAGGTGTGGTCGCAGTAGTCGCTTTAGCACTACTGTTAGCCAGTATTGGTCGCACGCGAATATCGCCTGAAGTGGCTGATTTCTTACACCATTTTTGGCAGATGATGGCACATATCGCTAATACCTTAATTTTTATTTTAGTAGGCATCATTATCGCCTCACGCATCCGCTTAGATGTTTGGCAATGGTGGGTAACATTAGGGGGGTTATATGTAGGTATTCAATTTATCCGTGCAATCTCTATTTTTACCTTTATGCCCCTATTAAAACGAATCGGCATTGGTATCAATCGCGCCAAAGCACTGGTGTTAATTTGGGGTGGATTACGTGGTGCGGTTTCACTTGCATTGGCACTTATTATTGCCCAAGACCAACTGATTGATAAAAACCTAGGCGATCAAATACTGTTCTTAACCGCTGGCATCGTTGTGCTTACTATTGTCATCAATTCAAGCAGTATGGCGCTATTATTAAAAAGTTTAGGCTTAGATAAACTACCACCCGCTAAACAGGCAAGCTTAAATAAAGCCAAATTCGCCATTAAACAACGCCTATTGAGTACACTACCCGAGCTTAAAAAAAATGAGTTTTTACAACGTGCTAACTGGCCAAAACGCGATAAAGAGATAACCCTTGATGCGACAAAAATAGAGTCTAAAGAGATAACAGATGAAGCACTAGGTATCGCTTTCAAACGCCGTTTATTAGAGATAGAACGCCAGTTTTACTGGTCACAATTTAAACAAGGCGCATTAACAGGCATCGCCACAAAACAGCTAGTCAACGCCGTTGAAATCGCCCTTGATGGCGTCCCACAAATCACCCCACGTAATAGCCTGTTTGAGTTTTGGAAAACGCCCGCTTATTTGCGTTTTTTTAACCGCATGCCCTGCTTAAACAGATTTATGGTTAATCTCTCTTTTGAGCGTTTAGCACTCAGTTACGATACTGCGCGTGGGTTCCTACAAGCGCAACAGGAGATACAAAAACACCTATTACTACTCTCGCCAAGTGAACATGAAACAGCGATTGTTAAACAAGAAATAAACCACAACAAAAATCAAACTCGTTTATATATCAAACGACTACGTGATAATTTCCCCGATCTATCCTACAGTTTAGAAACCCACAGCGCACACCGTTTAATGCTTAATTTAGAGCGAGTCTATTTAACAGAGCTGATTGATGAGGGCGTATTAGACAGCAGTGAAGCGGATAAATTAATGCATGAAATAGAGTACAAACTCGCACATCTGCATCAGCAACCCCACTATGTCAGTATCAATGAGATAAATAAGCAGCTCACAGCAATGGTGTGGGCCAAAAGGCTTAAAAAAAGCACTTTAATGGCGCTTGCTAAGCTTGCTAAACGACAAATATATAATGATGGTGAGCTGATTTATAGACAAAACAGTAGCGCTACGGCCATTGCATTGGTGATGCATGGACAAGTGGAATTGATCTCAGTCTCACAGGAGACCATTATAAACAGTGGATCTTTATTAGGCTTGTATGCTTTGTTAACCGCACGTCGCCAAAGTAGTGCCAAAGCACTCACGCCTGTAGAACTTCTCTGGTTTGATATTCATAAATTACAAAAGATCATCGCCAAAGATAAACACCTCAGCGAACTATTTGCACAAAAAATAGAGTTGGAGGTAGAGGGAAAATAAATGGACTCTCGGAAGCGAGACTTCAGCCCTACAGTTTATTTAGTACATAAAATCAAAACAGATCTCCACCACATTGAGTGAAATTAGATATACTCTGTAAAATTTAGCTATTTTATAAGGGAATTAATAAGTGCGCTATGGAAAAATTAATTAACATAATAAAAGAGTTACCATTAAAAAATCAGCCACTGCCTTTTTCAGTATACTCATCCATAAAAGAGCAGAGCTTATTAAATGTGCCAGTCATAAAACCACTGCTAATTGCTATTCTTTGCGGTCATAAAAAACTAGGTGATAGTAGCGAAGCGCGTTGTTCTACTGGTGATTTTGTTTTTTTATCCAATAGCTCCGCAGTTAACATGCGTAATATTCCCAAACAAAAATCCTATTTTGCACTGTTAATTGAATTCGACTTTAGTGATTTCGATAACTTAAAAATAAACCCTTCTCATCAACAAAATTTTTGTGTAGGCAAGATAACAGACACCCTTGAAAAGTGTTTACAGCAATTTGTAGAATGGTCTGTTTATGCTCCAGAAGTATTATGGCCTTTACGACGTAAAGAGATAATAGCGCTTATGTGTCACATGGGGCACAAAGATATTTTGTCGATGGTCAACACCCCTCATATCGCACATCAAATCCACTCTCTCTTCAGCGAGCAACTGAAAAAATCTGAGCCATTAACTGTCATCAGTATTTGTCAGCGACTTGCAATAAGCGAGTCTACATTACGCCGAAAACTAAAATCTGAACAGACAACCATTCAAGATATTAAAGACCAAGCGAGATTAGGTTTGGCTTAATACCCGTTACCAATCAAAGTGCTTTATTCAGTCGTCAGCTCGGACACTAAGGCAAGGCGCAGTATGATGACAATGGCTAGCCCTTATCGAATACTGCAACGCCGAATTAGTTTTCGAGCTGACGATCCGAAGGGCAAGCTTTGAGGCAAACACCTTCGTTGTTAAAAAGTATCGATTGAACCAGTTAGACCTTCAACTTTTTGCCTAGAATCTGTTCACCTCACAGCTTGCTGAATTTTGCACTTTGAATGATAACGGGTATACATCTATTACAAACAACACATTTTTCTATTGGCCTTATTTCTGAAAAGTGTGGTTATCAATCTCAGTCTCGTTTTACAGATCGTTTTAAAACGTTATTTGGATTAACACCTTCTGAGCTACGAAAAACTAAAATGGCGGATTAGGGCGAAAATTTGACAGTTTAGGTACTAAACCAAGTCGATAAGAAAAGATAAAATAGCGACTCAATCACTCACTTGGACAACTTATGAACCAAACTATTAAAGTACTTTCACTCTTATCACTTGCTCTTTCACCTGCACTCTTTGCAGACTCATTCACCCTCTCTAGCCAAGATATCAGCACCGGAGAGTTTATGACTAAAAACCAAGAATTTAATGGATTTGGCTGTTCAGGCAAGGACTTATCACCTCAGCTACAATGGGGAAATGCCCCTAAAAACAGCAAAAGTTTTGCTATTACCGTTTATGATCCCGATGCGCCAACAGGTAGCGGTTGGTGGCATTGGCAAGTGGTCAATAGACCAGTAACTACAATGATGATCGCAAGCAATGCAGGTAGTACAACAGAAAACTTATTACCCGCAGGTAGCCTACAAATAAAAAATGATTACGGAAGCAGAGGGTTTGGCGGTGCTTGTCCACCAGCAGGACACGGAATACATCACTACCGTTTTACCATTCACGCCCTTTCTGTCGAGAAACTTGAGTTACCAGAAGATGCCTCAGGTGCATTAGCAGGTTATATGATCAATGCGCATACGATTGAATCAGCCACCATTGAAGCGTTATACCAACGCGATTAACAAACCTTGAATTAAAGTTGGGTCAGATCAAACTTAAAACATCACCATTAAAGTTTGATCTGACCCGACTTTATTTATGCGAGGTTAAGCAAAAACGCAAACTCTCTGGCGGTATCTTCAAAATGTTTAAAGCGGCCTGATTTTCCACCATGTCCCGCTTCCATATCGGTGTATAAAAGCAGTTGATTATCATCGGTTTTCAGGTCGCGCAGTTTAGCAACCCACTTGGCAGGCTCCCAATATTGCACCTGTGAATCATGTAAACCGGTAGTGACTAGCATACTTGGATAATCCTGTTTAATCACTTGATCGTAAGGACTATATTCGAGCATATAATCATAGTAAGTTTTATCGTTAGGGTTGCCCCATTCATCATATTCACCTGTGGTCAGAGGAATCGATTCATCCAGCATGGTTGAAAGCACATCCACAAAAGGCACTACAGCAATAATACCTTTGTAAAGATCGGGTGCTTGGTTGATTATCGCGCCCATTAATAGTCCGCCCGCACTGCCTCCCATAGCAAAAATACGGTTTTTATCACCATAGCCTTGCTCAACTAACGATTTAGATACATCAACAAAGTCATTAAAAGTATTTTTCTTATTAAGCAGTTTCCCCTCTTCATACCAAACACGCCCTAACTCTTCTCCTCCACGAATATGCGCAACAGCGTAAACAAAACCTCTGTCTAGCAGACTTAAATTGGCACTGCTAAAACCGATATCCATGCTGTAACCATAAGAGCCATACGCGTAAATTAACAGTGGGTTCTGGTGGTTAAAATGGGTTTTATGGTAAACCAATGAAACAGGTACTTTGATGCCATCACGTGCCGTAACCCAAACTCGTTCGCTTTGGTAGTTGTTACTATCAAAGACTTCACCATCAGCAAGTTCCATCACTTGGCTCTGTTTTAACAGCTCAGTTGCACCTGTATTTAAGTCCAATTCATACACCGTTGATGGGGTGGTAAATGAGGTATATTGATAACGAAACTTGTTGGTATTAGGATCAGGATTGTAATGGCTAAACACCGTATAAACAGGATCGTTAAAGGTTAATGTTTTAGATTCACCTGTTAGATGATTAATTTGACGCAGTTGCGGTAAACCTGCAAAACGCTCCTCTACAATTAACCACTCGTTAAGTAGTTCATAACCTTCTAACAAGGTATCTTCACGCGCTTCAATAATTGTTTTCCAATTTTCGCTGTTGCTATTGGTTGCCTGTGTGGTTGTTTTGAGCGCGAAGTTTTTACCACTAATATTAGTGCGAATGTAAAACTTATCTTGAAAATGATCGATGCTGTATTCATGGTCACGCTGGCGTGCTAAAAAGGATTGAAATTCACCGTTAGGGTTATTCGCATCAAGCAGTAAACATTCTGACGTCACAGTGCTATCAATGCAGATAACCAGATATTGCTCGGAGCGTGTTTTGTAGAGGTTAACATAAAAGGTATCATCCAACTCTTCATAAATAAGCTGATCATTTTTAATGTCATCACCTAAAAGATGGCGATAAACACGATAAGGTAGCAGTGTTTCAGGGTGTTTTTTGACATAAAAAAGGGTTTTATTATCATTTGCCCAAACAACATCAGAGATATCTTCAATGACATCATCAAGGTCTACCCCAGTGCTTAAATCTTTAATACGCAGTGTGTATTGACGGCGACTGACGGTATCTTCTGAATAGGCCATCAACATGGAGTCTGGCGAAAGGCTAAGGTCGCCTAGTTGGTAAAATTCATGTCCCTCTGCGCGCTGATTACAATCTAAAAACACCTGTTCAGGTGCATCCATTGAATCTTCATAACGACAATAAACGCTGTAATCTTTGCCCTCATCATAACGCGACAGATACCAAAAACCTTTTTTGAAATAGGGAACCGATTCAAGCTCAGGCTCTTGACGTGCCACCATCTCATCATAAAGCTCAGTTTGCAGGTTTTGCAGAGGTAACATCTGCTTTTCGGTATAACTATTTTCTTGATTAAGGTAATTGATAACCTCAGGGTTTTCACGTTTATCATCACGTAACCAAAAATAATCATCATGGCGCTGATGATTATGAATTTCATGAATATACGGTTTTTTAGTGGCGATAGGGGCTTTATCTGTCATTATTAAGGCTCATTAGAAGTAGAGATTTCTATAATAACATGGCTAATCTGGAACATAAATTTGGTATTGCCCTCCTCCTTTTAACTTCGCTTGATACATCGCATTATCTGCATCTTTTAATATATCGACCCAACTTTTATGCACAACGCGAGAGCAACTGATACCGATACTTAAATTAATATCACAATGACAGCCGTTAATTTCTAACCCATTGGGGGTAATGTCTAATAGCTTTAATGCAGTTTGTTCTACGGAGTTTTGAGAGAGGTAGATAATCACAAATTCATCTCCCCCTAATCGTCCCAAAAAATTCTGTTCTCCACAAATTACGGCCATTTTTTGAGTGAGATTAATGAGTAACTTATCACCAATATCATGCCCGTAAGTATCATTGATAGGTTTAAAGCGATCGATGTCGATCAGCAAGCTACAAAAACCGATTTTATCTTTTTGTAATTCAGTTATCTTTTCCTGTAACGCAATGCGATTGCCAATCCCCGTTAGTGGATCATGATACGCAAGATGCGCCATACGTCGCCGATCACGTAGGATAATAAAAAGAAAAAGTGCCCCACTAAAAGTAAGCCCCAATAAACTAATAACAATAATTTTATTAAGGCGAACTAATTCAAAGTCACGATTATGACTCTGCTGTGATAAACCTTGAAATTCATAGTTTAATAACTCAATAATATAATGGTGTGCTTGACGCGTATTATGCAGGGTAACAGTGATTAACTCTCCCGTTAGTTTTACCTTCATTGGATCACTTTTTTTAAAGCGTTTAAAAAAAATTTTTAGTTTAATAATGCGCTGTCCATTATTCACAAAATAAGCATTTTTTGATCCTGCAAGTAAGGTTTCATAAGCAGACCATGTGAGATCATAATGCTCTAATAGTTGTTCATAAACATTATCCCCACGTCGATACAGCTCTAAATTAGTCAGGTAAGATTGCTGTAAAATCACCAGTTGCACCAATGCTCTTCCCGTTGCCCGTTCATTCCATGACAGTAGATTTTGTGTCTTACTGAGCATCATAAGGCTTGCTCCTGCGCTAACCACAAACAAGATCGCAATGAGAAACAAGAAATAATGACTTTTATAACGCTTAATGGACACTATTTTCTTTATCCTCACTATTAATTTTAATCAACTGCCAGACCATATAATCATTATAAACAGCAGCCTCTAACTCTTTGTATTCATTAACAGGTAAAATGAGCCAAATAGGCCCTTTACTGCGTATTGTCAATAACTCTCCATCAATCTGTAACCCCAAAATAGGATTATATTTTTTTATGCGCTGATAGTTAAAAGAGACTTGGTAATGATCTAATGCATAAAGAGTTAACCATCGCCCTTCAATGCCAGCAGAGGAAAAAACATCTTCTAAATAGGGACCTTTATAAATATGCTCCTCATCTGTCCATGGAATGGTTATTTTTATCTCATGTTGTGGCAGTTTTTGTAATTGCTTAAGTGTATAAAATTCATTAACTGATTGTGAAACTGAGTGAATATTAAGTAATACTTTTTCCGAGGCAAAGAGGCTGTGTGCCAAAAATAAAAGCAAGCTGAGTAAACTGATTTTCACGATATTCTTTAACAAAATATATAACCTCTTCAGTAAGTCCACTAACTATGGTACGAACTAAAAAATAGTAAAGCGAGTGTGGAAATTAACCATCCAAAAACAGCCATAAAACCTATGTTACAATGTTTTTTTAGGGAGAAATTTATGTTGTGTCGTTTAGGATGTGGGGCTTGTTGTATAGCACCCAGTATTTCATCGTTCATTCCTGGCATGAAGCAAGGTAAAAAAGCGGGTGAACGTTGCATTCAACTTGATGAAAATAATCTTTGTAAACTGTTTGAAAAGCCACAACGACCGCAGGTTTGCTTAGACTTTAAAGCCTGTGAATGGATCTGCTCCAACAGTAATGAAGTGGCCTTCATCACATTAACTGAACTCGAGTCCGCTACAAAATAGTATAGTGTACTTTTTAACCTACTCTTATCATTTAAAAAGAGAGGTATACAATGAAAATAGGCATTCCCAAAGAAATAAAAAATCATGAGTACCGTGTTGGTTTAATTCCTTCAAGTGTGAGTGAATTAACAGGACAGGGTCATCAACTTTTTGTACAAAAAAATGCAGGTGAAGGCATTGGTTTTAGCGACCAAGATTACCAAGATGCAGGTGCAACCATCTTGACTAGTGCAGAAGAGGTCTTTGCACAAAGTGAAATGATCATCAAAGTTAAAGAACCACAACTCAATGAGTGTAGCCTACTACGCCCAGATCAAATACTGTTTACCTATCTACACTTAGCGCCGGATCTCGCGCAAACTCAAGCACTGATAAAAAGCCAAGCGGTATGTATCGCTTATGAAACCGTCACCGACAATAGTGGCCGTTTACCATTATTGACCCCCATGTCTGAAGTGGCTGGACGTATGTCTATTCAAGCGGGTGCATTTGCACTGCAAAAATCTAACGGGGGTTGCGGATTACTATTAGGGGGCGTACCGGGTGTTGAACCTGCAAAAGTGGTCATTTTAGGTGGAGGCATTGTTGGTTGCAATGCTGCAGAAATGGCGGTTGGATTAGGTGCAAACGTCACTATTTTAGATAGAAATGGTGATACGTTACGCCAATTAGACAAACAATTTTCAGGACGTGTTAATACCGTTTATTCCACGCATGAGAGTTTAAAACGCCATGTTTTAGAAGCAGATTTAGTGATAGGAGCCGTGCTTATTCCTGGGGCTGCCGCGCCTAAACTGGTCACTAAAGAGATGATTAAAGCAATGAAGAAAGGCAGTGCAGTGGTCGATGTTGCCATTGACCAAGGTGGCTGTTTTGCCACTTCACATGCCACCACTCATGACGACCCTATCTATATAGTGGATGATGTGGTGCATTACTGCGTAGCAAATATGCCCGGTGGCGTTGCTCGAACAGCTGCGCAAGCACTAAATAATGCCACATTACCCTATGTGTTAAAACTGGCTAATTTAGGTTACAAAGCAGCTTTAAAAGCCGATAAACACCTGCTAAACGGCCTTAATGTTTGTCATGGTAAAGTAACCATCAAAGAGGTGGCAGAGGTACACAACTTACCGTTTACTGACCCACTTGATCTACTTTAATTTCAATCGGCGTAGCAATACCAACCGCAAAAGGGTCTATATGGGTAGTGGAAATAAAGGATAATTTTCCATCTACCTTGATCATCGCACGTAAACGATAACGGTGATTGTCTTTTATCGCCTCTGTTGGAAATGCAATTTGCAGTGCATAAGGGGGCGCACTTTTAATCTCCCTTGTGGCACTGGCAATTAATTCCGATGCCACATCCATTTTTGATACATCCTCTAAACGCACCTCAAGTACAGCACCTTCTGGCAAGGCTATTCTTTGACGATAAAAGACTTCTGTTTCTAACAAACTCAATGCATCATCCGTGAAAGCACTCTTTTCATTACAACCGCTGATAGCAATCGTGGTAAAAATAAAGAGTAAAAAAGGAACTGTTTTCTTAATAGACATGCAAACCTCAACTGTTTCTGTAGTAAAAATTTAGAGCCCTGTTCTTTTAAATAGTTCAGTTTTAATAAAAAAAAGGCTAATCTTACGTCTCATTATTTGAGGAAAAACAGAGTGCGTACTAATCTCATTACCCCGGAAGGGTTTAAAAAACTGCAAACAGAACTTAACTATTTATGGCATGAATACCGCCCAGAGATCACCGAAAAAGTAGCGTGGGCGGCCAGTTTAGGCGACCGTTCAGATAATGCGTATTGCGTATTATAACCCCAATATTTATACTAAAATACTTAAAGTTGTTTTATAACAAATAGTTAAGTTTAGTACGTGTACCTTTCCGATATACTATTTTATATTTTATATTTTATATTTTATATTTTAAATTTTAAATTTTAAAACATATTCTTATTCAAGAATAATTATATATAAATGTGCCAATTTTTGTTTTGAGTAACTGATGTTACGCAGTAAATCAGAAGATTATAGCGAGAACTGATAAAGTATCATCATGAATAAAAACAAACAAATATTTGACCTGTACATTGATTACCTTGTCACCTCATTCAGTTACACAACAGCAACGGGTCTATCTCACCTTTTAGATGGAGAAATAAGTCATGATCAAATCACTCACTTTCTATCACATCAGCAGTTTAGTTCAGCAGACTTGTGGAAAAATGTAAAAAAGAGGTACGTGAAATAGAATCTGATGAGGCCGTTTTAATCTTTGATGATACTGTTCAAGGAAAGCCTTAT
>NZ_ATUO01000119.1 GCF_000420245.1 Psychromonas hadalis ATCC BAA-638 | reverse complement strand
CTTTAGCGCGAACAAAGCTGTTGGATGTTAGGCCTAGTTTTTTCTTGAAAGTGTAGAAGCTAGACGTTGATAAGTGATGTTGTTGACAGTAATCTGAAATAGTTAACCCACTGGTTTGTTGATTTTTTACTAGGGTCTGCCATTGTGTTTCGTTGCGCGTTATTTTCATTGTTATTTCCTTTTATTTGACTTGAAAATAACATAACTGAGATCAGAAATTAGATGAAGGTGTGGTTGCCCTGACGCTTACGGCACGCCCGTTATATTAGCTGATTTTTTACAACCTGGTGATCAACAAGTGGCTGCGGGTTATGTTATTTATGGATCATCAACCATGTTGGTGTATTCAACCGGTAATGGTGTGCATGGCTTTACCTGCGACCCCTCTTTGGGCGTATTTTATCTTTCTCATGAAAATATGCAGATGCCTGAGAATGGTCAAATCTACTCTATTAATGAAGGTAATTACCAGAAGTTTCCACAAGGTGTCAAAAAATATCTTAAATATTGCCAAGAGATAGATGATGCTACGCAACGGCCTTATACTTCTCGTTACATTGGTTCGTTAGTCTCTGATTTTCATCGTAACTTATTAAAAGGTGGCATCTATATTTATCCTTCTACTGCGACCGCACCAGAAGGGAAATTACGTTTATTATATGAATGTAATCCAATTGCATTTTTAATGGAACAGGCTGGTGGAAAAGCGATAGATGGTAATCAGCGTATCTTAGAAATAGTCCCGACTGAGTTACATCAGCGAGTGCCTTTTTTCTGTGGAAGTACTGATATGGTTGATGACGTACAAGCAATGATGAACAAATATAACTAACCATAAGTTATATTTTGAAAGGGACTATTCCCGGGATTGTCAATTTATCCAAATAGGATGATTAAAAGTTATAAAATCATCCTTAATCTAAATTTTGGACGCCACTAGCGCTCATCCATTCAGAAAAGGCGCGATCACGAAATTCACGGTAGTGCTTTACTTGGGTACAGTCAACTTAGCAACTGCCTCACAAATTATGCGACAATCTGTGGATGAATAATTCTAATCTCTATACAGGTTATCGTTATCCTGCACAAATCATCAGCTATTCTGGTCAAGTCCAACCGGACACCTGACTTTGTAAATTTTCATCGCTAATCGGCGTTAAATCGCGAGTGTTGTATGAAATCGTTCATGGTTGTAATAACGGGTATATTCTTCAACATTCATCTTCATCGTTTCACGTGTTAAGTGAACAATATTTAATAACTATTCATTCTTTAAACTGCCAAAAAATCGTTCTACAGCTGCATTCTCTAAATAGGCACCAACACTACTCATGGCCGCTGTTATTTTATATATTTCAGTAAACGGCTAAATTGCCCACTCGTATATTGAGAGCCTTGATCGCTATGGGACATTAACCCTGCTTTTCTTAAGTTCTTACACATTTGACGAGAGCCTAAACTACCACGACTGCGTTTAAACAACTGTCGTGCAGTACGATGCATATTTAGCGCTTCTTCACTGATGATTTTGGCTGGACGTTCAAGCCAATCATAAAATGCACTACGGCTCACTTGTAGTACATTATAAAGTAGTTTTATTGGATATTTAGAGCGACTTGCTCGAATATACTGAAACTTTACTTTATTTCTCTTGCGAAGAAGGCACTGGATTTTTTTAGTATTTCTTTCTTCATGCGGAGTTGTTTAACTTCTTTTCACAAGGAGAGTAGCTCAACCTTCTCATCAACGTTTACAGTGGAACGAGCAAGTGCTTCTATTTTTTATTTCCAGCTATAAAGCAGGCTTGTTGTGATGCCTAATGCTGATGCAGCTTCTTGAACGCTGTAACCTTGCTCATTGAAGTAGTGCTAATGCTTCAGTTCTAAATTCACTGGTATAAGTTTTGTACTGACGTTTTGTATTCATGTTCACCTCGATAGTGGATAATTATCCAGAATTAAAGTGTCCAATTCCATTGGTATTTACTGCTAATAGATAAAATTATTATTTGACATCAAATATACTCCTAAAGTAGTATATTTGATGATTTTATTCCCACAAGACATTTAACCTTATGAATATCAGTCAGTTCCGTTTTTACCCTATTATTTTTGTCTGTTTGTTGTTCTTCTCTATAGCAACGGTTACAGCGCATCCGCATTCGTGGGTCTCGGTATTAACAGAGATTGAAGGGGACAATAAACAGATAACGGGATTAACCATGTTTTGGACGTTTGACTTGATGACGACTTCTTATACATTAGATGGTGAAGATCTTAGTGAGTCTCATCGCCAAAAAACCTTACAAAACCTTGCCGATGAGATGGTTGGAAACCTAAAGGAAAATGATTATTTTACCTATTTTAAAAAGCAACAGTCTAGGCTGCCATTTAAAGTTCCTCAGCAAGCGCGATTAATACTGGAAGATCATCAGTTGACGTTACATTTTTTCCTTGAGTTGGAAAAACCACTGTTATTACCTGTTACTGATCTTCATCTTCAGGTTTATGAAGATAGCTACTATGTTGATTTTCTTTGGTTACAAGCAAGTGATCTACAACTCAGTGAAAATTTTATGGCCGCTTGTGATATGAAGATTATTGAACCTAATCCAACCACAACGCAGATGATTTATGCGGCTTCTCTGCTAATAGATGCACAACCCGATAGCCAATTAGGGCCTATTTTTTCACAAAGTGTCACTATTAATTGTCAGGAAACGCGTGATGAATAAACCCTTATCGACTTATTTAGGTACAATTTTTGTGGCGATTATTATCTCATTAGTGATGATGTTATGGCACTTTTGGCCGGCCATGATCCTACAAGCGACGGCTTGGCAACGTGATATTTACCAGCAACTTGCGACTATGCTTTATCAAAGTGGTCAGGCTGACAAGACACTTATTGGTTATTTTTTAGGGTTTAGTTTTATCTATGGCTTATTGCACTCATTAGGACCTGGACATGGAAAGTTTATTGTTTCAAGTTATCTGTTAACATATCCAAGTCGTTATAAGTCGAGCCTCTATTTGACGGTGTACAGTGCTTTTTTACAGGCTGTTACTGCGATTGTTTTAGTCTCTGTGGGTAAGTATCTGTTTACACAGAGTATGCGCACGATTAATGAGCAAGCTTATACTGTCAGTAGTTATAGTTTCTATTTCATTATTGCACTGGGATTTTTCATGCTGTTGCAAATCACCTATTTTTTATTAAAAGGTGAAAAACATAAAGCGGGAAACTGTGGCTGTTGTCCATCAACGCCAATAAAGCATGATTCAAAAATTCCCTATTCTCATTCAATCAGCATGGGGCTGAGTATTGGTTTGCGCCCTTGTAGTGGCGCGCTGATGGTATTGTTATTAGCGGCAAGTTTACAACTGTATTGGTTAGGTATCGTTAGCGCACTAGCAATGGCATTTGGCACTGCTGTGACGACATCTTCACTTGCGCTGTTGACGATATCAGGCGCAAAAGTCGCTACTTTTTATGGCACGAAAAAAGAGAGCCATCAGCAAAGTAAAATTCATTATGCGTTACTCTTTAAGGTGTGTACTGCGCTATTTTTTATTTTGTTAGGTGTATTGTTAATTAGCTCTCAACCAGTCGAGATGAAAACATTTTTTTAGTAAATTTATTATTATCAGTTGTGATTAAACGGGTGATTAGATAAGGAAAATAGGATGATTAAACATTTATTTGGAATAATGCTGTTGTTCTCTTTTTTTGTCTCTCCGGCTGTTTATGCTGACACAATAACTCGTTCGCAAGTTCCTGAATTGATGGTTGAATGTAAGTCATACCGACAAGCTAAAATTGCGCCTCTGCGCCAAGCTGAAATTGAAAAGTGTGTGGAGAAAGGCAAAGAGTTAGATCGCTGTGAGTCTTTTAATGAAACCTTTGGTGAGACCCGCTACGAATATAATCGTTTGCAAATAGGGCTTTTTTGGGGAGATGATATTTGTGATAAAGCGTTAAAAAGTGAAAAGTATTTCCGCGCGAATCCAAGTAGTAAAGAGTATTCATGGTAAATAAAAAAGGCTTCGATTAAGAAGCCTTTAGCAATGTTAGAGAGGGTTTAGCTCTCTTGTAAAATATTCAACATGCGACGAATTGGCTCTGCAGCACCCCAAAGTAGTTGGTCGCCAACGGTAAATGCGCTGACATATTCAGGCCCCATTGAAAGCTTACGAATACGCCCAACAGGAATGCTTAATGTACCTGTTACTTTTGCAGGTGAAAGCTCAGAAATCGTTATATCACGCTCATTTGGAATCACTTTAACCCACTCATTATGAGCGTCTAAAATTCTCTCAATTTCAGCAACTGATACATCTTTTTTCAGTTTCATGGTGATCGCTTGGCTGTGGCAACGCATTGCGCCGATACGTACACATAAACCATCAATCGGTGTTTGATTATCACTGGTGCCTAAAATTTTGTTTGCTTCAACTTGTGCTTTCCACTCCTCTTTAGACTGACCCGATGGCATTGGCACATCGATCCAAGGAATTAAGCTACCCGCAAGGGCTACGCCAAACTGCTCTGTGGGTAAGTTATCACTACGAAGGTGCTCAGCAACTTGTTGATCAATCTCTAAAATAGCAGAAGCAGGATCGGCTAATTTATTTGCTACAACATCTTTAATTGACCCCATTTGACTGATTAGCTCACGCATATTACGTGCACCTGCACCAGAAGCTGCTTGATAAGTATGTGGTGTTACCCATTCGATCAAGTCTGCTTCAAACAAACCACCTAAAGCCATTAATAGTAGAGAAACGGTACAGTTTCCGCCAACATAGGTTTTAATGCCGTCTTTTAAGCCCTGTTTGATAACGTCTTTGTTAACAGGGTCTAGTACGATAATGGCATCATCTTTCATGCGTAGTGAAGAAGCTGCATCGATCCAGTAACCATTCCAACCACTTGCACGTAATTTCGGATACACTTCGTTAGTGTAATCGCCACCTTGACAGGTGATGATGATATCCATTTTAGCGAGCGCTTCAATTTCAAAGGCATCTTTTAAAGACTCAGTTGGTTTTCCGATATCAGGAGAGGCTAACCCCACTTGAGAGGTGGTGAAAAACACAGGATCAATCGTTGCAAAATCATTTTCAGCAGACATTCTTTGCATAAGCACAGAGCCAACCATACCGCGCCAACCAACTAAACCAACTTTTTTCATAGGACTAACTTCCTTTATAAAGTAACTGAATTTACAGTGATCATTAACCGAAGGGTAAATTTACAATAACCCTATGGTTAAGGCTAGTTTTTTGATCAATATCACCTTTTATTTTTGTTTTAATGAAACCGCGTGTAATTTAAAGTGTCCATTTCCGCATTGTGAGGCAAAATGGAGATATAACCTAATCGTAAATGGTAGGAATAGGCTGGCGTTTATGTTGCGTGCGTTGGTAGATAGTTATCAGTTTATCTTCAATCTCCTGTGGCACACTTTTCCCCTCTAAGAAATCGTCAATCTGATCATAAGTCATGCCTAAAGCAACCTCATCTTCAAGTTGTGGTTTATCCTCTTCTAAGTCTGCCGTGGGTGCTTTTTCAACAAGTAGGGCAGGAGCGCCAAGTTGTTTTGCGAGTGCACGAACTTGGCGTTTATTAAGGCCAAACAGGGGGGCTAAATCACAAGCGCCATCACCATGTTTAGTGTAAAAGCCGGTGATATTCTCAGCGCTATGGTCGGTGCCCACCACTAAACCACCTGTTAAACCTGCAATTTCATATTGTGCAATCATGCGCATACGTGCTTTGACATTACCTTTTACAAAATCAATATTAGTTTGATCGTTTAGTGTGATGCCACTTTCTTGTAAACCTTGCAGGGTACTATTGTGGATACCATCGGAGCCTGATTGCACATTAACCGTCACGCTATGTGAAGGCTGAATGAATTGCAAAGCAAGTTGCGCTTCATCTTCATCTTTTTGAATAGCGTAAGGCAAGCGTACGGCAATAAACTGATATTTTGTACTTTGCTCTGAAAGATTCAGTTGTTCAACGGCTAATTGACATAAACGTCCTGCGGTACTGGAGTCTACGCCACCACTGATACCTAAAACCAGTGTGTGACAATAAGCTTGCTGTAGTTTAGTTTTAATGAAATCGATGCGAGTTTGAATTTCTGAGTGCACATCAATGTTAGCTAACACGCGCATCTCTTTTAATATTTGTTGTTTCATTAAACTAAACCTATTTTTAAGAGTGATTAAAGGCTTATCTTATCGCAAACTGCTAAATAATTAATAATAAACAAAGAAAAATGTTATTTAATTATGCGCAGTTGTTTAAAAATTGGTTAAAATAGATTTTTTGCTTTCAAATAATATGGAATTGTTATTATGGCTTTAAGTGTCGTTATTCTTGCTGCGGGTAAAGGGACACGTATGTGTTCTCGTCTTCCAAAAGTGTTACACAAAATTGCAGATAAACCGATGGTGCAACATGTTATCGACACGGTAAAAGGAGTCGGAGCGGAAAATATTCACCTGATTTATGGTCATGGTGGTGAACAGATGAAAGAGAGCATTACTGAGCGCCGTCTTAATTGGATAAAACAGACTGAGCAACTGGGCACTGGTCATGCCATGCAAATTGCACAGCCCCATTTTAGAGAAACTGAAAAAATATTGATGGTCTATGGCGACGTGCCACTGCTGAGTATGCAAACGTTACAAAAATTAATTGATGTACAGCCAGAAGGAGGTATTGGTTTATTAACTGTATACCTTGACGATCCAACCGGTTATGGGCGTATTGAGCGTGTTGATGGTGATGTGGTTGCGATTGTTGAGCAGAAAGATGCCAGCCAAAATCAGCGTGAAATTAAAGAGGTTAATACCGGTATTTTAGTGGCAAGCGCCCGTGACCTGCGTCGCTGGTTACCCGCTTTGCGTAATGATAATGCCGCTGGTGAATATTACATTACTGATATTATTAAAATGGCACATCAAGAGGGGCGTATTATTCGCGCTGTTCATCCCACTAGCACCGTAGAGGTAGAAGGGGTTAACAACCGCTTACAGCTTTCAAAACTAGAGCGTGCTTATCAACTACAAGAAGCGGAAAAATTGTTGTTACGTGGGGTGATGCTACGTGATCCTGCACGTTTTGATCTGCGTGGAGAGCTTACTTGTGGTCAAGATGTTGATATCGATATTAACGTCATCATCAAAGGTAATGTTAACTTGGGTGATGGTGTGGTGATTGGTGCTAACTGTATCTTAATCGATTGTGATATTGAAAATAATGTTGAGATTAAAGCTAACTCTATCATCGAAGGTAGCCGTATTGGTGATAATTCAACCATTGGTCCATTTGCACGTATTCGTCCTGAAACAGTGATTGAAAAAGATGTACATGTGGGTAACTTTGTAGAGATTAAAAAATCAACACTGGGTAATGGCACTAAATGTGGCCACTTAAGTTATATTGGTGACAGTACCTTGGGCCGTCGCGTAAATATTGGTGCTGGTGTTATTACCTGTAATTATGATGGTGCGAATAAATATCAAACTAAAATTGGTAATGATGTTTTTATTGGTAGTGACTGCCAGCTGATTGCGCCAGTGAGCATTGGTAATGGTGCAACAACGGCAGCAGGTACAACGATTGTTAATGATGTGCCAGAGAACGCATTAGCGGTCGCACGTACAAAACAGCGTAACCTGAATGACTGGAAGCGCCCAACAAAAAAATAGTATTATTTGTTACCTTTTTTAAATAGCCCGATCTGCATAGATTGGGCTTTTTTGTTTCTGAAATAGGCGAAAAAAAGGCAAAAAAAACCACTCTATTAATGGGCCTTAAATAGAGTGGATAAAGGTCTTCAAATCGAAGAAAACTATGGTCACCTATATTTCAGGTCATCATATCAAGTATTAAAAATGGGACTTTCTAATACTTTACAACTAATTCAAATGGGTGCTCTCCTTAGTGCAAAGGTATAATGACAAATTGAATGAGTAAATAATAGAGTAGAGTGGGGGAATTTCATAAGTGGGAATAGTTAATTGTTATAAAACAAACAGTTAAGTTATTTTTAGCTAAGTATTATCTTCATAAGTTTGTAATTGATTTTTTTATTGTGTGGATTGCTGAGATGAATGTTATTTTCGTTATAAATCAAACTATTAGCTAGTATGTTGGTTGTTTTTTTTCAGTTGAATGGATCTATGGGCACAAAAAAGGGTGCTAAGTAGCACCCTTAATATGGATAGCGTAGAGAAGAATTAATCTTTACGTATTTTCAACTGGCGTTTACAAACATAAACACTTTCAAGATGTTTTAGTGTTTTTTCTGGCATGCCTTTAGGCAATTCAATGGTTGAATAATCATCATTAAGTTTGATATCACCGATGAAACGACTGTTAATATCTGCTTCATTTGCAATTGCACCAACGATGTTTTTAACTTGTACACCGTGTGAACGGCCAACATCTAAACGGTATGTTTCTAACTCAATATCTGTTGGACGACCACGGCCACGCGGTTTGTCTCCGCCATGGTCATTGCGGTCGCCACGGTCGTTACGATCACGTCCGCGATCGCCACGTGGGCCACGATCATTTCTGTCACGACCACGGCCATTACGATCACCACGGTCAAAACTACGATCATTTGAACGAGGCTCAACGAATTTTTCTTCTACTGGCTGTAATGGTTTCTCTTTTTGCGCAAGGAAAAGCAATGCAGCAGCAAGGTCTAAATCATCAATTTCAGTGTTATTTTCAATTTGTTCAAACAGCGTACGGTAGAACGTTAGGTCTTCACTTTCACAAATAGAGAACAGTTGTTTTTGGAAGTTTTCAATACGTGTTTGTGTTACTTCATCACGTGTTGGTAAATCCATAATAGTAATTTCTTGACGTGTTGCGCGTTCAATTGCTTTTAACAAGCGACGTTCACGAGGTGCAACAAATAAGATTGCTTTACCTTTACGACCAGCACGACCAGTACGACCGATACGGTGAACATAAGACTCTGTATCTGTTGGGATATCGTAGTTAACCACTAAGCTTATGCGTTCAACATCTAGTCCACGTGCGGCAACATCTGTAGCGACCAATATATCTAAACTGCCCGATTTAATGCGTGCAATAGTACGTTCACGCAGTTGCTGGTTCATATCGCCATTTAGGGCCGCACTGCGGTAACCGCGCGCTTCTAAACGTTCAGCTAATTCAACCGTTGCTGTTTTGGTACGTGCAAAGATAATTACGCCATCAAACTCTTCTGTTTCTAACATACGTGTTAATGCGTCAAGTTTATTAACACCACGTACAATCCAGCATTTCTGTTCGATATTCTCAACCGTTGATGTTTTTGCTTTAATCTTAACTTCAGTTGGATTATTCATGTAACGTTTCGAGATGCGTCGGATTTGCTCTGGCATGGTTGCTGAGAAAAGCGCAGTTTGGTGCTTCTCTGGCATATCTTTCATGATAGTTTCAACATCATCAATGAAACCCATACGTAACATCTCATCAGCTTCATCTAGTACTAACGTTGTTAGACCTGAAAGATCTAACGTTTTACGTTTAAGGTGATCCATAATACGACCAGGCGTACCAACAACAACCTGTGGGCCACGGTTTAGTTGCTTGAACTGAATATTGTAGCTTTGGCCACCGTAAATTGGCATAACGTGGAAACCACGTAAATGACGAGAGTAACTTTGGAAAGCTTCTGCAACTTGAATTGCTAACTCACGTGTTGGTGCTAATACCAATACTTGTGGTTTCTTAATGGATAAATCGATATTTGCTAATAGTGGTAATGCAAAGGCACCCGTTTTACCTGTACCTGTTTGTGCCACGCCTAAAACGTCTTTACCGTCTAATAGAAGGGGAATTGTTTGTGCTTGAATTGGAGAAGGTACTTCATAACCCATCTCTGAAACGACTTTAGTTAATGCTTCTGGTAAATTTAAGTCGTTAAAAGTAATAATATTTTCTGTGTTTTCTGTTGCATTTGACTCTGACATAGAGGCCTCATGATTTCGTGTAAATTCTGCGTTTTAGCGGTGCGTAAACGCGCTAATCCAGATATACCTACGTCACCTCAATGGTTTCAATGTAAATTGAGACCATTTAATAATTCTCGCGTGTTTATAAAAATATTATTACGCGCAGTAGGTTTAATCTGAAGATTTCGTAATAATCCAACATGGATCACATTACGAGGGTGGCGCATTCTACTTGATCTGTTCATAAAATGCTCGTGTTATTTGAAGTTATTCACAAAATAGAGAAAATAATGGTCATTTTACTTGTTTATTGTTAATAATTGAGTTTACAAGAGTCGTTATTATGATTTTTTAATAAGGAGAATAACTTGTCTACCTCAAATCAATCGATCACTGTTACGCATGGTGTAGGATTGTTGGTCTCTGCTTTATTAGGCTCTGATGTATTATTGTTGCATCTGTTGCGGGAAGTTGGTCACTGCTGGCGTGGTTAATCGTGGGCTTGCTGATTTTACCTATTGTTTTTACTTTTGCCGTATTAGGTAAAAAATATCCTCATGCGGGTGGTACTGCTTATTTTGTGCTGTTAGCATTTGGCGATAAAGTAGTACGCATTGTTAGTTGGTTATTTATTTGGGTGGTTGCACTGGGCGCGCCTGTTATTGTTATCACGGGTGCTAATTTTTTAGTGAATGGATTAACGGCCATTGGCTTGATAGCAGAATCCACGCAACAGACATTATTTATCTGTTCAGTATTTATATTATTTTTACTTTTGGTTGTTAACCTTTTTGGTCTGAAAACCGCTGCTGTGGTGCGAACCCTATTAAGTATCTGCATTGTCAGTTGTTTATTGTTTGTCTCTATTAATAGCCAATATTCCTATCCTTTTCAGTTATCCAATATTGCCTTAAGTGCGACCTATATTCTTTGGTTTTTTTTAGGTATTGAAGCGATTGCCCATCTAGCCAATGATTTTAAAAATCCCCATCGTGATTTTCCATTAACTATTATTATTGGCACTATTATTACACTCGTTGTTTATAGTCTGATCAGTTTGAGTCTATTGCAGATGCACTTTTATGGTGATGAGCAGGCAAATCTTAATTCAGTGATCAATTTAGTCGCGTTAAGTCTGGAGCAGAAAGGTTATATGCTGGTTTCATTTGCAGGTTTTTTTACTTGTTCTATCTCTGTTATACCATTCCGCATAATATTGTGATCAGGGCTTGTTGAGGAAAAATGATGAAGAGCAAGGCGCATGATTGAGTAATAGCTAGCTATTGCGATTGA
>NZ_ATUO01000118.1 GCF_000420245.1 Psychromonas hadalis ATCC BAA-638 | reverse complement strand
ATATTAATTTGTCTTCCCAGTTCATGCTTTTATCTCTCTTCGTTGGTTCGCACCTGAAGAGTAATACTAAACATGGACTGGGTTCTCTTGTTTTCGGCTTTTGATTCGAATATATACAATGTATAATCAAGATGCTGTTTGTCAGATCGGACACTAAGGGAAGATGCAGTATGATGACAATGGCTAACCCTTATTGAACTCAGGTTGATTAGCAGAAAAAATTCATAAAGTGAACTTTAGTTTCACCCTGATCACCGAAGCGACTTGCATCTTCAAAGCGCTTGGGTATATTAACAGGATACCTATTTTCCTTTCATTAAGAGTGTCTTATCATGAGCAAAATCTCCTCTATCGAAGAGTGTATTGAAAAAAAACCACAAGAAAAGTATCTTGCCGATTACCAGCCCTCAGATTTTTTAGTTGAATGTTTAGATCTGGAATTTGATCTGTTTGATGAAAATACACGGGTTAAAGCAATCAGTGTTATGAAACGTGTTGCTGGTGGAGAGAGTTCGCTGTTTTTGTTTGGTGAACAACTTAAATTAATCGCGCTTTTAGTGAATGGCGAAACGTTTGAACACTATAAGTTAGTGGAAGGGGGCATTGAGTTGTTTCATCTACCAACACATTTTACCCTTGAGATTGAAACAGAGATAAATCCGCTTGAAAATAGAGCCTTTGAAGGCTTGTATAAATCGGGTGAGGCATTTTGCACACAGTGTGAAGCGGAAGGTTTTCGCCGTATCACCTATTATTTAGACAGACCTGATATTTTAACTAAATTCAGCACTAAAATTAGCGCGGATAAAACCCTTTATCCCTCATTACTCTCTAATGGTAATCGTGTTGAGTCAGGTGATTTAGCGCATGGTCGTCATTTCGTGAAATGGGTTGATCCTTTCCCAAAACCCGCTTATCTGTTTGCATTAGTCGCAGGAATATTTGATTGTTTGACTGATAGTTTTACCACTAAAAGTGGTCGCCGTGTGGCACTTGAACTGTTTGTTGATAAAGGTAATTTAGATAAAACAGCACATGCGATGTTATCACTTAAAAAATCGATGAAGTGGGATGAAGATCGTTTTAACCTTGAGTATGATCTTGATATATACATGATTGTTGCCGTTGATTTCTTTAATATGGGCGCGATGGAAAATAAAGGGTTAAACGTTTTTAACTCGAAATTTGTATTAGCGAACGCGCAAAGTGCTACAGATCAAGATTATTTAAGCATTGAAGCGGTCATTGGTCATGAGTATTTTCATAACTGGACAGGTAATCGTATTACTTGCCGTGATTGGTTTCAGTTAAGCCTTAAAGAGGGCTTAACTGTTTTTCGCGATCAAGAGTTTAGTTCCGACATGGGCAGCCGCACCGTTAATCGTATCGCGAATGTGAAAATTATGCGTAATCATCAGTTTGCAGAAGATGCAGGGCCGATGTCACACCCTATTCGGCCCGCTTCTGTTATGGAAATGAATAACTTTTATACGGTAACGGTTTACGATAAAGGTTCAGAAGTTATCCGTATGTTACATACTCTGCTTGGTGAGCAAAAATTTCAACAAGGCATGGCGTTATATGTGGAGCGTCACGATGGTCAAGCGGTTACTTGTGATGATTTTGTGGCTGCCATGACCGATGCCAGCGGTATTGATTTAACGCTCTTTAAACGTTGGTACTCACAATCGGGTACGCCACAAGTGAATGTGACCGATCACTTTGATGTGCAAACAAATAGTTACCAAATAACCTTTAAACAGAAGAACTTACCGACTGCTGATCAACAGAAAAAACAGCCGTTACATATTCCTGTTGATATTGAACTATTAGATAAAGTCGGTAAAGCGGTTGATTTAGGCCATGGAAAAATGAGTAAAGTGCTCAGCCTTACCCAAAAAGAGCAAACCTTTGTCTTTAAAAATATCAGCGAAAAACCGGTACCTTGTTTGTTCCGCGGTTTTTCTGCGCCAGTTAAATATCAATATGCGTACAGTAATGAAAATCTATTACACTTGATCAATTTTTCTAGTGATGAATTTTCACGTTGGGATGCAGGGCAAACCCTGTTCAACAAATATCTGGTTAAAAATGTACAACTCATACAAGCAGGGAAGGCATTTAGCTTACCGACGCTGTTTGTTGATGCGTTTAGAGCAACATTAACCAGTGAGCAGTTAGATCCTGCACTGATTGCTGATATGTTTGAATTTATCAGCGAAAGTGGTGCGATGGAGTTATTTGATTCTGTTGATATTGAAGCACTGCATAAAGCGCGAGAATATATCTTAAATCAACTTGCAGAGCAGTTACAAACTGAGTTCGTTACTATTTACCATCGGTCACAATTAAACGCAGAGTATCAACCTAAAACCGCCGATATTGCACTGCGTAAATTGGCTAATTGTGCGCTACTGTTTATTGCCAAAAGTGATAAAAAATTAGCCAATACATTGGTCTTAAAGCAAATTCATTTTGCCAATAACATGACTGATCACCTTGGTGCATTACAAGCTGCCAACAGTGGAAAATTGAATTGTCGCAATACGGTGATGAGTGATTTTGATGAAAAGTGGTTTGAAAATGGTTTAGTGATGGATAAATGGTTTGCGTTGCAAGCGAGCTTATCAAACGATTTGGTATTAGAAAATATTAAAAAATTATTTGACCATCGCAGTTTTGATTACAATAATCCTAACCGCTTACGTGCATTAGTAGGCTCTTTTGTGAATAACAATAGTTACTATTTTCATGCTAGCGATGGCAGTGGTTACCAATTTTTAACCGATCAACTGATAAAACTAAACAGCCAAAATCCACAAGTTGCGGCCCGTTTAATTACTCCACTGATTCAATTTAAACGACTTGATGCCCCGCGTATCGCGTTGATAAAAGTGCAGCTAAATCGTTTGCTTAAAATTGAAAATTTATCATTAGATTTGTTTGAAAAAGTAAGCAAAGCGTTAGCGCAATAAAGCGCAATAATATTGTGATCACACCAGCCTTTCTGACTATTCAGAGAGGCTTTTTTTTGTCTGTTTGATCTATCCCCTATACTTATTTTAGGTGAAGAGGAGAATTGTTTTATAATTAAAAATAGAAGAATATTATGAAAAAACAGCTGAAATTTATTCTCCCTATCATTATCCCATTGATTATTTTACTGTTACCTGCGAGCAGTTTTGGTATCGAAGGGTTAACATTTGTTGAACAAAGAGTGATCGCTATTTTTGTGATGGCGACGCTCTGCTGGGTATTAGAGCCTATTCCTATATACGCGACTTCGGTATTGATTATCGTGTTAGAACTGTTGATTATTTCCGATAAAGGGCTGTGGTTTACCAAAGTGGATAGCCCTGAATTAGGGCATCTCATTAGCCATAAAACCATTATGGGTACGTTTGCATCACCGATTATCATGCTCTTTTTAGGGGGCTTTTTCTTGGCAATGGCGGCCACCAAATATCGGTTAGATGTAAACTTGGCACGGGTATTATTAAAACCCTTTGGTCAAAATCCAAAATATGTGATGTTAGGGTTGATGATCATCACTGCTGTCTTTTCCATGTTTATGAGTAATACTGCTACTACGGCGATGATGCTCTCTATTTTAACCCCCGTATTGGCACTGTTTTCAAAAGATGATTTAGGAAAAGTTGCATTTGCCCTTTCTGTGCCTGTTGCTGCTAATATTGGTGGTATTGGTACGCCCATTGGTACACCGCCTAATGCTGTTGCGCTAAAATATTTGGTGGATGAAAATAATATTAGCTTTGGGGCATGGATGGTATTTGGTGTGCCGTTTGTGGTGGTGATGCTATTTATTGCTTGGTTATTATTAACCACTCTATTTCCGGCAACCACTAAACAGATCAACCTTAATATTAAAGGACGATTTTTAAAAACACCCAAAGCGATCATCGTCTATATCACCTTTATTGTCACCATCTTATTATGGCTGATGGGTGGGTGGCATGGAATGAACGCTTATGTGGTGGCGATGATCCCTGTGGCGGTTTTTTCGATGTTTAAAATTATTACCAAAGAAGATTTAAAACGAATTTCGTGGGATGTTTTGTGGCTGGTGTCAGGAGGCATTGCATTAGGAGTTGCTTTGGATAAATCGGGATTGGCAAAAAATGCGATTGATGCGATCCCCTTTGCAACCCTACATCCCTTATTACTGATCGTTGGTGCTTCAGTATTATGTTTGTTGATGGCAAATTTTATGTCACATACCGCCACAGCTAATCTATTATTACCCTTGGTAGCTGCGTTGGGTGCATCAATGCACAGTTTATTACCTTACGGAGGCGAGGTGGTGCTTATTTTGGCGGTGACTTTTGCTGCATCATTAGGCATGTCATTGCCTATTAGCACACCACCGAATGCATTGGCTTATGCATCGGGTCATGTGCAAACGAAACAGATGGCTAAAGTGGGTGTTGTACTTGGGATTATCGGTTTATTAATCACCTATGCGATGTTGTATCTATTAAATCAAATTTCTTTTCTTTAGGAGTGTTGAAGTGGAAAAAATTAATATTATTTGTGTTGATGATGAGCGTGAAGTATTAGATTCAGTGGTGCGTGATCTTGACTACTTTAGTGATGTTTTTAATATTGAAGAGTGTGAATCTGCCATTGAGTGTTTAGAGTTATTAGAGGAGTTAGATGCAAATCAAGAGCATGTTGCATTGCTTATTTCTGATCATGTGATGCCTGAAAAATCGGGGGTGGAGCTGTTAACAGAAGTGGAATTAGATCCGCGTTTTTTAGGGACTAAAAAGTTATTGTTAACAGGGCTTGCCACACAAGCTGATACCATTAAAGCGATTAACAATGCCAAGCTTGATAATTTTTTAGAGAAAGTATGGGATCCTGACGAATTATTACAAACAGTAAAAGAGCTGGTCACGGAATATATTGTTGAGCGAGGACTTGATTACCAAGACTATATTGATAAATTAGATGCGCCAACCCTGTATCGTTTACTTAAATAAGGATCGGCTTCAAAATTATTTGCGCTTTTGTTTTTAAAATAGCCAGTCATTTTAGGCTTTTTGGAAACAATTTAGCGTAAGTTATTGTGTAACGATTCCTAAGTGCTCATTTTGGAAGTGAAACGTTAGTTTCGCCTTTCTCACTGGCGCAGTTAATATGACATTTCCAAACTATTGAGGGGGTAAAAGTTCAGTATTATCATTTTTAGTGGCTAACAACTCACTTTTGTAGATATCAACCCAAAATGCGGTTGCCCCACAGACTGCAATGGGCATGATCACAAAATTCAGCACTGGGATAGTGGTAAAAAAACTAATTAGCATACCAAAGGTTAAATTCTTGCCTAAACGTGTGCGTAGTGCTTTTTTCATCTCATTGAATGGGATTTTGTGATTATCAAACGGGAAATCCGCGTATTGAATCGCCATCATCCAACCTGCAAAAATAAACCAGATAAAAGGTGCAACAGTTTGCCCAAAGGCGGGAATAAAAAACAGCAATGCGCAAACGAATAAACGCGGTAAAAAGTAGGCCCATTTTTGTAATTCACGTTTAAAAATACGTGGTAAATCTTTTAACAGATCACTAAATCCATCATCATTAATTGCTTTTCCTGTTAATAAATTTTCTGTTTTTTCTGCCAATAAACCATTAAAAGGAGCCGCAATAAGATTTGCAATGGTAGAAAATACAAAAGAGAAACTCACTAAGATAGAAAAAATTAAAAAGGGCCAAAACAGGTAAGATAACCAACTTAACCAGTCGGGTAATGCGGAAATATAACTGTCTATCCATTCCATTATTGCGCTAAACAGAAACCAAAATGCGCTAGCAAAAATAAAGATATTAATCATTAATGGAATCAAAACAAAAAAACGTAACTTAGGGTGGCTGAGCAGTTGCGCTCCTTTTAATAGGTAATGGATACCTGAAAGTGGTGTGTTAATGGTGGATCTGTTTAACATAGATAACCCAATTTAAAGGAGAAGTAAATTTTGATTCTACCGTGCTTTGTACAAATAAAGATAGAAAATATTCAGTGGCTAACATTTTCATAAAAAAAAATGGGCTTATGATGGACGATCCCCTCTATTCAGTGGTAGTTTAGCCTCATATTCAATTTCTGATCACCAATCAAGAGTAACAAAAAATGCAACATTTCCAGCCTATTTTAATTGTTATTGGTCTACTCGCTATCGGCGGTGTGTTAATTCATGGTTATTTACTGAGTCGTAAAGAGAAAAATGTAGTCACGAATACCCCTCTTAATGTTGATATTTTTGCAGAAAAGTCATCTAGCGAATTAAACCCTGAGTCTGTTGATGATGTTATCAGCGACGTGCGCATTACCCGTGCTGATACCACCATAGAGCAAGAAGAAAATATCGATTTTTCTGTTGCATTAGAAGATGAAAAAATAGAGCCGATTAAATTTTCAGAAGCGCCTGCAGAAGAAGCTAAATTTGAAACTGTAAAAAATGATGCGCAGTTAGACAAAAATGAACAAGTTGCCACAGAAGCAACTCAGCCTCAAGACCTGTTTATTTTTAATGTGGTTGCAAAAGAGGGGTTACAATTAGGCGGGCATGAATTACTGCAATTTTTCTTAACCTCAGGTTTTCGCTTCGGTGAGATGTCTATATTTCATCGCCATCAGCATTCAGATGGCACTGGCCCTGTACTGTTTAGCATTGCAAATATGATGGCACCAGGGACCTTTAACCCAGAAGAGATGGAGCAGTTCAAATCGGAAGGTGTTTCATTCTTTTTAACCGCACCTAATGAGAATATTAACATTAAAGAGTCCTTTGAACTGATGTTATGTGCTGTTGAGCAGATGGCCGAAGAGTTTGATTGTTTGGTGTTAAATGCCGCTCGTGAGCCAATGACTGAAGCGCAATTTATTGAATACAATCATCGACTATTACACTACATCTAAAATGTTGTGGTAAACTAAGCGCCCTTTTTAAACCTCGTTTATCGAGGTTTTTTTATAAATAAAATCAGGTTTTAAATGCGTATTCAGAAAGAAATTCAACGTTTAAGTCAGCAGCTAGAAAATTACAATTATCAATATTATGTGCTTGATGAGCCCTCTGTGCCTGATGCAGAATACGACTATATTTTCCAGCAATTATTAATATTAGAAAAAGAAAACCCCACCTTATTATCGGCAAATTCTCCCACGCAAAAAGTGGGCGGACTAGCACTGAGTAAGTTTGAGCAGGTAACGCACCAAAAGCCAATGCTGAGTTTAGACAATGTTTTTGAAGCACAGGCACTCAAAGATTTTATGCTACGTGCAGAAGATAAATCTGATAGTCATAACATCACCTTTTGCATTGAGCCAAAGCTTGATGGTTTAGCCGTGAGTATTATCTATAAAGAGGGCTTATTAATTCAAGCAGCTACGCGAGGTGATGGGAAAACGGGCGAGAATGTCACTGAAAATGTAAAAACCATTAAAAATTTGCCACTTAAACTGCGTGGTGAAAACATCCCCCCCCTGTTAGAGGTGCGTGGTGAAGTGTTTATGCTCAAAGCGGGTTTTGATAAATTAAATAAAAAATTAAATGATGCTGGTGAAAAACCGTTTGTTAATCCACGTAATGCGGCCGCTGGCAGTTTGCGTCAACTCGACTCTAAAATAGCAGCAAGTCGCCCATTAGCATTTTATTGTTACGCCGTGGGTGTCTTTGAAGGTGAGCTTACTAACAGCCAATTTGAGCGCATAAATCAATTAAAAGCGTGGGGTTTACCTGTTTCTGATGAAGTAAAACAGCTAACGGGAGAGCAAGCTTGTTTAGATTATTATCAAGCAATTGAGAAAAAACGTCCTGATTTAGCCTACGAAATAGATGGTGTGGTTTATAAAGTAGATAATATTACCTTGCAAGACAAATTGGGTTTTGTTGCTCGTGCACCACGTTGGGCAACTGCGTATAAATTTCCCGCAGAAGAAGCGGTGACCACGGTTGAAAATGTTGAGTTTCAAGTTGGACGCACAGGGGCAATCACGCCTGTTGCTAAACTGAAACCTGTTTTTGTTGGTGGTGTAACCGTCTCTAACGCAACCCTACACAATAAAGATGAGATAAAACGGTTAGGCATCTTAATTGGCGATGTAGTCATCGTACGTCGTGCAGGTGATGTGATTCCACAAGTTGCGCGCGTATTAGTTGAAAAAAGAGAGAGTCAAAAAACAGAGAAAATTATTTTTCCTGTGGTTTGCCCTGTTTGTGCAAGTGCACTTGAACGTATTGAGGGTGAAGCAACGATTCGTTGTACAGGGGGGCTTTATTGTGGTGCACAACGTAAGGAAGCGATTAAACATTTTTCATCACGTAAAGCGCTAGATATAGATGGTTTAGGTAATAAGTTAGTTGAGCTGTTGGTGGATCATAAATTGATAGACTCACCTGCACACCTATTTGATTTAACGGCAACTCAACTATCTTCTCTGCCACGTATGGGTGAGGTATCCGCAAAAAAATTACTTAATAGTTTGCAAATGAGTAAAAAAACCACACTAGCACGTTTCCTCTATTCACTTGGTATTCGTGAAGTGGGGGAAGCAACAGCAAATAATTTGGCTAACCACTACAAAACAATTGATGCATTAAAAGGCGCATCGATTGAAAATTTGCAATCGGTGTCTGATGTTGGTGAAATTGTTGCTAAACATATCTATTACTTCTTCCGTCAAACACATAACATAGACGTGTTAAATCAGCTACTTGAAGCAGGTATTCATTGGCCTGAAATTATACAGCTAGCGGTAAGTGATCTTCCATTAACGGGGCAGATATTTGTTATCACAGGCTCATTTAATGTGATGGCGCGCAGTGATATTAAATCTGCGCTACAAGATTTAGGCGCAAAAGTGGCGGGTAGCGTTTCTAAAAAAACGACCACCGTTATTGCCGGAGAGGCTGCCGGCTCTAAACTAACGAAAGCCCAAGATCTCGGTATTGAGATAATGGATGAAGATGCACTACTTATTTTATTAAATAAAAAGTAAAGGAGTTAAGATGAAAAAAATTAAAAACGAATCTCAACTATTACAACATGCCATTAAATTAGGCACAAATTATGCGCTAAAGCGTGGTTATACGGGGATTGATGGTACAACATCGGCAAAAGACAAACAGGAGGTTATCTATCGCTTGTTAGTGCAAGATAAACTGATTACGCCACTGAATAAAAATGATGAAAATACGGCTAATATTCGCCATAAATTAGTGGTCTGGATAATGAAACATTTGCCAGCTGATCACTCACTATTACAATAAGAGAAAACAATGTTACTAGCTCCTTTTTTTAGCAAACAAGACAATATATTACGCATCTCTGCAGAGCAGGCTAGCACTTTTGCAAAGGTACAATGTTTTGATTTTAACCCCATTCATGATCCTGAAAACAGACGTTTTTGTGTGCCGGGTGATCTGCTTTTTTCACTTGCGTTACACACTTATGGTGTAAGTGAATCGATGAGTTTTACGTTCACCAATATGGTCGGCGCAGATATGGGGCTTAATTTCCCAGAAACAGATAAGGATTTGATTGTTATTACTAATGAACAGGGGAAAAGTGTATTAGAGATAGTACGTAAAGGAAAGGTTAATAATTGCCCTGATTTTATTGAATCACTCATAAAAAATTACGGTCAGTTTTCAGGACAAAATTTTCCGACACTGTTGATGCCTCTAATGAAAAAGCATGGTGTTATGTTTAATCCAGCACGTCCGTTGGTTATGTATAACAGCATGAGTTTTGAGCTTGAAACGTTTGATTTTAATGATAAAATGCAACTGAAGTTGGCAGACAGTACCTTAGAAGTAGAGCCAAAACGTGCTAATAGCTTCTTATATTTTGATATTTTTGATGGTGATAAAGTGGTAGGTAAAGGGGTGAAAAAATTGATTGTTGCAGGGTTGAGACCTTACAATGCAGAGGTGCTGATGCCCTTTGTCAAAGCATTTGAAGCGCGACGTGATGCATTTTAGTGAGTAACTGACGGGATTTATCCCGTCAATCGTTCATTGTTTTACTCAGCAACTTCGCTTTCTTTTGCGGTTGCTTCTTCAATGACGGTTTTCAACTCACCTGTTTGTGCCATCTCCATAATAATGTCACAACCACCGACTAACTCACCGCTCACCCATAGTTGTGGGAACGTTGGCCAGTTTGCGTATTTTGGTAATTCTGCACGAATATCAGGGTTTAGTAAAATATCAACATAAGCAAAGGGTGCGCCACATTGCATTAATGCTTGTGATGCTTGTGATGAAAAACCACAGCTTGGTAATTTTGGTGAGCCTTTCATGTAAAGTAAGATATTATTGTCACTGATTTGGCTTTTGATTTTGTCTAACGTTTCCATTTTTCTTTCCTATAATGATTTTTATGAATTGTACCCCGTAACGGCATTGAAAAAAACGTTATTGTGAATAGGGATAATAAAAGCAATTTTAGCACAAAATAAGTTTGACATAGATCAATTTATTGTCGAGAATTAAATTATATTCATGAAAAGGATCTAAACTTTTCTACACGATTAATTAAGCAGTTACGTTCATTGGAGAAACTATCATGGCAATTGAATTACCCGCGTTACCTTTTGACAAAAATGCATTAGAGCCACACATTTCAGCAGAAACATTAACGTTTCATTATGAAAAGCATCATGCAACGTATGTTTTAAAGTTAAACGCACTTATCGAAGGAACTGATCTTGCGAATAGTTCACTTGAAGAGATCATTAAAAACAGCAAAGGCCCACGATTTAACAACGCAGCCCAAGTTTGGAACCATACATTTTATTGGAACTGTTTAGCACCAAACGCAGGTGGCGCACCAACTGGTGCGATTGCAACTGCCATTGAAAAAAGTTTTGGCTCTTTTGATGAATTTAAAGCCGCTTGGAATGATAAAGCAGTCAATAACTTTGGATCATCATGGACTTGGCTGGTAAAAAAATCAGACGGTACATTAGATATTGTGAATACTTCTAACGCAGAAACACCCCTCACAGATGAAACCGTTACTACACTATTAACGGTTGATTTGTGGGAGCATGCTTATTACATTGATTACCGTAACGTTCGCCCTAACTACCTCAATGGTTTTTGGGCATTAGTTAACTGGGACTTTGTGAACCAAAATTTCGCATAAGTTTTGTCAGTGTGTGATTATCTATATAGATAAAAATTTAAGCCTTAGGAATCGTTACACAATAACTTGCGCTAAATTGTTTTCAAAAAGTCTAAAGGGACCGTTACACAATAACTTGCGATAAATTGTTTCCAAAAAGCCTTAAGTGACTGGCTATTTTAAAAACAAAATCGCAAGTAATGTTGAAGCCAATCCT
>NZ_ATUO01000117.1 GCF_000420245.1 Psychromonas hadalis ATCC BAA-638 | reverse complement strand
AATTTCGTTTAAAAATGACATTATTAGCGACTTTAATGAGGGATAGTTACTTGATCAGATCATCAATATTCAAAAAAGTTCAATTTATTTTAATCAATAGAAAATGCACGATCCCGCCCTGCCAATTGTCGAGCAACTACAAATAATAATATCCGCTTTGTGCTTCGCAATGTCATTGATTACTTTATTAACATCTTGACGAACATGCTCTACGCCAAATTGCATTGCATTTTTGAGTAAATCTTCACTGACAAAATGTTGAATTTCAATATTAGGTAAGTACCGGTCTATATAGGGTGTAAATAGATCTATGTTTGCATTTAAGGTGTGTAAAAAAGCAACTTTCATCAGCGTGTTTATCTCCGTCCGTATAATGACTGGCTCAATTTATCTACGCAATTTTTGAGCCGTTTTACCATTTCGCTTAATATAAGGATCAGTTACTTAGGCGAATTGGTATTAATTAAACGAAATGGTATTTATAAAATAAAGGCTTCCATGCGGAAGCCTTTATTAATCATCAAGCTAATATCTGCAATTGTAATGATACAGATATAGCATTAATTAATTTACTAAGTCAGCAACTTCACGTGCTAAACGGCCAATTTCATCCCAACGACCTTCATTGATCATCTTTTGATCAACCATCCAAGTGCCACCACATGCGTAAACACGGTCAATGGCGAGGTAGTCTTTGACATTGTTAATGTTGATGCCACCCGTCGGCATTAGCTGAATTTGTGTGTAGGGTGCAAGTAGTGATTTAAGCATATTAATGCCGCCAGACGCTTCTGCTGGGAAGAATTTTAGTGTGGTTAGACCAAGCTCTAATGCCGCTTCAACCGCACTTGGGCTGTTAACTCCCGGTATGATATCAATGCCAATTTCCTGACACGCTTTAACCGTCGTTGGGTTAAGACCAGGAGACACAACAAATGTTGCACCCGCTTCTTTTGCAGCAATGGCTTGTTCACGGTTCAATACAGTGCCAGCACCAATTAGCATATCAGGTTGTGCTTCACGAAGTAGGCGAATGGCCTCTACTGCTGCATCTGAGCGGAAAGTAATTTCAGCCGCTGGTAGTCCATTTTCAGATAATGCCTTACCAAGTGGAATAATATCTTCCGCTCGCTCGATTGCGATAACGGGAATCACTTTAATTTTGGCTAATTGTTGTGCGGTTGTACTCATAGTGTTACTTCCTTTATTATAATTTTTTGAATTTCAAATGCTGATTAAAGCCGTTTGTTAAGAGAGAATATTAAAATTTATCTCTGCGGTGGCGCTAGTTGGGATAATCGCCCCTTTATGTTGAATCACAATACTGGCTAATTGATGACCTTGTAGTGCGGCTTCTCGTGGTGTTTTATCGGTCAGGTAACCCGATAAAAAACCCGCGTTAAAGGAATCGCCAGCCGATGTTGTATCGATCACCGTTTTAACTGGGGTTGTCGCAATCAGTTCAGGTGCCTTGCTACTAAAATCAGTATATAAACAACCTTTTGATCCCATTTTAAGTACTACTTTTTTCACGCCTGTCCTCTGTAAACGATCTAGCGTTACTTGTGATGAGGTGTCTCCCCACAAAGTTTCTTCATCGTCATCAGTGACGAGCGCAAGGTTGGTAAAGGACAAGACTTGCTGGTAGCAAGCACGTGCTTCATTGGCATTTTTCCATAACGCAGGGCGGTAGTTAGAATCAAAAGCCACCTCAACTCCACTGTTAGCCAGTTGGTTAAGCAATGTGACTAGCTTCTGACGATCTTCATCAGGTAAAATGGCTAAGCTAATACCACTCACATAAACCATATCAACGCTCTGTAAATGGTTTTCTATTTGCGTAAAGTCAGGGTGACGAACAAGGTAGCGTGCCGCTGACTGGTTACGCCAGTACATAAACGTGCGTTCTCCTTGCTCATCCAATTGAATTAAATACAAGCCGGGTTGACGAGTTTCATCACGCAATACGTGATCGGTATTGATCCCTTCTTGTTGCCAGCGTTGTAACATGCCCTCACTGATCGCATCACTGCCTAATGCTGAAATGTAATCTATCTTCACCGATTTCCCAGCGGTACGCGCCATATAAACGGCTGTATTGAGTGAGTCTCCACCATAAGTCTGGTGCATGGCTGCAAATGGAGCGCCATTAAGTTCAATCATGCATTCGCCGATAATGGCTATACGTTTCATTTATGCTCCCCAGGTAGACGGAAGTAAGATTTTGCATTGTTAAAGCAAATATCTTTAATCATTTTACCTAATAAATTCATGTCGTTTGGCGCTTCGCCATTTTCAACCCACTGACCGATCATGTTACACAGAATACGACGGAAGTATTCGTGACGAGTATATGACAGTAAGCTACGTGAATCAGTTAACATACCAACAAACTGGCTCAGCAAGCCTAGTTGAGACAATTGTTGCATTTGACGTTCCATGCCATCTTTTTGGTCATTGAACCACCAACCAGATCCAAACTGCACTTTACCTGCGATACCACCACCTTGGAAGTTACCTATCATGGTTGCCATCATTTCGTTATCACGTGGGTTTAAGCAATATAAGATGGTTTTTGGTAATTCGTTAGTAACATCCATCGCATTGAGTAGTGAGGCTAACTGAAGAGCAAAAGGACGATCAGCCATCGAATCAAAACCAGCATCGGCACCCAATAGTTTGAACATGCGGGTGCTGTTATTACGCTGCGCACCTAAGTGAAGCTGCATTACCCAGCCACGTTTTGCATATTGCTGGCCAAGCCAAACTTGAACAGCGGTGGTGAATTGATCTATTTGCTTTTCTTCGAGTGACTCGCCATTTAAACGACGTGCCAACATAGCATCCAGATCCGCTTCTGATGGGGTGGTTGCATAGCGTAAAATCTCAATACCGTGGTCAGCAGCACGACAACCGTGTGCAGCAAAGTGATCCAGACGACGATCAAGAGCCGCCAATAAATCAGCAAAACGTATAATTTCCACATCTGCGACTTTTCCCAATAGTTGCATATACTCCGCAAAACCATCAAGTTCTACTTTGTATGCACGATCAGGGCGCCAGCTTGGTACAACTTCTACATCAAAGCTATCGTCTTCTGCAATTGCTTTATGATGCTCTAGCGTATGGATAGGATCATCCGTCGTACCTGCCATTACTACGTTCATTTGTTTCATAATACCGCGTGCTGAATATTCAGGGCTTGCGAGCATCTCATTACACTCGTGCCAGATTCCTTCAGCAGTATCCGGGCCAAATAGTTTGCCTGTAATACCGAATGGACGGCGAAGTTCTAGATGGCTCCAATGGTAAAGTGGGTTGCCAATAGTTTGCGGTACTGTTTTCGCCCATGCCATGTACTTTTCGTAATCAGAGCTACTTTTGCCTGTGATTAGTGCTTCTGGGATACCCGCAGAGCGCATAGCGCGCCATTTGTAATGATCGCCTTCAAGCCATATTTGACCTAGATTATTAAAGCGACGATCTGTAGCCACTTCTTGTGGGTTGAGGTGGCAATGATAGTCATAAATAGGCATATCTTTAGCGTATTCATGATAAAGACGACGAGCCGTTTCATTGCTTAAAAGAAAGTTATCACATAGAAAGTTTTTCATAGGGATCTCCGAAAGACGCGACCCCTACCAGATTTAAGGGAAGGGTGCGTTGAAAGTTAATTAAAGAGTGGCAACAGCAGCGCGAGCGCCTTGAGTAATAATTAGCTGGTAAGCTTTGGTTACTTCAGTTACAAAACTTTCATTGTCTTTTAAATCAGTACCAAAAATAGCTTCAATATTCAGTAGTGCTTTAACGGCAGATACTGTTACGCCATGCGCTTGATAAATCGCTTTAAATTGCTCAACCATCGGATCTCGCACATCAATTTCATTGCCTTTTTCGTCAGTAGCGCTGACATAACGCATCCAACCCGCAATGCCCATTGCTAGCCATTTGTAGTCAGAACCCGCGTCGAGATGGAAACGTAGTGAGGCTCCCATACGTTGGGGGATTTTCTGGCTACCATCCATTGCAATCTGCCATGTTTGGTGTTTTAGGCTTGGGTTAGTGAAGCGGTTAATAAGTAGGTTTGCGTAACCTTCTAAATCGGTCCCTTCTGGCATGTTTAGCGTTGGCGCTTGGGCTTTCATCATCATGTCGAACGCTGCTTTACGGTAGCTTTCATTGGTCATAGTGTCAGAAATATGCGCATAGCCCCCCAAATAACCAAGGTATGCTAAGAAAGAGTGACTGCCATTGAGCATACGCAGTTTCATTTCTTCGAAAGGTACAACATCAGCGACAAATTCAGCGCCAATAAGATCCCAGTCTGGGCGACCATTAACGAAGTTATCTTCGATAACCCACTGACGGAAAGGTTCACATGCGATAGCACATGCATCTTCAACACCAATCAGTTTAGTAATTTCATCTAATGTTTCAGGTGTTGCCGCAGGCACAATACGGTCAACCATAGTGCAAGGGAAAGTGACATTGTCCTTAATCCATGCACCAAGTTCTGCGTCTAACAAGGTAGCAAACTCAAGGATGGTTGCTTTTGCTACATGTCCATTTTCTTGCACGTTATCACAAGACATGACAGTAAATGGTGTGATGCCACGATCACGACGTAGTTTTAGTGCTTGAACGATGTAACCCAGTGCAGATTTTGGCTGTGTGGGGTTGTTAAGATCAGCGATCACAAGTGCGTTGCTTTTGTCTAGCATGCCTGTCGCAGGATCTGCACAATAGCCTTTTTCTGTAATTGTCATTGAAACGATAGCGACTTGAGGCTCAGCCATTTTTTCAATAATCGCTTCAGCACCATCGAATGTAGGGTGCAGAGATTCTTTTATTGAGCCAACTATTTTTAACGTTGTTTCTATTGCGCCTTTTTCTGCCACAGTATAAAGGTGGTCTTGTTCACGTAGCTGAGTAATTAACTCTTCACCGCCAAACAAATTAATTTCACAAATTCCCCAATCACTACCTGTTTTTTCTAGCATTTCACTAGTATATAACGCTTGATGTGCACGGTGAAAAGCGCCAAAACCTAAGTGAACAATGCGCGTAGTTAGGGCTGTTCGATCAAAACTTGGGAGGATAACGTTTGTATTTACTTCGGTGTTGGCAATATTTTTAGTCATGAGAGTCTCCATTTACCCCGCTATAATCATAACGGGGTAATAGTAATTATGGTTAATGATGGAATTAAAAAATCTTAGTAACCCAACACTAGGCCTGGTAGGAACAGGCTTAGTTGAGGGAAGAAGGTTACCGCTAGTAGTGCGATTACAAGTGCTGCATAGAAGGGCAACAATGGTTTAATGACTTTATCGATAGGCACTTTTGCCACTGAACAACCGATAAACAGCGCACTGCCCACCGGTGGAGTACAAATACCGATCGCTAAGTTAAAGGTCATCATTATGCCAAAGTGAACAGGGTCAATACCCAGATCTAACGTAATAGGCAGGAAGATTGGCGTAAAGATAAGTACTGCGGGTGTCATATCCATAAAGATACCGACAATCAACAAAATTACGTTAATGATAAGCAAAATAATGATTGGATTGTCAGATATTGCCAGCATCGCATCGGCAATCATATACGGAACACCAGCATTCGCCATTGCCCACGACATCCCCATTGAGGCACCAACAAGCAGTAATACAATTGATGTTGTGACTGCTGATTCTAAAACGATTTTTGGTAGATCGCGAATTTTTACTTCTTTATAAATCAATACTGCAAGGATAAATGTATAGACTACCGCAATCGCAGACGCCTCCGTGGCCGTAAATATACCACCAATAATTCCCCCCATGATGATAACAAGTAGCATCAATGATGGAATCGCTTTAATGATCGTATCGAACACTTCTGCAAGTGTTGGTTTTGTGGCCAAAGGGTAACCACGACGCTTAGCAATAAAGCCAGCTACACACATCAAACTCAAGCCCATAATCATACCGGGAATGTAACCTGCTAGAAATAGTGCCGCAATCGATGTACCACCCGAGACCAGTGAGAATACAATCAGCGTATTACTTGGTGGTATAAGCAAGCCTGTCGGGCAAGAGGTAATGTTTACCGCTGCAGAAAAATACTCATCGTAACCGTCTTTTTTCTGTAGAGGAGCCATTGTTCCGCCAACAGCCGCTGCAGAAGCCACAGCAGAGCCAGAGATTGAACCAAACAACATATTTGCCATTATATTAACATGTGCAAGTGAGCCTGGTAGACGACCACCCAATACTTTAGCTAAGTTAATTAAGCGAATGGCGATACCGCCTTGGTTCATTATGTTACCTGCTAAAATAAAGAACGGGATTGCAAGTAAAGCAAAGTTATCAAGACCAGCCGCCATACGCTGTGCCACAACAGCAATTGCAGGCTCAAGAGGAAGGCTCAGTAAAATAGTAGCTAAAGACGATAAACCGATAGCAAATGAAACTGGAACTCCCAAAGTAAGAAGGATAGCAAAGCTACCAAAAAGTGTAAGAATGACTTGCCATTCCATAGTGTAATTCCTTTTATAGTTTGAATTATTAATTATTAATTCTAAATGATTAAGGTTGTTGCTTAATCAGAGTTTTGAACTTTTCCATTGCAAATACCACAGAGTAGAAAATGATGAGTGAACCGCTGATAGGTAAGCAAAAATAGATGTAACCCATCTCCCATCCTAGAGCAGGAGTCACTTGACCTGTTGCTAGAGTTTTCAAGGCTAAATTTAGGCCTCCGTAGACTAGAACAATAAGGGCAAAGGCTGCGATAGCAAACTGGATGAATATCTCATTAATAAGCTTTCGTTTACCACTTAGCTTCATGGTAAGTAAATCAATTGCTAAATGGCGTTTTTGACCAGTTGTGTATGCGGCTCCAATAAGTGCAACCCACATAAATAAATAACGGGCTAATTCATCGGTAATTGTGCTTGGTTTTCCTATCACATAACGTGAAATAACCTGCCAAATTACGCAGAAAACTAGAAATGTAGAAAGTGAGACAGTAAAACCTGCCAACCCTCTATTTACGTATTCAACTACTTTTTTATCCATTACTTATTCCTTTAATTAAGATAATAACCCAACGATATTGGTTGACCAATGATTTGAAAGCCAACAGGTAATTTGCTGTAAATTCATTTCGGGGAGAACTATAGGTTATATGCTGTACTATTTTAGTGATTTAGATCTCATTTTAATGGCTTTACCTCCAAAAAACCTCTATATCTCGACACAGGTCAACCAATTTGGTTTTTTAGTTTGACTTGCATGATTATCAAAGGCAAGCTTGTCTTGTTTTAAGAAACATCCCACATAATTAAATTACTAAAATATCATGGAGATATCATAATGATGAAACGTAAAAATGTACTAACAGTAATGATTGGTGCTGCACTAACTTTTGGTATTACAGCGTCTGCTTACGCGGCAACAACATTAAAGCTAAGTCATAACCACCCACGTGGGCATGTTGTTCACCAAGCGATGGACGCAATGGCAAAAGAAGTGAGCTTATTAACTGATGGTGAAGTTCGTATCCGAATTTACCCTGATGCACAGCTTGGTACACAGCGTGAGTCAATGGAGTTGATGCAAAATGGTGCGTTAGATATGGTGAAAAGTAATGCAGCAGAACTTGAAGCTTTTGCTCCTGCTTATGCGGCTTTCAACCTTCCATATATTTTCCGCGATAAGTCTCATTATTATAATGTTCAAGAGGGTGAAATAGGTGAAGAAATTCTTGCTTCTTCACGCGATAGTGGCTTTATAGGTTTAACTTATTATGATGCAGGTGCGCGCAGTTTTTACGCATCCAAGCCAATTAACACACCTGCAGATCTAAAAGGCCTTAAAATTCGAGTGCAGCCAAGCCCATCTGCAATTGCGATGGTAAATGCACTCGGTGGAAGCCCAACACCACTTGCTTATGGTGAACTATATACTGCGCTTCAGCAAGGTGTTGTGGATGCAGCTGAAAATAACATCCCGTCATTTAGCCTTAGTCGCCACAGTGAAGTATCAAAATACTATAGCCTTGATGAGCACACCATGGTTCCTGATGTATTGGTCATTTCAAACACAGCGTACGATGGTCTGTCTGATGAGCACCGTGCTGCACTGAAATTAGCAGCGACCCATTCAATGGAGCTAATGAAAAAACTTTGGGCTAAATCTGAAGCTACAGAGCGTGAAAAAGCAGAAAAATTGGGTGTGACGTTTATTGAGCCGAACAAAGCTGCATTTATAAAAGCAGTACAGCCCATGTATCAAGAAATTGCAAAATCTAATCCAGAATTAAATAAGATTATTGAGCGTATTAAAGCAGTTAAGTAGGACTTATTATGTGATTACCAGCCTAGGCTGGTGGTCATTCTGCATCTTGTTTTATTGGTTGGTTCATATCTTGGCCAGTGCTATGATTGTGTCAGTAATATAAAAAGTGAGTAATAAAATTATAATGAAGTCTTTTGAGCCTAAACGGCCATATCAAAAACTTGGTCTTGTGTTGCGCAATAATCTTGCCTCTGGTAAATATAGTGTGGGCGATCGCTTACCACCTGAACGTGATATTGCAGAGATGCAAGGTGTTAGTCGCACGGTTGTACGTGAAGCTATTATTATGCTTGAACTGGAAAATTTAGTTGAGGTACGGAAAGGATCAGGTGTTTATGTTTTAAATATACCTAATCAATCAAATCACCACGAAACCATAATTAGTGATGATTCAGGGCCTTTTGAAATGTTGCAGGCAAGGCAACTATTAGAGAGTAATATTGCTGAATTTGCGGCGATTCAAGTAACACCGAGTGATATTGTTAAAATGCGTGTAGCGCTCGAACTTGAAAAAGAAGAACTTGCTGCAGGCCATGCTGAGCATAAGGGTGATGAGCGTTTTCATTTATGTATTGCAGAAGCGACTCAAAATTCAGTATTAGTTGATATGCTAAAACACTCTTGGGAACGTCGTGAAAATAGCCCTATGTGGAAAAAACTTCACACTCATATTATTGACCAAGCATACCGTCAAGAATGGTTGGAGGATCATAAGAAAATTCTTGCTGCGATGCAACGTAAAGATCCTATTGCAGCTAAAAACGCAATGTGGCAACACCTAGAAAATGTTAAACAGCGACTATTAGAGCTTTCTGATATAGATGACCCCCATTTTGATGGCTATTTATTCAACTCTAACCCTGTCGTTATTCTCAGCGGTGTGGGCTAACCCACCTCTATTTATTTACCACTTTAATCGGTGAATATAAATAACACTATTCTGAATAATATTCGTAAATATAGCGAAGGGTTCAGTAAATTTTTAAAAGGTGATTGTTATGGAACAAACTTGGCGCTGGTATGGCCCTAATGATCCTGTCTCGTTGAATGATATTCGACAAGCAGGCGCAACGGGTATTGTAAATGCCCTGCATCATATTCCTAATGGACAGGTATGGAGTAAGGAAGAGATTCTTACTCGTAAGGCTATTATTGAAGAAAAAAGTTTAACTTGGTCTGTTGTTGAAAGTGTACCAGTACACGAAGAAATCAAAACTCGGACTGGTAATTATGTTGAGTGGATTGAAAATTATAAACAAACACTAAGCAACCTTGCGGAATGCGGTATTGATACTGTTTGTTATAACTTCATGCCTGTTCTCGATTGGACTCGTACCGACTTAGAATATGAAATGCCAGATGGCTCTAAAGCGTTACGTTTTGACCAAATTGCATTTTCCGCTTTTGAGTTGTATATATTGAAGCGACCTGGCGCAGAACAAACATACTCAGCTGATGAACAAGCACAAGCAAGGGTATATTTCGATAACATGACTCAAGTAAGTATTGACAAATTAACGTCTAATATCATTGCTGGCCTGCCTGGTGCTGAAGAAGGTTATACACTAGTCGAATTCCAAGTGCAGCTTGATCGTTACCAAGGTATCGATAGAGACAAGTTACGTGACCATTTGGCATTATTTCTAGAAGCGTTAATGCCAGTTTGTGAGGCAAGTGGTTTAAGGTTGGCGATACACCCTGATGATCCACCTCGTCCTATTTTTGGTTTGCCTCGCGTTGTATCTACGATTGAAGATATTAATTGGTTAACCAATAAGGTTCCGAGTAAAATGAACGGTATCACAATGTGTACAGGTTCATACGGTGTACGTGGTGATAACGATCTTGTTAATATAATTAAACAGCATGGTGAACGTATTTACTTTACTCATTTACGCTCTACGCAACGTGAAGAAAATCAATTAAGCTTCCATGAAGTTGCTCACCTTGAAGGAGATGTTGACATGTATAACGTGGTGATGGAACTTTTAAGAGAAGAGCAACGACGTGAAAAGAATGGGGACATGCACCTTATCCCAATGCGTCCAGATCATGGTCATCAAATGATCGATGACCTTAAAAAGAAAACCAACCCTGGCTATTCTTGTATTGGTCGTCTAAAAGGTCTTGCAGAAGTACGCGGGCTTGAATTAGCGCTTAAACGTAGTTTTTTTCAATAAATAATAATGTCTAATGTTTATCAGTTAATATCTGATAAGCATTATTTTAGTGACTCTTTGGTAATACAAATACCACCACCATATTGCTTAATATCTGTAAGCGTATGGGGAACCGCACCTAGCTACGATCAATATTCTATGGTAACAACGGTTCAATATTGCTCGGTTGCTCTGCAATATGTATCAAGCACTTTGAGATATAGTCGTGCACGACTAGCCATTAGCCTTGGCCGTTTCTACCATACTATAGCGAATAGCGCTCGCATGAGCACCATTGCAGGTATTTGAAAATAGCCATGCCTTGCGCCCGATCATAAATGGTTTTATTGCTCGTTCGGCTCGGTTGTTATCAATGGATAACCTGCCAGCTTCAAGGTGGCGCTGGAATTTATCAAACTGATTTAAGCCATAGCTTATCTTGATTACCACCATAAATAAGCCCCTTCAACGATACTTAAATCAAATGTTCTAGTGGGGTGTCTTATGGTTAAAAATAAAATTTAAAAAGGTATTTAAATTCATTGTGTTATGTTGAAATATGACACCGAAGAACAGTGCCAAAAGCAACTGTTTAGTATGAGGTGGCGCAATGCTTACCAATGCCCAAAGTGTGGAAAAGATAAATATTGCCAATTGAAATCAAGAGCTTTGTATCAATGCCATCATTGCCGACACCAATCATCTTTAACTGCGGGCACTTTTATCGATCATACGTAAGCGTCTGGGTAATGGCACCTAGCTACGCTTAATATTCCATGGTAGCAACGCATCAATATCATTCGGGTTTTCAGCAATCTGCTGCAAGCAGGTTGCGATATAATCATGAACAATAAGATCATTCGCTTTTGCTGTTTCAACCAAACTATATAAAATTGCACTCGCGTTCGCACCTGTATTGGTGTACGA
>NZ_ATUO01000116.1 GCF_000420245.1 Psychromonas hadalis ATCC BAA-638 | reverse complement strand
ATCTTTTCGATAATCATGAAAAGAGTAACAGATATTATGTTGTGTTAACCATTTTTTTGCTTTTTTGACTGTGTCGCAATTAGGGATGCCGTAGAGAGTGGTCACAATTTTTATCCATTAAAATAAAATGATTGTAACAGAAGATGATAGTGGGAGAGAAACAAAAAGAGCCACTTAAGGATCGGCTTCAAAATTACTTGCGCTTTTGTTTTCAAAATAACCAGTCATTTCAGGCTTTTTGAAAATAATTTAGCGCAAGTTATTGTGTAACGATTCCTAAGTGACTCTTTAAAAAATAACAATGTCGCTTTTGTTATTTAACGATTTTTAATACTGCATCAGTGGCAACTTCAACTGTTCCAGACATTTTCTGAAGCTCTTTAATCTCATCCATATTTGAAATAACAACAGGTGTTAAGATTGATTTTGCATTCTCTTTTAAGAATTCCAGATCAAACTCGATGATTGTGTCACCCATTTTGACCTTCTGGCCCTCTTGTGCGATACGAGTGAAACCTTCACCTTTAAGCTCAACAGTGTCGATACCGAAGTGAACAAAAAGTTCAATGCCAGTATCTGACTCTAAAGAGAATGCGTGGTTAGTTTCAAAAATCTTACCAATTTCACCGTCACAAGGTGCAACCATCTTGTTACCTGTTGGGCGGATTGCGATACCGTCGCCAACAATTTTTTCTGCAAATACCACATCTGGCACATCTTCAATGGCAACAATCTCGCCTGAAAGTGGTGCAATGATGTCGATAGTATTGTCAGATTGTGTATTACCAGATACTGCTTTCTTTAACGAATCGAAAAAACCCATGGTTTAACTCCAAATTATAATTTTATAGAATAAGTTACTAAAAGGATCATAGACTTAACAGTATAGATCCGTTTTGAAAATTAGTTAATGCCTTTGGTTTTATTAAACTCATTGACCAGGGCTTCAATTTCAGCTGCCGTTGCAACTGATAACGCTTTATCTGCTAATGCTTTTGCATCTGCAAAGTTTGTATTACGGATAATTTTCTTCACCGCTGGGATTGAGATAGCACTCATTGAGAACTCATCAAGCCCCATACCAAGTAGTAGCAATGTTGCACGTTCATCACCTGCAAGTTCACCACACATACCCGTCCATTTGCCTGCCGCATGAGAGGCATCAATAACGCCTTTAATGATGGTAAGTACTGAAGGGGTCATTGGATTGTAGAGATCAGAGATTAACTCATTACCACGGTCAACCGCTAGTGTATACTGGGTTAAATCGTTGGTACCGATACTGAAGAACTCAACCTCTTTAATCAGGTGATGCGCAATGGCCGCTGCTGCGGGTGTTTCAATCATCACTCCGACTTCAATGGTTTTATCAAAGGCGATATTTTTAGTACTTAATTCCGCTTTTAACGTTTCTAAAATCTCTTTTAGTTTACGGATCTCTTCAACTGAGATGATCATTGGGAACATGATGCGAATCTTACCAAATGCAGAAGCACGTAATAATGCAAGCAGTTGTGGATTCATGATCTCAGGGCGATCAAAACAGATACGGATAGCACGCCAACCTAAGAATGGATTCATCTCTTTCGGTAGGTTTAGGTAAGGTAGATCTTTGTCTCCGCCAATATCCATGGTGCGGATAATACAGGCTTTACCTTCCATCGCTTCAACTACTTCTTTATAAGCCATAAACTGCTCATCTTCGGTAGGAAGTTGGTCTCTGTCCATAAACAAGAACTCTGTGCGGTATAAACCAACACCTTCTGCGCCGTTGCGTTTAGCACCATCAGTATCTTTAACAGTACCGATGTTTGAACAAACTTCAACGTGATGACCATCAAGCGTCATTGCCGGCAGATCTTTTAATTTTGCAAGCTCCTCTTTGTCGGCTAGGAAGGTTGCTTTTATTTGTTTCGCATCAGCAAGCTCTGCGTCACTTGGATTAATGATGATCTTATTATTAAGTGCATCAAGAATGATGATATCACCATTTTTTACACGTTTAGTAATATCATTCGTCCCTACAATCGCAGGAATTTCCAATGAACGCGCCATGATAGAAGTGTGAGAGGTACGACCGCCGATATCGGTGATGAAACCTAATACGTTATCAAGGTTAATCTGTGCTGTTTCTGAAGGGGTCAAATCATTCGCGATTAATATCACCTCTTCAGTAATGTTACTGAGATTAACAATATCAATACCCAGTACATTTTTCAGTAAACGACTACCAATATCGCGAAAATCGGTAGCACGCTCGCGCAGATAAGGGTCTTCTAACTCTTGAAGTAGTGTGGCATTTTCTTCCACAATATTATGAATTGCAAAGTCAGCAGAGCAGTTATGCTTTTTGATATAAGCGACGATATCCTCTTCTAGCTCTTCATCTTCAAGCAACATAATGTGCCCTTCGAAGATGGCTTCTTTCTCTTCACCAAATGTTTGTAGTGCTTTTTGTTTTACTATTTCAAGCTGAGCTGAAGCCTTCGCGCGTCCGTCCAGGAAACGAGAAATTTCTAAATTTATATCTTCAACTTTATCCGTGTTGAGAGAGATTTCATCTTCTTGCAATAACAGTGCTTTTGCAAAGGTAATGCCAGGTGATGCTAGAATGCCAGATATCATAAACTATCCTTAAGTTTTCGAACTAAAACAAAGTGTTAATTATACAAGTGTTGCCATTAGTGCAACTAAACTATCAACTGCTTTTTGTTCGTCAGCACCTTCAGCTTTGATATTAACCGATGTACCTTGTGTAAGACCTAATGTTTGTAGCTTAAATAGGCTTTTTGCACTTGCTGATCTACCACCAACTTCTACAGAGATATCAGATGCAAATGATTTAGCTTCTTTTACGAATTGTGCGGCAGGACGAGTATGAAGACCATTTGGCGCTGTGATTGTTACTGTTTTTTGATACATGGAAATACCTTGATTTTATGAAAAAATATATGGTTATTATTGCTTCTATTTACAGAAGATAATAACAAGGAATAAAACTGTTGTAGTAAAGTAACCAATAAATACAAAAATGAATTTAATCTAGGTCAAGTTTTATGCTACAAGTCACATCTTTACGAGATTAAATAATCATTTGATCTCGTCAAAATATATTACAACATCCATATTGTAGCTAGATAATCCTTAAATAGGGCGGTCGGGTCAATAGGTTTTTACTAAAATTCTGTAAAAAAAAACTGAATAGTGTAATTGCTGTGTGCTTTTTGAACATCTGTAGATGATATTTTACAAAAAAAAGGCACATAGAGTGCCTTTTAAATAGTTGTCTTATTTTTAGACTGATTATGCGAAGGTTTCGCCTTCAAATACACCTGCAAAAAGTGCCGTAGAAAGGTAACGTTCACCAGAGCTTGGTAAAATAACCACGATATTTTTATCTTTAAATTCAGGTTCGGCGGCTAAACGAGCAGCTGCTACAACGGCCGCTCCTGATGAAATACCGGCTAAAATACCTTCCTCTTCCATTAAACGACGCGCCATCTCAATTGCATCATCATTGCTTACTTGTTCTGCACGATCAATCAGAGAGATATCTAAGTTTTTAGGAATAAAACCAGCACCAATACCTTGGATTTTATGTGGGCCTGGTTTAATTTCTTCGCCTGCTAATGTTTGTGAGATAACCGGTGAGTCTGTCGGCTCTACAGCAACACTGATGATAGCTTTGCCTTGTGTTTCTTTAATGTAACGACTCACTCCTGTGATAGTACCGCCAGTACCAACACCCGCAACAAATACATCAATTTCACCGTCTGTATCTTCCCAGATTTCAGGGCCTGTTGTTTTTTCATGAATTTGTGGGTTAGCTGGATTTTCAAATTGACGTAAAACAAGGTATTTGTCTGGATTGCTTGCTGCTAACTCTTCTGCTTTGTTAATTGCGCCTTTCATGCCTAACGCGCCATCTGTTAAGACAATCTTTGCACCGAGTGCTTTTAGTAGTTTACGACGCTCAATACTCATTGTATTAGGCATGGTTAAGGTGATTTTGTAACCACGCGCAGAAGCAACAAATGCTAATGCAATACCAGTGTTACCACTGGTTGCTTCAATTAATTCAATCTCTTTAGTGAGCGTGCCGTTCTTTTCAGCTTCCCAAATCATGTTCGCACCAATACGACATTTAACACTAAAGCTTGGGTTACGACTTTCAATTTTGGCGAATACATTACCTGTTGTGACATTATTTAAACGTACAAGTGGTGTGTGACCAATGGTTTGTGAATTATCGTTAAAGATTTTAGACATTATATTTTCCTTGAGTTGCGGTTAACTAGTTGCTAAAAACAGCATAGCTGAACTATCTAGAAGGAGGAAATATAATTTGGTTATAGGATATGAGGTTTAGTGATAACGTAATATTAAAGTAACTACTCAGCCCCCCTTCAAATTTGAGGTGTTTTTATAAAAATAGACTGTAAATGCTCAGGGCAACGACCTGAGTAGTTACATATTAAAAACGTGTTTCAAAACCAACTAATGCGTTGCTATTACCGTAACCGGGTATATTACTATTGGAAATGATCATTTTAATTTTACTCCGCTTGCCAGTGTTAAAACTAATCCCTGCACCCAACGCAAGTTCACTATTATAGATATTAAACTGTGCGGTATTAGAATAATAGTCAGAGAGAGTTTGATCTGCTGAAAAGTTACTTAAACGTTGTGTTGATGGATCGGAAAAATTACCAAAGAGCTCAACCTGCAAACCTTGTGTATTTTCTGCTATTAAGGGGATCGAAATCAACTCATAATGGGCGCTCTTTTTAAAGGTGCTATCGGTAATACTGGTATTAAAAGTTACTTTATTATAAAGAGAAGTGAACGCTTCATCGAGGTAATGATAAGTTGCTACTGGAATTTGGTAAACCGTGTTGAGGCTTAATAGTTTGCTCTTTGTTGCTATTTGCTCAGTTGTTATCTGAGCAATACTTTTTTGATACTCAACTTGTAGACTATTACTGGGTACTTCGCTTGCAAAACATGTAATAGAAGAGAAAAGTGCAACCACAGTAACTATTTTTTGTTTCATTTTGCGCATTACCTTTTCTCCTTGAGTTGAGTGCCAAATAGTATATGTTACATGGATCATTATTTACAGCTTAAGAATTGTAAATAGTGATGCAACTGCTGTAACAGCTCAATTTTCTCTGGGTTATGTTGATGCTCTAAAGCAAGCGCATCGATTTTTTCTATGTAACTTTGTTGATGCTCTAACAGGTATAATTGACACTCTCTTTGCCACTTTTGTTGCTCGTCAATATCCAGAAACTGCTCTCCGTTTCTCGCACGATAATGCCATAACAGCATCACTAAACGATCATCCTCAAATTGAAAGTCAGTTTTGCTCAAATCAGCAATGTCACTTGTAGCTATCTGATTAATAAGTTTTTTGTCGTTATTTGAGAAAAAACCACCACTGTACAGCATCTCTTCCACTGTCTGTTTTTTGTCAAAATCACGCTCTTGTATAAATACTTGCTGTAACTTTTTAGCCAATGACGTTTGTGTTTTTATAAAATCCAATGACGCTCTACATTGTACTCTATCGATACCTAATTCATCTGCACGTTGCTCTGACAATGTTTTTGCGGGTGCAATAAAAGGACATTTATTGATATGGATAAGCTTAATAGCTGGGCGGGTTATCCCCTCGGGAAGATCTGTCGTTGGCGTATAGAGATAATGGCGGATCTCTTCAGCGGTTAATGTGGCTAGTGCGCTCAGATCTTTATTAAGGTCTACTACAATCACTGCATTTTTGTTACTCGGATGCTCACATATCGGTAACACATAAGAGATACAACCCTGTAAAGCGGGGAACATGCCCGATACATGGATAACAGGTGTGTATGAGCCTAGCTTTAAGGTATTAAGTACATTACCCTTTTTACGTAAATTGAAGCAGTAATCATATAATTTTGGTTGTTTCTGTTTAATTAACTTTGCAATAGCAATGGTGGCATAAACATCACTCATTGCATCATGTGCTTGATCATGTGCAAGTTTATTCTCAATGGTTAATAACTCTAAACGGAAAGAGGGCACATCGTTGTCATCAATTGGCCAGTTTAGCCCTTCTGGTCGCAGTGCATAACAGGCACGTACAAGGTCGATAATATCCCAGCGAGAGCAACCGTCTTTCCACTCACGTTGATAAGCATCTAAAAAATTTCTATATAACGTAAAACGGGTGACTTCATCATCAAAACGAATATTGTTGTATCCCACTACGCAGGTATTAGGCTGACTAAATTGTTGGTTGATATTGGTGATAAATTCGTTTTCAGTGATGCCATATTGGAGTGTTTGTTGGGGAGTTATTCCTGTGATTAAACATGCAACTGGATCGGGAAGATAATCACTGGGAATACGGCAATACCACTCATTGGCATCGGCAATGGCATTTAATTCAAGATCAGTACGGATCCCTGCAAATTGAGAGGGTCTATCGGTACCTGGGCTAAGCCCAAAGGTCTCGTAATCGTGCCAGTATAAAGTGGGCTGTTGCAACGTGTTTGTATGTGCCTGCTGTTCTATCTTACCCATTTTAGACCTTCTCTTTTATTGCTGTGATCTTGATTTAGTATTGATTGTTTTTATTTTATATTAGTTGAATATTTTAAAATCGACTCAAAAAGATCCAATATCGTCGCATTATATACGGGAAAGACTTAAATATCAGGAGCTCATTGATTAATTGAGTGTATTTTTAAACGCGTTATATTTTTGAGGGCTGTTATTAATGCGTCACTTTGGCTTCATACATGAAAATACAGGGGAGTAATGTGATCTATCACTGATAAAATGGTGATGGTTTCATTTAAAAATGGTCATTATAGCGTCCATTTTACTGCCCTAAAAATATTGAGCTAATATCCTGATTTTGATCAATTTCTCTCCTTTGAAAGTGTGATTGTTCTCTAATTTTTTTTTTGCGTTATATATACAATCGAATCAAGAACAACAACCCATATCCGTTACAAATGTATAAAATATTATGCAACGTAATTATTTTGATTTGGTGGGTTTTTTGGGGCTATTTTATAATATAACCTCAGTTGTACTATACCTTAAACGATCACAATCTAAATTTTAGGAAAGAATAGAAATGACTTATAACGTAAGAGAAATGTTAGATTCGTTTGTTGGCGGATTAGAAGAATTAAGCAAAACTAATGAACAGCATGTTGGTGCATTTATGGGGCTTTTAGGTGCCGCGTACGAACCAAAAGCGCTTGATTTAAAAACCAAAGAAATAATAAGTGTGGCGATTAGTTGTTATAGCCGATGTGAATATTGCATTGTCTATCACTGCTATAAAGCACTAGAAGCAGGGGCTACTAGAGAAGAGATTATAGAGTCTTCAATGGTTTCTGTGGCTTTTGGTGGCGGACCTTCTATGGCGTATTCCGTGACGTTACTAAAGGCAAGTTTAGACGAATTTGAAGGTGATTTTAAATAACCATCGCACCTTCGGCAGTGCTGAAGGTGTGCAATCGATCAAGTTTTACCTGTTCATAAAATTAATTATTTAGCCTGAGTTCTGGTAAATAAACGCTGTCGTTTTTTTAATTATCCAGAATTCAGGTTATTTAAATTATATATATTAAATGTGATGGAGATTTAAATGAAGTTTGACTTAATTATTGAAGAATTCTCAGGGCATGACAAAACGGGGGTTATAGGAAAAATGAACGTAAAAGAGGGCTCAGAAATTAACTCTGGAGATCTTTTATTTATTGTGGAATCGTCTAAAGGGACGGTGAAATTCACCTCAAATTATAAAGGCATCTTAGAAAAATTAATCATTTCTGAAGGTGATTCTGTAAATAAAAATCAAGTGATTGGAATAGTAGATGGTGAATGTACCTCACCTAAAAGTTGCAATATCAGTGCAACCAATCCCATCGAAAAATCTGCCTTAAAAAAATATTCATTTGGTGTATCAAAACCTGCAAAAAAAGAATATGAAAAAGATGTGGTTATTGTTGGTGGTGGTCCTGGTGGTTATGTTGCTGCAATTCGTGCCGCACAAAATGGAAAAAGCGTGTTACTTATAGAAAAAGATAAGCTTGGTGGAACGTGTTTAAATTATGGCTGTATTCCAACAAAATCTATCATTAGCAGTGTTAATCTTTATGAAAATGTAAAGCGAGCGAGTGAATTTGGACTTGAGATAACAGATGTAAAAATTTCATTAGAAAAAATTCGAGAAAGAACGGTTGGTGTTGTTAATAACCTCGTCTCAGGTGTTGAACATCTAATGAAGCATAATCGAATTAAAGTGATTATTGGCACAGCAGAAGTATGTGATCAAAATACGCTTTCTATTAAAAATAAAAAATTAGATGCAAAAATAAAATTTAAAAACTTAATTATCGCAACAGGCTCCTCTCCGAGTATGCTCCCCATTGAAGGTGCCGATGATTCGATACTCACCAGTAAAGAGTTGCTTGAATTAACAGAAATTCCCGCGTCATTAACTATCATTGGCGGTGGAATAATAGGAATGGAATTTGCTTTTATATTTAATTCGTTAGGCTGTAAAGTAAATGTTATTGAGTTTTTTCCCACTATTCTCAACGATATGGATCAAGATATAGTTACGGTTATAAGAGAGTCTGCTATTGAAAAAGGCATAAAATTATATGAAAATTCCTGTGCTCAAGTAATTAAAACATCTGTTGATGGCTCTAAAATTGTTAACTTTAAAACCGCTGATAAACATAACCTTGTTATTAGTGAAAAAGTTGCGATTGCGGTGGGAAGAACGGCAAATATTGATTCTCTTGATCTAGAAAAACTCAATGTGAAATTAAATGAGAAAGAAAATGGTATTGATGTCAATAATTCAATGCAAACATCAAATGAAAAAATCTATGCAATAGGGGACGTTACCAATATTATTCAACTTGCTCACGTTGCTTCACACCAAGGTATTGTGGCTGCTGATCATATAGCGGGAATAGATGCTCAAATGCAATATGACAATATTCCCAGTGCAATTTTCACTTTCCCAGAAGCTGCCAGCACGGGACTGACAGAAAAACAGTGTATAGATAAAAATATCCCTTATAAAGTCGGTAAATTTCCAATGGTTGCAAATGGCAAGGCGCAAGCCATGGGTGAAACAGAAGGTTTTGTGAAAATCATTTCAAACCCTGATAGTGGCGTTGTTATTGGAGGCGGGCTCGTTGGTATTCATGCAACCGACTTACTCAGTGTGGTAACCAACTTAATCGCAGCGAAAACAACCGTTAAGGAAGCGGTTCATGTTATATATGCTCACCCGACAACATCTGAAGCGGTACATGAAGCATTATTAAGCGTAGAGGGGAAAGGGATCCACTATGGGTGAGTTTCAAGTATATCTCTCACGATCACTTGACCCTGCACACAATCTGGCAATCGAAGAGTATTTAATGGAGACGCTTCCAAAGGATCATAAAATACTTTATTTATGGCAAAATAAAAATAGTATTATTATTGGAAGAAATCAAAATCCCTATAAAGAATGCCGATTAAAGATAATGGAAAAAGAAAATGTTCGATTGATCCGCCGTCTTTCGGGGGGCGGAGCGGTATACCATGATATTGGAAATTTAAATTTCACATTTATAGCGTCAGCAGAAAACTACAGCATTGATGATAACTTCGAGGTTATCTTTAGCGCTTTGAAGAAATTTAATATTACGGGAGAGTTTAATGGACGAAATGATTTAACGGTGAATGAAAAGAAATTTTCGGGTAATGCCTTTGTTACTGAAAACGGTATGCATTGTCATCACGGTACATTGTTAGTCAATGTTGATATTGATAAGTTAATTAAATACTTATCAGTTTCAAAGCTAAAGGTTGAGTCAAAGGGGATTGATTCAATCAAATCAAGAGTGATTAATTTACAAGATTGCGCTAAAAACCTTGATGTCGAGAGCTTGAAAAGCGAGCTGATAAAGAGTTTCTCAGAAAAGTATAACGTACAGAATAGCCACGTTATAATTTCAGAGGGCCTCTTTAAACTTGATAAATACATGAATAAATATAATTCTTGGGAATGGAATTATTCAGAAAGTCCTGAATTTGAAATAACCCTAGAAAGAAAGTATTCGTGGGGAATTATAGATATTTTGCTTAATGTTGAAAATGGAACAATCGCAATGTTAAACATACATACTGATTCAATAATTCAAGATAATTTTAGTCAACTAGCCATTAATCTAAAGGGGCAACCTCTTAAATTAACTAATATTTTAACTACGATTAAAAGCACCCTTAATACTCCAATACTAATTGACGATATTTCATTAATATTTGAAGAATATCTCACGTCACAATGAGTATCTAATAAAGAGTGCGCTGGCAACATCTATTATCGGAGGCTTGGTGTAGCTGATCATATACTAATACTTTTCTAGAATAGCGTTTTCTAAATGCTATTTCTTGATTTATTTGGGCTACGATTTTTCTAATTACTTGTGATACATATTACTAACTGATGTTACGCAGTGAGGCTTGCTCTAGGTGCAAAGCCTCAATTGCTGCTTTTTGTGCTTTGATATAAAGTTTCATTTTCAAACCAAATGTCGTTAGCCCTTTTTTATACTCAAGCACTCTAACTTTACTGTGGCTAACAATAATATGAAAATAGGGTTGCTTTGCGTCTTGATTGTTTTGGCTGGTGATTTTGTTAATACTGTATTGGATTTTATGTTTTCATGGAAAACCTCAATTTTTCATCGTTTTTGATAGATCGTTTCTATGGCATCTTTATCTAGCTCAACATCATTACCCCCCTGTGTCAGGATAGTTGTCGCCTCTAAATTTAATTAGAGGTAATAATGAAGAGAAGTTATTCAACATCATTTAAAATACAAGCAGTAGAAAAGTCGCTTAATCGAAATGATAATACTACATTGACAGAAATCGCAGCGTCTTTAGGTGTTGGTGTATCAACACTTTGTACATGGACGACCAAAGCCAAAAATCAAGAATTTGAAACGGCTTCAAAGAATGAGATAACAAGCATGAATAATGATAAAAGACCACAAGATTGGTCACTAGAGGAGCGCTTTAATATGATTGTTGAATCAGGCTCCCTAACTGAATAAACATTGCAGAGAGCAAGGCATTTACCTCATCATGTAAAACAGTGGAAACTTGATTTCATTAATGGCAACACAACTAAACAACGCGTTGTTTCTTCTTCTGAAATTAAAAATCTTAAACATGAAAATAAGTCATTTAGAAATAAGAGCAACTAGGTCAAAACTTTGTTTGCTCGGTTAATAAGAAACTAATCGGGGACATCCCAACCTTTTTCTAGATACGGGATCAATGCGGCTGCACCTATCCCGTTTGCATTTTCCTTAGCCGATCAATCACTTCAGCAAGGGACGACAGCGAATTATGCAACAGTATTGTGTCATGAGCAGGGGTTACTAAGTTCGGTTCCGCAC
>NZ_ATUO01000115.1 GCF_000420245.1 Psychromonas hadalis ATCC BAA-638 | reverse complement strand
ACCAAGATAAATATGTAATAAAATACGCTTTTTTATTGGCTCTGTTGTAGCTAATTGTTGTCTGAGTATAGGTAGAATAAACATCCTTTTTCTTAATATCTAAAATATGCTTACCTAAAATTTCCACATTTTCCTCTTTTTTCAGTGCTATGAGGGAGTGAAATACTGACATTTATCGCCTATTATTCAACTCTTTTACAAAATCACAGGTAAAAATGCAAGTCCTTCCCGCTGTTGTCTAAACCAGCTGCTTCTGTTTATGATGAACTTGCCTTTATTCAAACAAACTCATCTGAAGAGGGCTCGACTTTCCGGCTGTAAGCTCTTTGCTATTTTTTCATTATTTTTATGAAGGTGACTGAGTATCTTTTCTACCACAACTGGATCTTCAATGCTTGCAATGATCTTAACCACACCACCGCATTGATGACAGGTTTCTATATCTATCCCAAAGATCCGTTTGAGCCTGTCGACCAGGTCTTTTATTTACGTTTTTAACTGCTTTGTTTTTGTTTAGTGCCATCCGGTTTTCGATGTGCCCCCTGCTTTCTTTGTTTAGCCTTATTGGGGGAGATCTCTGCTCTGTTTTTGTTATTTGGCGCAAAAAAATCATGAAACCTGGTGAGGTTTAGGTACCAAGGCAGCTAAATGGGCGATAAAATCCAGCGGTTCAAAGATCACATGGGTGGTACCATCACGATAGGGTGCTTGTAAGTTGGTAACGAATTTTCCCGTAAGTAGTTATTGCCAACCTTTTTTCTGATACTGCAGAGCGGGTAATATAACGGCAAAGTCTTTCGAGTTTAGCGCGCGCTACTAAAAAAAGAAGTGGATGACGAAGCCGTTGTGAATACACCAAAAGGGATTATTACTTGGTATATCAACAACATTGAATATAATTTTTAAGCGCTAACTATCAAGCGGTTCATCATCACCCAATAACTCTCTTAAACGATTACGTTCTTTTATCGCTTCGATGTTGCGGCGCACTTTCCCCCGCTCTGTGGCGCTACTTTTCTTTTTTGCATGTAATGCAATACGGTCAATATATTGATCGGTATGACTCGCTAACCACTCACCAATCTCTTTTACTGAGGCATTATTTGATAAATTAGAGTTTCCCATGCAACATTCCTGTTATTTCTGATTTTCAGAATCTATTTTTAGACTGTTCATTGAAAAATTACCAATGCACAGATCACTTTTAAACTAACTGCATGATAAACATAATATATCAATGTTAGTTTATTGACTTGTTGTTAGTTTAGGGGCTGATAATACATCATAATAACTACTGGCTAAAAAGTGGGGAATACCATCATCGAGACAGAGCAGTTTAAACAACTTATCAGCCACTTTTCTGTGCAATTGCAAGCCGACATCAAGACTTCAGGCTCTAAAGAAGCATGCTCACTTCCCACCATTGGGCCTGCCCACGCATAGCCTTTTTTATCTCTAATAAACTCTCTGTTGTTAGCGTAATAAACACTTCATCAATAACCAGGGGTATTTTAAAATCCGTTTGTAACTGGTAATGCGCCGCAAGCTGATACTCATACCCCGCACGATAACGAATAAATCCTTTTCTTGTCATTTAGCAACCAAAACATGAAAAAGAAAAAGAGAGCAATACTGTAACCAGTTTGCTCTTTTAATTCAAATAAGGTACTTCTTTAACCCTTATTGCCTCCTGCAGTTAACCCTCCCACTAACCATTTTTGTGCCAGTAAAAAGACCGCGGTAATCGGTAGTGCAGAAAGTACGGCAGCAGCTGCAAAATCACCCCATAGGTAATTTTGCGGGTAAAGGTATTGCTGCATACCGACTGCTAAGGTGTATTTATCAACATCCACCAGCAGGATAGAAGCAACGGGTACTTCGGTGATTGCGCCCACAAAAGAGAGAATAAAAACCACTGCCAAAATGGGCACAGACAGGGGTAACAAAATCATCCTAAAGGTTTGCCAAGGCGTTGCACCATCGAGTGATGCGGCTTCCTCAAGAGATTTGTCAATCGTTTCAAAATACCCTTTTATAGTCCACACATGCAATGCGATACCACCGAGGTAGGCAAAAATCAGGCCTCCGTGAGTATTTAATCCTAAAAAGGGAATGTATTGTCCCACTTTATCAAATAGCGCATACAGCGCGACTAATGCCAACACAGCAGGAAACATCTGAAATATCAGCATCCCCTCTAATAGTACTTTTTTGCCTGCAAACTTCATACGCGCAAAGGCATAGGCACAGGTTGTAGACAAGGCAACAATAATGATCGAGGTAATGCCTGCTACTTTGATTGAGTTCCACAACCATAACAAAACAGGAAACGGAGGATTAGTGATACTGCCGTCAGCATGTGTGACCACCATACCCAATGCTAATTTCCAATGCTCTAAGGTGGGATCACTGGGAATGAGCGACCCCGATGCAAAGTTACCCTCACGAAATGAGATAGCGATAACCATTAACAAAGGGAATAAAATAGCTGCACAAAATACCCATAAAAAGAGATGTGCAAACCAAACACGGTTTTTTTCATTTTTAGATTTAACAATCGCCATAATAGTCCCCTAAGCTTGTTGGTTTTTAGAAACGCGTAGGTTTAATAATGCCAACCCACCCACTACGATAAAGATTAATGTGGCAATGGCACTCGCCAATCCAAAGTCTTGACCACCACCGCCTTCAAAGGCGATACGATAGGTGTAACTCACTAACAGGTCGGTATGTCCTGCCGGTGTCGATGAACCGATAATATCGGGCGCACCGTTGGTTAACAGTTGAATCAATACAAAGTTATTGAAGTTAAACGCGAAACTAGCAATTAACAACGGCGTTAAGGGCTTCATCATCAATGGTAATGTAATTTTAAAGAAGTTATCAATCGGCCCCGCACCGTCAATGGCAGACGCTTCATAGAGATCGGTGGGAATCGATTTTAATAACCCCATACATAAAATCATAATATAGGGATAACCAAGCCAAGTATTAACAATCAAGATCATGGTTTTTGCCATGTAAGGGTCGGTAAACCAATTTATTTTTAGGTTAAACATGCCTTCAAGCAATTGGTTTATCTCACCAAAACTCTGATTAAATAATCCTTTAAAAATTAAAATAGAGATAAATGCTGGTACAGCATAAGGTAAAATCAGTAACATTCGATAAACCGCTTTGCCTTTTAACTCATCCCACTGCACGATAGAAGCAAGCACTAAACCTAGCGCTAAAGTAAATAAAACGGTTAATCCTGCAAAAATAACGGTCCAGATAAAAATCTGAATAAAGGGTCCTTGGATACCTTTGTCTAAAAAGATACGGGTAAAGTTATCCCATCCAGTGCTAACCACAAAACCGGGAGATATTTCACGTCCAACAAAAGTGCCATTTTCATCAATATTTTGATAAAAACCAGTCTCCATGTTGGGTTTTAGCACTGAGCCATCTAATAGACTCACTAAGGTAATTTGATCTTCTTGTAGTTCATAAAGTGGGGTTGTTGACGAAAATTCACGCAAACCACTCATTGTCAATGGGAATCCATCAGAGGAGATAATAGTTAACTGCCCGAGTGTTTTACGGTTTTGAATAATAAAACGTAGCGGTGCTTTTTCACCCGTTTTTTCTAGGGTCGTACTTGCCAATGTGACTTTCTCACTCGCAGATAAATTAATAACAGGCGTTGAATAGCGTTCACCCTGTTTTTCAAAATGCAATTGGATTTGATCGTTGTCGAGTTGGTATAATTCAAACTGATAAACAGAATTAGGTTGCTGATAGGTTTTACTCAAAAACTGCTTTTGCACACGCTCAAAAGTCAACTGATTAGTGCCACTGTAATTGGTAAATGCGATACCGATGGTATACATCAGCGGGAAGATAATAAACACCACCATAGCAGCGATACCAGGATAGATATAACGATGTGAATAGGTGTCTTCTCGAGCAAAAATGACCACACCCGATGCCACAATCACTAGGGTTAATAGTGCAAAAATAGTCTCATTTTGTGCATACATCAGAACAACTGCATAACCTGCAACAAATGAAATCAGTGTTAATACAATCCATTTTATCCAATTGGCACGTGTTGACAACGATTGCCCAGACTCAAGTGTTAGATCCATAGATACCTCTTTAAACCTATTACAGTTTATTGTCACCATTATTTATAATGACGAGTCACCTCAATAAATTTTAGGTGACTTACACAAAAACACGGTAAATGCTCAGGGCTAATACCAATGGAATTAATGAAGTGCTCAAGTATTACGCAGGGAAAATTAGCACTAACAAGGCGAGAGTTGCAGGAGATAGTTACTCTCACTTCAAAACTCACAACACAGGTAGGGATAATTTTAACAAGTAAGACTGATCACTTTTTTAGTTCCTTTGGTATAGCCATTGGAGTTTAGTTCAAGGCGAAAAAGCGCAGTTTAGTGGTTTAAATGAGCATTTTTCACGATGACATAAGCGTAAATGGCGACGGCCTGAGTAATTACCAAGCTACTTAACGATACGTTTTGCTGCATCATCTAATGCATCAGAAACCGTTTGACGCCCTTGTACCGCATTATTAATCGCAGTGCGCTCTGCATACCAGAACTTAGACATCTCTGCGATATTAGGCATCAGTTCACCTGCTTCAGCATTTTGCATGGTTGCGGTAATACGCGGGTCTTTTTCTAGCTCAAGCTGGTAAGATTTTAATGCAACCGCACCCAGAGGTTTATCATTATTGATTAATGCTAACCCTTCGTCAGTTAACAGGTAGTTTTCAATAAACTCTTTAGCAAGCTCTTTATTAGGGCTGGCACTGTTAATACCCGCGGTTAAAATACCAACAAAAGGTTTTGCTGATTTACCTTTATAAGTGGGCAAAATAGCAACACCGTAGTTAATACCACTTTTATCAATATTCGCCCAAGACCAAGGACCATTAATGGTCATCGCGGTTTCACCGGTATTAAAGGCAGATTCCGCAATCGAGTAATCCACATCCGCACTTATCTCATTACGCTCAATCATATCCACAATAAATTGCAGTGCACCTTTTGAACCTGCGTTATTAACACCTGTATTTTTAGCATCGTAAACGCCATTTTCAAATTTAAACGCATAACCACCATCAGCGGCAATCAACGGCCATGTAAAGAACGGTTCTTTTAGGTTCCACATGATCGCAGATTTATTTTCTTTTTTAAGGCGTTTATCAATCGCACTCATCTCTTCCCATGTTTTAGGCGGATTAGGCAGTAAATCTTTGTTGTAAATAAGTGAAAGTGATTCAACTGCAACAGGATAACCGACGAATTTATCGTCATAAGTCACCGCATCCCACGTAAAATCCACCATTTTAGCTTTCAGACTCGCGCTGGGTTTTACTTCTGCTAATAGCCCCGCTTGCGCCCATTGACCAAAACGGTCGTGCGCCCAAAACACGATATCCGGACCACCACCTGTTGATGCAACCTGTTGGAATTTTTCTTCTAATTTATCAGGGTGCGCCACAATCACTTTTACACCCGTATCGGCTTCAAACTTTTTCCCCACCAATGCTAAACCGTCATAGCCTTTATCACCGTTTATCCAGATAGTAATTTGTCCTTCATCCATTTTTGCATGGGCGACATTCATGCTACCGAGTGCAACTAAAACTGAAACGGCCAGTGTACTGAGTGTTTTTTTCATGGTGGTTACCTTAAAGAGTATGAGTGAAGTAGCGGTGTAAATTAACCTGATAAACAATAATACTTCGTACTATTTTGGTCATCCCCCTGCCACCTACGCCCCCTGTAAATATCACAAAAACGAGTGCCAACTACTTGTAAATAAAAGAGTAAAAATCAAAAAACAACATCACTATGTTGCACTTTGTTACAAAATGAACAAGGCACAATAAAAAGATAAGGCGTACTCTCATACAATAAAGTGAATCAATAGCACAAAATAGAATGCTTCCACTACCAAACAATCAATTAAAAGCATAAGTTTAATCAGAAGCAGGAGGCTTAAATTAAATCAGCTATAACACGGAACTGTTGTGAGTAAAATAAGTTACACACTTTTTGCCGTTTTATTGAAGGATTACAGATGCTCATAAAGTCTAAGTTAACTGCACCTCGCACATTAAAAAACGCCATGACACGCTTACATCTATTATATGATTTTGATGAGATGAAATTGGCGTTGCTCACCGCTCCAGCAGGTTATGGGAAAACGGCATTATTATGTGAATGGGCAAAAAAACAAACACAAAATGCTTGGTTTAGTATCGACAAATTTGATAACAATGCCCAGCAATTTGCACTCTATTTCATTTCCAGTCTTGCAAGCTTAAAAAGCATCAGTAGCCCCGCAACACTTGAAATGGTTAAACAGGGCAGTGATTTAGATTTAATCGACCTATTTACCCTATTTTTCAATGAAACCAGTGAATTACAAACCCCGATCAGTATTGTGTTAGATGATTTTCAACACATTACCGATACAGATATTTTGCAAGCGCTGAGTTTTTTCATTAAACATATGCCTAACAATTGGCAGATACTCATTAGCAGTCGCACCGCCACACAACTGCCTGTTTCTAATCTGCGCATCAAACAACAACTGTTTGAATTAACCATGCTCGAACTTGCCTTTAGTGATCAAGAGAGCTTACTGTTTTTTGAAAAAAGCCTCCCTTACCCTCTTCCTTCCGCAAAAATACAGCAGCTTAACCAGAGTGTAACCGGCTGGCCAACTGCGTTACAACTCGTTGCAATTTTAAGTAAAGATGCACAGAGCTTTGTAGAGTGTGCTACTCAGATAGCTAAAAATGAGCATATTTACCTATGGGATTATTTTGATGAAGAAGTTTTTTCACAACTACCCGAGCAGTTGCAAACGTTGTTACTGCGTATTGCCCCTTTAAATAAAATAGACGCACTGGTCATCAATCAACTCTGTGAGACTGACCAAGGAGAGGTTTTATTAGCAAAACTTAATGAGCAGAATAATCTACTGAGTAAACTGCCTAAGCAACCTAATTGGTTTACATTTAATAGTTTTTTAAAAAACTTTTTATTGTATAAAAGCAGACAGCAGCAGATAAAGCCATTAACCGATAAAGAGATTGCAATATTGTGGTTAGAAAGACAACAATTAGCAGAAGCAATGCCTTACGTGTTACGCAGTGAGGATCAAACATTAGTTATTTCATTGTTGCAACAAGCGGGGTGGGCACTGTTTCATGATGGCCAATTTAATCACCTACAAAATTGCTTTTACTTGATTAAACAGGTTATCTGGCGACACCCTGAATTAGTGATATTAAAAGCGTGGATGCTACAAAGTCATCACCAACACTACAAAGTTGCACCTTTTATTAAGCGCGCAGAAAAGATGTTTACAGAGCATAAGCTGGTTTTATCACAGCAGATGTTAAGTGAGTTTATGGTGATTAAGGCGCAAATATCGATCAATCAAGGACGTGTAAATGATGCCTTAAATGAAGCACAACAAACCTTATTAACACTACCAAATCCGAATGCACGTACCAACATTATCGCACAAACAATTATTGGTGAGGCTTACCACTGTTTAGGCAAATTAGATCTCGCTTATCAATATTTCCAAGAAGTGTTACTGCTCGCCCGTGAAAAGAAAATGTTTCAAAGTATGATCTGGTCGCTGTATCAACAAGCAGAAATACTGCAAGCTCAGAGCCAACATCAAAAAGCGGAAGATCACCTGCAACAAGCGATTGAACTTATAAAAGAGCATCACCTAGAATCACTGCCTTTATATGTATTTCCACTGCATTTCAAAGTGCAACGAGCCTATCAAGCAGGGCAATTTGAACTAGCAGAACAGTTGTGTGAGCAAGCTTTAGAAGTGATCAAACCTTTTGATGAACAGTGGTTTTTATATAGCTACACGCTGCAAGCGAAAGTGGCCCTTGAGCAGGGCAAAAAAGAGCAAGCAACCCCATTAATGGCAGAGATAGAGCGCCTATTACGCAATCAAAATTATCACAGTGATTGGATAGCTTCTGCAAATTATGTACGCCTTAAATATTGGCGACTCAATAATGATATAGCGGCCATTGAAAAATGGTTACTACAAGCACCCCGTCCAGTAACAGCACTAAACCATTTTGATCAATGCCACAATCGTAATCTTATCCGTGCTTATATCAAATTGGGGCAGTTTGATGAAGCACTACAGATAGCAGAAAAAAATATGTTAGATGCGCAGCAATGCCAATTACCCATGGAAGTTAACCGTAATTTAATTTTATTAACCAGTATCGAAAGCAAACTTCATAAATTTAGTAGTGCCAAACTACACCTACAACAAGCAGTTGAATCTTCACTCTATACTGGCTTAAATACCTGTTTTATACGCGAATCAGAAAATCTTAAACCTATCTATCAAGAGCTGGCCAATGATCCCTCATTAATTCACTCCGTCAAAACAAAACTGATGAAGCTATTAAAGCTCTCAGGTATCAGCCTCAACGAAGGGCCTAAAAATCCCTTTGATAGCGCAGCGGTAATAAAAATCACTAACCATACTAGTACACCACGGCTGGTTAAAAATATTCCGCTCACCGCCCGTGAATGGCAGGTATTAGGGCTTATCCACTCAGGTTGTCGTAACCATGAGATTGCACTGAATCTGGGTGTAGCCCCCACCACCATCAAGTCTCATATTCGTAATGTGTATCAAAAGCTTGGCCTTGAAAACCGTAAAGAGGCACTGCAACTCAGCGAACAACTCATCGCGCTGATTTAAATAAGCGGAATAATGCCCTTTGTTATACTCTGTAACAAAGGGCATCTTCTCTATAAATAGATAAAACCAGTAAATATCAGCATTACAGCGCAGTTCACCATTCCCCGCCCCCTAAAATAAAAACGCTACTCCCCCCTTTTAGGAGGATGTTCATCTTTATTAGTTAAGTCAAAATGTCCTCATCAAATCGATTAGAGGGTACGCAGATGGCAAATGTTGTGTTAAAGAAAGTAAGCAAATCATTCGGTAATGTAGTGGTACAAAAAGATATCGATTTAGAGATCTTTGATGGTGAATTTATCGCTTTTGTTGGCCCATCAGGTTGCGGAAAAACAACACTGCTACGCATGATTGCAGGGCTTGAGGAGATCACCTCGGGTGAGCTTTATATCGATGGCAAACTGGTTAATGATGTGCCACCCTCTGAACGTTCAATCAGCATGGTATTTCAATCTTACGCACTTTACCCGCACCTTAATCTCAGAGACAATATGACTTTTGGTTTACGCCTTAAAAAGACTGACCCAAAAGAGATTCAAGCACGTTTAGATTACGCCACCTCTATTTTACAACTCGGTAGCCAGCTAGATAAAAAACCCAAAGAGCTTTCCGGGGGACAACAACAACGTGTTGCTATCGGCCGTACACTGGTTAATCGCCCAAAAGTATTACTCTTTGATGAGCCACTTTCTAATCTTGATGCATCACTACGTGTGCAGATGCGTATTGAAATAAGCAAGCTGCATAAACGCCTTAATGCCACCATGGTCTATGTCACCCATGATCAAGTGGAAGCGATGACCATGGCAGATCGCATTGTAGTGTTAGAAGGAGGCAGTATCGCACAAGTTGGTACACCACTCGAACTATACCATTACCCTCAAAATCGTTTTGTAGCCGGTTTCATTGGATCTCCCAAAATGAACTTTATCAATGCCAAGGTCGTGGAACTAACCACCCACGGCGTGAAAGTTCAACTACCTAACGATGCCTTTTTAATGCTACAGGTTGAACAAGATGGCTTAACCGTAGGCGATTCGGTTTCCGTCGGCATTCGTCCTGAACATATCGATACTTCTGTTTCAACGCAGTGTAGTAAAGGAGAGCCCGAACAAGGTGGGCTTATCTTAAGCAGTGAAATACAAGTGCTAGAGCAACTGGGTCATGAAACGCAAATCTACGTTGAAGCCACCTGTCTCGAAAGCGATCTTATCATCCGTTATTTTGATGTAGCTGATATCGCAATTGGACAAGATTTCCAATTTAGATTACCTGAGCACCGCTGTCACCTGTTCAAAAAAGATGGCTTAGCCTGCAAACGAACTTATCAAGAGATTGGTGTTAAAGCATAAGAATTCATTACTCATGCAATGCAAACATATTTTTTGTTAATCATGACATGAGCATAAATAAAATAGCCTTCGAAGAAAGGTAATAAAAATAAATAAACTAAAGGAAAGAAACTATGAAAAAATTACCACTCGCAATTGCTGTTTCTGCAGCGATTTTATCATCAAATGTGATGGCTGAAGCATCACCGGTTGAGTTCAATGGTTATATGCGCGCAGGTACAGGTTTAGGCACTGAAAGTGGCAAAAATCCCTCTTTTGAAAAATTCAAATTAGGACGTTTAGGTAACGAGAATGATCTTTACGGAGAATTTGGTTTCCGCAAAGAAGTATACAATGAAGATGGTGTCTCTTTCTTACTTGATTCAATGATCGCCTCTGGTGTGACAGGTAATAATGGTTGGGAAGATGGTGATTTCAATATTGCACAGTTTAACGTGCAAGCAAAAGGGCTATTTGCAGATAAAGAGATCGTATTATGGGCCGGTAAACGTTATTACCAACGCCATGATATCCACATCACTGATTTCTATTACTGGAATACATCGGGTACGGGTGGCGGTATCGAAAACATTCAAATGGGTCCAGGTCGACTTTCTGTCGCACTTTTACAAGATGATGGTGGCCAATTTGCTGGTAATTATGATGATAAAGGTGATAAAAAGTACGATGAAAGTGTAACAGCTTACACTGCTGATATCCGCTACGCAGGCATGCCACTTTGGAGTGGTGCTGAGCTAGAGGTTGGTTTTAACTACAGCTACGCCAATGAGAAAAACAATCAGACCTTAGTTGCTGATGACGGCATGATGGGAACTGCAATTATTACCCAAGGTTTCGAGGGTGGTTTCAACAAAACCGTCTTACAAGCGGGTAGTGGTTCATACGGTGCGCAGATGGTACAATATGGCAGTGGTGCATGGTATGACCGTTCAGGTGATAACAACGATGCAACAGGTTTCCGTATTATTAACTGGGGTGTTGCTTCATTTGGCGATAGTATCGAGTTTGGTCATCAAGTCATGTTTGCATCTGGCTCTGACGTAGGTGGTACTGATACTGACGATACGTCATACAACCTTGTTGTGCGCCCAATGTACAAATGGAACCAACATATGCGTACCATTGTTGAATTAGGTGCATTTGCAGAGACAATTAACAATGTAGATGCAGGCGGTAGTAAATTCACCATCGCACAAGCATGGTCTGCGGGCAATAGCTTTTGGGCACGTCCTGAAATTCGTATTTTCAGTTCTTACATTACCGACAATGAAGGCACTGCATTAAATGGTGCTGACAACGAGATTAGTGTTGGCATTCAAGCAGAGGCTTGGTGGTAAACACAACGGTTAAAAGCTAAAAAATAGGTGCTTAGAAATCGTTACACAATAACTTGCGCTAAATTGTTTTCAAAAA
>NZ_ATUO01000114.1 GCF_000420245.1 Psychromonas hadalis ATCC BAA-638 | reverse complement strand
ACAGGGGCAACAAGCAGAGAAGCATGAGTATCAAATAACAGGGCAGGTTTATTGTTCATTAGAAGAGCGTCAGGCGAGTTTACAAGAAAAAGGCATGTTCATGTTAGCGACAAATAATTGTAGCGAAACATTAACAATGGAAAAAATGCTTGGGCTTTACAAATCACAACAAAGTGTAGAAAAAGGTTTTCGTTTTTTAAAAAGTCCTGATTTTTTACCATCTTCATTATATTTAAAAAAGCCTGAGCGCATTGAAGCATTACTAATGATCATGACTTGTTGCCTTATAGTGTACGCTGCATTAGAGCATAAATAAGAGAAGAGCTTAAAGCGCAATCTACATACTTCCCAGACTTAAAATACAAGCCAACTCAAACACCGACGGCACGTTGGGTGTAAGGGCCACATGTACTGACTACCTCCGCACAACAGGAACTGGTAGTGAATTTAAAAGAGAGGAATAGAGTTATTATTGATTGCTTAGGGACAATATATCAAAAAATTTATTCTTGAAAATAGGAGGATTTATTCCTGAAATGAGTGCGGAATATCGGATATCTTTATTGTTTGTAATACTTTTTTTCCTTTCCTTGCGCTGTTTATTATGGCCACGTGGATTGTGATGCATATTTTAAATCGTCTTAATTTAGTGAATGAAATCATGAATAGAGTGATGCAGGGCGAGTGAGGTGTGTGTCTAAAAGTGGGTGAAAATAGGGATGAATTTGATACGTTAGTAATACACCTTAACAACATGCTAGACCAGCTTGAGAAAAGTGAATCTAAGCTAAAATCGTTGACCGTGGATATTGCTCACGATCTGCGCACCCCAATGGGGCGTATTAAACTACGTATTGAAGATCTGTTAAATAGTGGCAATTTTTTACCAGAAAATGAGCAACAGTTGGAGGGGATTCAGCAAGATTTCTCGCTACTGTTAGATACCTTTAGTGGCATGATGTAGCTGTATAATTTAGAAACGGGACGTGTGCCTATCGCTAAAAAAAGTTGTGATCTCAATAAAATTGTTAATGATGTTTTAGATTTTACTGAGCCACTCGCATTGGATAAAAATCAGAAAATATACCTCACCGTTGATATGCCTTGTATTTTTCAGGGTAACCCCAGTTTGCTATTTCGTGCTGTTTTTAACCTGCTTGATAACGCCATTAAATATACCCCTGAAAATAGTGTGATTGAGAGAATTATCGACTGCTTCGGGGGGGGTGATTGCCGATAATGGTAAAGGTATTAAGGGAGAAGATCGCGAACGGGCGTTAGATCAGTTAGTGCGTTTAGACCTAAGCCGCTCCGTACATGGCTTGGGCTTAGGGCTCGCATTGGTAAATACGGTGATGAAAATTCACAATGGACAGATAAGTCTCAGTGATAACTACCCGGGGTTGCGTGCACGTTTATTGTTTAATGAATCGTAACTACTCAGACCGTTGCCATTTAAGCCGACTTCTTCGTTGAAAATACTCACAAATTTATCGGGAGTAAATTTGAACATCCGCAGGATGGCCCGTAGGGTGAAGTACAGGATGTACGTAGTATTTAAACCACTCAACTCCGCTTTTTCGCCTTGAACTAGATGTAAATGGCTTAGCCCTGAGCATCTAGTGCTATTTTTGTAAAAACACCTTAAATTTTAAGAGGTGCTGAGTAGAATACAATGAATCAACACAAAAAATATGAGCCACGAAGGCACGAAGAAAAACAGACGCTTAGGAGAGGAAAGAAGTCTCTATCTTGGTGCTCTCTGTGTTCGTGGTTCGCTTTTCAGTTAGTTAATCTATAAACAACTGCAATAAGTCATTAAGAAAACGATGTCCTAAATCAGTCATTAACCAATGGTCGCTCTTTTTAATCAGTAACTTCTTATCAATTGCTTGTTGAATAGGCTCTGCTATCGAATCAATGCTTAACCCTGTGTAATCTTTAAACTCTTGAAAAGGGATTGGTGCAAATAGGCGCAGGCGATTTATCATATATTCAAAGGCTAGTTCATCTTGTTTAACGGTTTCTGAACTGTCTAAAAATGGGCGACTTACTTCTAAATAACCTTTTGGGTGTTTCACTTTGGTGGTGCGTATAATTCTATTTTCAAGAGGCAGTGTTAACTTGCCATGTGCGCCACAACCAATGCCAATGTAATCAGAAAAAGACCAGTAGTTAAGATTGTGTCGGCACTCAAAACCTGATTGACAGTATCCCGATATCTCATATTGTTGGTAGCCATTTGTCGCTAACAATTTTACCCCCGCTTCTTGAATCTCCCACAACAGTTCATCTTCTGGCAATTTTGGGGGATGTGAAAAGTATTGGGTATTAGGCTCAATAGTGAGCTGATACCAAGAGAGGTGTGTTGGTTGCAGGTCGATTGCGGTTTGTAAATCAAACAGTGCATCATCAAGGCTTTGATTTGGCAGACCATGCATTAAGTCTAAATTAAAGGTTTTGATACCACTTTGTTTTGCTTGTCGGGCCGCCGATTTCGCTTCCTCAACGCCATGAATTCGTCCAAGCTTAGTGAGTTTTTCCTGTTGAAAACTTTGTACTCCAAAGGAAAAACGGCTAATGCCCGCTTGGTGAAACTCCGCTATCTTACTGTTTTCAATTGCGCCAGGGTTTGCCTCTAGGGTTATTTCAATCTCTTTTTTAAAAGGGATCAGTTTTTCAATTTCAACTAATAACCAACCAATACCCGATGCGGAGATAAGACTTGGCGTGCCACCGCCAATAAAAATCGTGTCTAAGATACGTCCCTGTGCATAAACAAGATCGATTTTTAGATCATCAACCAATGCTTGCAGATAAGCTTGCTCTGGTATCTCTCCACGCAATTTGTGCGAGTTAAAATCACAATAGGGGCATTTTTCAATGCACCAAGGAATATGAATATAGAGACTAAGGGGAGGGAGTTGTAACATCTACTTTTGACCTAACTGCGCTTTAAGCTGTTTAACCAATAGAGCCAATGCTTTACCGCGATGACTCAGTTCACTTTTACGCTGTTTACTGAGTTGCGCTGATGAACAGTTTTCTGATGCCACCCAAAAAATAGGATCATAACCAAAGCCATTTTTACCATTTTGTTGTTCAGTGATCGTGCCTTCCCACGTGCCTTGGCAGATAATGGGGGTTGGATCGAGTTCGTGGCGCATATACACTAAAACACATTGAAAACGAGCACTGCGTTGTGCTTCACCAACACCTTCTAATTTATTTAATAACAGATCAATATTTTCTTGGTCACTGGCATTTTTACCGGCAAAACGTGCCGAGCAGATCCCCGGTTGACCATTTAAAAAATCGACTTCTACCCCCGAATCATCAGCAATAGCAGGTAAACCCGTTATCTTAGCAGCATGACGTGCTTTAATAATCGCATTTTCAACAAAGGTAGTCCCTGTTTCTGGCACTTCATTAACATCAAAATGACTTTGTGGTAATACTTCAATAGAGAAGCTATTTAATAGCTCACTCATCTCTTTCACTTTACCTTTGTTACTTGTTGCTAATACCCATTGCTTGTTCATTTTTGTTACTCCACGTAAAATTTATGCTGAAATTTCAATCGATTGGTTTTGCCCTGTGCTTTGATTTGGATATCAAATTTCACTATTTCTTCATTAGTAAAAGGATAGGTAGCGATATAATAGACCGACTTTCCCTCTTTAATCTTTTTGAATTTAAGTTGCTCAGTTTGTCCAATCAAGTTACGTCCAGTGCCAACTAGCTCTGCTTCAATCGGCGTGGATTGCTGATTTTTATCCAATACTGAAATATTGACTAAACCCGTATGTTTACTGCGTTTAAGCCCATATTGTGTGGCGATATAGGGCTTGATAAAGGTAGAGGGAAGGGCAATATAATGCACTTCTAAATTGGCGAAATCTTGTTTTTGCTCTGCAACGCTTGGCAAACTTAGTGTCGCGATCAGGGTTATCAAAAGAATTTTAAACATAAACTGTCCTTATATAGCATCTGGTATCTGTTTAGGGTTTTTAATGCGTACTAACTTATGGCGATTGAGTAAACCTTTTTCCACAATGATAGACCCCTTAGCCACTTTGAACTGTTTGCTGAGGAATTTAATCAGGTGTTTGTTCGCCTGACCATCAACGGGAGGCGCTGTAATGGCGACTTTAAGTTCATCACCAAGTAGTCCCACAAAAGCATCTCTACTTGCTTTGGGTTGTAAAATAAGACGTAGCAGTAAATCTTCTCCGTCATATTTTAGGTAGGGTTTGTTCATCTTATTAGAATAACCTGCTGAGTAGGTCGTTTACTAACAGTTCTACAAATTGCAATCCCAGTAACACCACAATCATAGAAAGATCTAATCCACCAATAGCAGGAATAAAACGGCGTACAGGCGCAAGTAATGGCTCACTAAGCTGAATCATTACCGCTTCAATTGGATTACGACCTTGGCTGACCCAACTCAAAATGGCACGTAAAACAAGTACCCAGAAAATCAGTTTAAACACTGCGGTTAATAAAATAACCAAACCTGAAATTGCAATCATCATCGGGTTAAAGGGCGCATTCATTATCAAACTTAGGGTGATGATTTTTAAACAGGCCACCATAAAAGCGAACAAGATAGTGGCTGTATCCCAACTACCTAAGCTAGGAATAACACGGCGTAGTGGGCCAACAATTGGTTGTGTTGCTTTGACGATAAACTGGCTGAATGGGTTGTAAAAATCAGCGCGTGCTACCTGTAACCAAACACGTAATAAGATGACCATAATGTAGAGGTCAAATAGGGTATTCACTAAAAAATTAACTGAGCTCATAAGTTTTTATTACCTTTTAATTAAAATAGTTTTTCCATCTCTGCGCCACGATCTGCCGCCACTTGCATTGCTGTCGCCACGATCTCTGTTAGCCCTGAGTCATTAAAGCTGTTTAATGCAGCGGCTGTTGTGCCACCTTTTGAGGTTACATTCGCGCGTAGTGTTGCGATACTAATATCGGGGTTTTTTGCCACCATCTCAGCGCTACCCAGTGCGGTTTGTAAAACAAGTTGTTTCGCTTGCTCATCTGAAAAACCCATTTTGGTTGCTTTTTTAAACATTGCTTCCATAAAGAGGAAAAAATAAGCAGGGCCTGAGCCTGATGTGGCTATCACCGCATCAATCATCGACTCCTCTTCCACCCAGATCATTTCGCCGACTGCTTGCATTAAATCACTTGCAAATGTTCTGTTTCCGTCATTAACCTGTGTTGATGCAAACAGACCCGCCATCCCTTTTTGTAGGAGTGCGGGGGTATTGGGCATTGCGCGGATAACGGGTGTATTTTCACCCAGTATTGATTGTAAGCGCTGTACTGAGATACCAGCAGCGATTGAAATAACCAGTTTATTGCTGAAATCAATGCCCGCATCGACAAGTGCTTGACACACTACCGCCATAATTTGAGGCTTAACCGCTAAGACAATTACTTCAGCCCATGTTGCAGAGGCGTTATTGTCTTGGCTTCCAGTAATAGAAAATTGTGTAACGAGTTTATCCGTTGCCTCTTTATTCGGCTCACTTGCGCAGATTGAGCCTGCTGGGTAGCCATCTTTTATTAAACCACTGATAATACTCGATGCCATGTTGCCCGCACCGATAAAGGCAATTTTTTTGTGTAACATGTTTAAACCTCTTTTTTTAAAGATGCAAGACTAAAGTCTTACTTGCAATTAATTTCTTGCACCAAAAATATCGGTGCCAATACGTACCATCGTGCTACCGCATTTTATGGCACTTTGTAGGTCGCCACTCATACCCATTGACAGTGTATCAACCTGTGGGTATAAGCCCTGTAATGTTAGATAGATGTTATGGAGTTCATCAAACTGTTTTTCAAGGCGTTCGATATTTTCTGTTTTTTCTGGAATGGCCATAATACCACGTAGTTTTAAGCGTGGTAGATCACTAACTTGTGAAGCGAGTTCAATAACTTGCGATAAAGTAGTACCCGACTTAGTGGCTTCTCCGCTAATATTAACCTGTAAACAGATATTAAGGGGGGCAAGGTCATCTGGGCGTTGAGCATTAAGACGTTGCGCTATTTTGAAACGCGCGATACTTTGCACCCAATCAAAGTGTTCTGCCACGGGGCGGGTTTTATTTGATTGTAGTGGGCCGATGAAATACCAAAAAAGTGGCTCTTTAAAATCATCATCTTGCTTAATTTGTTTGATTTTTTCAATACTCTCTTGCACGTAGTTTTCACCAAAATGGCGAAGCCCTGCAAAGTATGCTTGTTTGATCAAACTAACCGGTTTGGTCTTACTGACTGCAAGTAGCTGGATTTGATCAGCATTACGTTGTACTTGCATGGCTGCATGAGCTATTTTTTGAGTAACGTTATTTATTTGTTTTTCTATATTAGTCATTTTTAATAAGGTTTTAAATTATGGATATCACGGAATTATTAGCTTTTAGTGTAAAGCATAATGCATCAGATCTACACCTTTCTGCAGGTGTTCCACCCATGATTCGAGTAGATGGTGAAGTACGTAAGGTAAATGTGCCAGCATTAGAGCATAAAGAGGTGCATAGTCTGATTTATGACATCATGAATGATAAGCAACGTAAAGATTATGAAGAGAAGTTAGAAACTGATTTTTCTTTTGAAATTCCTGATCTAGCCCGTTTTCGTGTGAATGCATTTAATCAAAAACGGGGAGCTGCCGCTGTATTTCGTACTATTCCTAGCAAAATATTAACGCTAGAGGATTTGAAGTGCCCAGAAATTTTCAAAAAGATTGCTGATTTTCCGCGTGGTTTAGTGTTAGTGACCGGCCCAACCGGGTCGGGTAAATCGACCACACTGGCCGCGATGGTTGATTATATTAACGATACTCGTCACGAACACATTTTAACCATCGAAGATCCTATCGAGTTTGTACATGAAAGTAAAAAATCGTTGATTAACCAACGTGAAGTTTATAAAGATACCCTGAGTTTTGATGCTGCGCTACGTAGTGCGCTACGTGAAGATCCCGATGTGATTTTGGTCGGTGAATTGCGTGATTTAGAAACCATTCGTTTAGCGCTAACCGCTGCAGAAACGGGTCATTTGGTCTTTGGTACCTTGCATACCACTTCTGCGGCTAAAACCATTGACCGTATTATTGATGTATTCCCTGCCCAAGAAAAAAGCATGGTACGTTCAATGTTATCGGAATCATTACGTGCGGTTATCTCACAAACCCTGCTTAAAAAGAACGGAGGAGGACGAATTGCCGCCCATGAAATTATGATCGGCATTCCTGCGATTCGTAATCTAATACGTGAAGATAAAGTGGCACAAATGTATTCAGTTATTCAAACGGGAATGGTGCATGGCATGCAAACTCTGGATCAATGTTTACGTAATATGGTCAGCAAAGGCGAAGTGTCACATGCTGATGCCGCAAAAAAAGCAGCTGATCCGAAAACATTCTAATTTAAGGTAATATGATATGTTACAAAAATTACTGGTAAAAGTAGATGCATTAAAAGCCTCGGATCTGTATATCTCCGTTGGTTTACCCGCAACCGTCAAGTTAAATGGTCGTTTAGAGTCGATCACGCAACAAGAACTAAATGAAGAGCAAGTATTTGCTCTTTTAAAGGAGGCGATGGGAGAGCAACGTTTTAGTGACTTTAAAGAAACAAAAGAAGCAAATTACGCCATCAAGAGTGACAGTGCTGGGCGTTTTCGGGTTAGTGCTTTTATGCAAAAAGAGCAACCGGGTATGGTTATTCGCCGTATCGAGGGCAATATCCCCAGTTTTGAAGAGTTGCATTTACCTTTGCAACTCCGAGAAACCTGTATGGCAAATCGAGGTTTGATTCTGTTTGTCGGCGCAACCGGCTCGGGTAAATCGACAACACAAGCCGCTATGATTGGTTACCGTAATCAAAATGTATCAGGGCATATTTTAACCATTGAAGATCCTATTGAGTTTGTGCATGAGCATGGTTCATCGGTGATCACGCAACGTGAAGTGGGTATTGATACCGATTCTTTTGAAGAAGCGCTTAAAAATTCACTGCGCCAAGCGCCCGATGTTATCTTGATTGGTGAGATACGCACCCGTAAAACCATGGAGTTTGCACTGACCTTTGCTGAAACGGGTCATCTGTGTATGGCAACGTTACACGCAAATAATGCCAATCAAGCCTTAGATCGTATTTTACACCTCGTACCAGAAGACCGACATCGCCAATTTCTTTTTGATCTGTCCGTTAATCTACGTGCGATTGTGGCGCAGCAACTGATTCCAACCGCGGATGGTAAATCACGTCGTGCAGCCTTTGAAATTTTATATAATACACCCACCATGGCAGAAGCGATTCGTAAAGGTGAGTTGCATACCCTTAAAGATATTATGAAAAGCTCCAGCGAACATGGCATGCAAACGTTTGATCAAGCGTTATTTAATCTGTATGAGCAGGGTGTTATCGGTTACACAGAGGCGTTAGCACATGCAGATTCCGCTAATGATGTACGTTTAATGATTAAGCTTGATTCAACAGAGGGGCGTAAATCATTAGGAGCAGGTATGCTTGATGATATAACATTGGATTATTAATAAGCTTTATTGCCTAAGGAAGTGAGATTTTAGTCTTACCTTGTTTTGAAAAGTAAAGTCAAAACAAGTGAAGCTAAAGTATCACTTTCTATTTACTTTGTAGATTGGTATCACACGGTTAAAGCTTTATTTTGGACGTAGGACTTTAGTCCTGCTTGGTTATCAAAGCGCAGCTAAAGCAGTACGTCCAATTTACTTTTTAGGTCTTTGTGTACGAGTCAGGGCTAAAGCACCCCCTCCGACATGCAAGACCCCTATCATAAGACTGAGCGGTTGTTCAATTTACCCTCACTGGTCAAATATTCCTAGGAACTTTATGTTAATTTTACTCTCACCCGCTAAAACGCTTGATTTTGAAAATGCTCCCCCAACATCTGAATTTACACAAACCTCGTTGTTATCTGAAAGTGAGTTACTCATAAAGCGTTGTCAGCAGCTTTCAATGCAGGAACTTGCCTCATTAATGAAAGTCAGTGATAAAATCGCTGGATTAAACGTGGCGCGTTTTGCCGATTGGAAATTACCACTGACACCTGAATATGCGAAGCAAGCACTGTTTGCTTTTAAAGGTGATGTTTATACTGGGTTACAAGCTGAAACCCTCGCGCCTAAAACATTAACCTATGCACAACAACATCTGCGTATTCTCTCTGGTTTATATGGTCTGTTAAGACCTTTAGATTTGATGTTGGCATACCGCTTAGAGATGGGAACACGCCTTGAAAACGTACGAGGCAGTAACCTTTATCAGTTTTGGGGATCATTGGTAACAGATGAAGTGAACCGTGTATTAAAAGAGCAAGGAGATGAGTTACTGATCAACCTTGCCTCTAATGAGTATTTCAAAGCGGTGAAGAAAAAAGAGTTAAAAGGGACAATCATTACGCCTATCTTTAAAGATCAGAAAAAGGGTCAGTATAAAGTGATCAGTTTTTACGCTAAAAAAGCACGTGGGTTAATGGCACGTTATATCTTAGAAAATGAGATCACAGAGATAAAGCAGTTAACGACTTTTGACGTGGATGGCTATTACTTTGTGAAAGCGGATTCAACGGAAACAGAACTGGTTTTTTATCGTGATGAAAGATAACTAAAGCGGTCAGCCGTCAGTTTGCACTGAAAGCTGACGGCTAATGACTGATAGTTATTTATTCATCTACTCGCTTTCAGGCTCTTTTTTAGGGCCTTTACCTGCCCAGCTTGGTTTTCCTTTGGCTTTTTTAGTACGGTGACGTTGTTTACCTATCTCTTCTTTTTTCTTTTGGCGTTTTGCTTTCTTTTGCTCTTTTAGCTCATGCTCGCGCGCTTTACCTTTTTTGGTCACCGGTTTTTTCGATTTACGCTGACTGACCTTTGCCTCTTTATTCGCTGGACGTAATGACTTGATCACGCGACGTTTCAGAATTTGATCGGTATAACGTTCGATCTTGCTTAATATATCAACGTCGTGTGCTTCAACGAGCGAAATTGCGGTACCTTTTTTACCAGCACGTGCAGTACGGCCAATACGGTGCACGTAAATATCAGCACTACGTGGCATATCGTAGTTAATAACATGAGTAATATCGGGGACATCAATACCGCGCGCGGCAACATCAGTTGCAATGAGGATGTTGATTTTCCCCTCTTTGAATTGACGTAGAGACTCATTTCGTTTCTCTTGATCCATTTCACCACGTAAGTAGTTACACGAAATTTCTAGTTCTGCTAATTGTGCCACTAATTCAGTAAGACGATCACGTGTTTTAACAAACACAATCATCTTTTGCTGCTGTTCATGTAAAGGCTCTTGTTGCAAAATAAAAGCAAGTAATTTTATTTTGTGCTCTGCGTTATCTGCTAGGTGAATCCATTGCGTTATTTTGCCACTTTCACGGCGAGAGACTTCTGCATTTAATTGTACGGGGCTGTTTAAAATGTCGCGTGAAAATTCACGTAACCCTTTACCCTCTAACGTTGCTGAAAATAGCGCAGTATGCTTACGCCAGCGTGTTTCACCTGCAATGCGGTCCATGGTCTCAATGAAACCCATATCTAACATGCGATCAGCTTCATCAAGAACTAATGTTTCTACTTCGCGGCAGTCAAATGCTTCAGCGTCAATATATTCCATTAAGCGACCTGGTGTGGCGATAACGATATCAACGTTAGCCATGATCACTTCTTCTTGCTCTTCATAAGCAATACCACCAATGATGTTACCTACAACAAGCTCTGTCCCTCTACAAAGACTTTGTGCTACTTCACTTATCTGAACGGCTAGCTCACGAGTCGGGGTCAAGACTAAAATGCGTGCAGAGCCTCCTTTACGGCGTGGAAAATCAATTAAGCGTTGCACAGCGGGTAATAAAAAAGCCAGTGTTTTACCGGTTCCTGTTGGCGCGCTTGCCATAATGTCTTGCTCGTCCATTGCCACAGGAATAGCGAGTGTTTGAATGCTTGTTGGACGTTTGTGTCCCATTTTATCAAGGGCATTTAATAGGTGTTGGTCGAGATCAAGCGCTTCAAAAGACATGGGATTTCCAATAATAAAAAGGGTGTAAATAATAATAGGGGGGATTATACAACAAATACCGAAAAAATTGGGATTTGTCTAATTTATTTGAATCTAAGAGATATTAGTGCAAACAGATTACCGTTTATAAAAGTATAACCACGAAGTCGCTACGCGGCACAGAAAAACGAAGAAAACATTAACAAGAAAATTGGTAACTACTCAGCACCCCTTAAAATTAGAGGTGTTTTTATAAAAAATAGACTGTAAATGCTCAGGGCTAAGCCAGTTATGCTTAGTTCAAGGCGAAAAAGCGCAGTTTAGTGGTTTAAATGAGCATTTTTCAACGATGAAATAGGCTTAAATGGCGACGACCTGAGTAGTTACAAAAATTGTATCTTTATCATTCCTGTTCCTTCGTGGTTAATTATTTGTTGAATTTTTTACTCGTGATATCAGCCTTAGGGATCGTTACAAAATAACTTGCGATAAATTGTTTCCAAAAAGCCCTAGATGACTGGCTATTTTAAAACAAAATCGCAAGTAATTTTGAAGCCAATCCTTAGTTAAATACATCTTTATAGCGGTCATTGACCGCGATGATTTGATTTTTG
>NZ_ATUO01000113.1 GCF_000420245.1 Psychromonas hadalis ATCC BAA-638 | reverse complement strand
TTAGCAGGCTCCATTGCAATCACTGCATTATCCAAGAATATCTTTTTCCAATTCTGAAGATTTTTAGGTGTGATGTTATTTTTACTGGCAATTTCAGCTATTGTTTTTTCATTTTCCAATAACTCAAGCACAAGCCGACTTTTAAATTCAGCTGAATATGTTGTTCTTTTTTTGCTCATTACAATTCTCCTATTTGGGTTGATATTATCTCAAATAGGAATAAGGATATTAATTTTATCGTTTAAATTTCTTGGGGCATTATAGAGCGAGATGATCAAAAACCATTGGAAGGCTTTATTCAAATTGATGATGCATATTGGGGTGGCGTACGTAAGGGAACCAAAGGTCGAGGGGCAAAAGGAAAGCGCCCACTTGTTGCGGCTGTATCACTAAATGATGAGATGCATCCAGTAGCTATGCGCTTCAGCGTAGTTAAAGGCTTTCAAAAAAAAGAAATAACGGATTGGGAAAAACGACATATAAAAGCTAAATCAGTAACAGTTTCAGATGGGTTTGCATGTTTTAACGGTCTTGGTGATGCAGATGTATTTCATTTTTCAATTGTAACAGGCGGAGGCACAGAGTGTGTTGAAATCCCTTATTTCAAATGGGTAAACACCATGATTAGCAATGTAAAAAACGCCATGCATGGTACCTTTCATGCTATAAACTTGAAGCATCTACCTCGGTATCTTGCAGAGTTTAGCGATAAGTTTAATCGTCGTTATAATTTAGAAAGCATGATTGAACGACTTGCTTTTGCAAGCTTAATAACTCCACCTATGCCAGAACGCCTGTTGAAGCTGGCTGAGCAAAGGTGGTAATCAAGTAATTTTTTGTCTTTTTCAGAAATACTGTCAGGCAACTCCACCTGAATTTTAAAGATTTGGTTATATCTGTCTTCTGGGTCAATAATATTATTTTGTGATAAACGAATATTATCCGTTGGGATATCACGAGCATTACAATAGACCTTAACAAAGTACGCTGCACAAAGCGCCGAAGATGCTAGGAAGTAATCAAAAGGACCTGGTGCTGAGCCGTCACCTTTATAGCGAATAGGCTGATCGGCGATGACAGAGAATTCGTCAAACTTGGCTTCAAGCCTGAGGTTGTCGAGAAAGTTAACTTTGATTTCCATTGATATATTTCCGAAGTTGTATGCAGCCAATCAATAGATTGGTGTTAATGGCGCTAATTATCGGATTTTTCGAGCCATTAGTCTTGGATTAATTAATAATGAAATAAATTGCTTAAAGCACTATTTCTTAATGAAATAGCACTTTATTTAGGCTAAGTTTTTAAAGAGAGGTTTACTAAAGCGAAGATACCTCAATAATGCTATCTGAAAACTGTAACTTTTCAATCCCTACTAAGGTATTCATGCCATCGCGTTCATCTTGTAAGTCTTGTACTTTAACGGCACCATTTTCACTGGTAATTTGATATTGTGCTGCTTGACCAGAAAATATCACCGTATTTACACCAGCATTACCGGTAATATTGTTATCAAATTGGTTCACCACCACATTGCTGTCATTGCTACCTGTTAAGGTGACATCTTTAAGGTATTGTGCATGGTTTGTATAAGATAAACTCTGCTTAAAGGTTAAGCTAAAGGCGCCAACAAAACTTGCATCAATGCGCGCGTTATAAGTAAGGTATGGATGGAAAAATTGATTAGCCATTATCGCTGCACCTTGTGGGTCTTTTTCAGCCATATCACTGCGGGTTTTGGCAACATACATTCCCCACATACCATATTTACCGGTAAAGGCTCCCCAAAGACCATAATAACTATCTACCACTGCCGCTAAATATTCTTGTGTTAAACTATTGTCAGCGGTTATCTCAGCCACCCAATCGGCCATATCTGCTGGCCAAGCCCAAAGTTGTCCTGATAGTGCTGTTACTTGTGCTGCGCGGATATCTGCTTGAAATTTTGGTAAGGCACCCGTAAATTTAGCCTCTTGGTCAAGGCCGATACCGTAATCATGCACTAGATGTAAAATCTCTTCGAACGAGGCATCGCGATGGTCATAATTCTGCGTGATATACCAGCTATGACCTTCCACTTGCATTTCACCATAATACAATGGTTGACCACCAATATTTTCAGCCGCATTAGAGCCATCATCAACGCCATTTAGCAGTAATAATATCGCACCATTTTCGGCCATTTTATTGGCAACTTCGCTTTTATCTGCACCATATTCAGAGCCAGGAAAATCCTTTAAAAAATGTTCTAATATACTGCGAGCACGGACAATTTGATTATCCGTAATTTCATTTTGAGCAATAATATGAATTGCGCCACCATTGGGTGTATCAACCTTGGTATAACGGTCAAATTTTAATGCCGCGCTATAAGTATTCTTTAATTCATCTGGCACTACAGAAATGCCCAAATCATTACTGGCCGGATTAGTCGGAGTGGTAGTTGGGGTTGTCGTGGGTGTAGTTGTTGGCGTCGTCGTGACCGGAGGCGTTACTGTTTCTTCAACGGTCGTTTTTTTATCACTACTTGAACCACCACATGCAACTAACGTTGAACTGATTACAATGGCAAGTGCAACTTTTGTAAAAGAAGTTGTAAAACCGTTAGCCAAAGGGCCTTTATTCATTAAGGTCATTATTTTCTCCAAAACTATTCAAACGTAATTAAAGGTAAGTACTCGGTGTTAACCGATAAATCATTGTCCACTATTTGAACGAGCTTTAGGGTAAGCGCAAGTAAGCGTTTGTAAGCGATGCCGTGAGAGGTATTCGATGTTTCATATTCCTTAATCCATATGAGTTATGACTATTGCTATTAGCTGATAAAAAAGCTCCTTTATCAGCCATGCAAGAATTACGATACAGGTGATAAAAGAGCTTATTAACTCATAAGGTAAACTGGATTAATACCAAAGGGTTAGTTTGTTAATACGCCATATAAAACCATTTCTTCAGCTGTCATCCAATGGATACTATCAGCTGCAGCGGCTTCAAGGGTATACCAGTAAAAGTCAGTTGTTATGCCGATAGCGTTATAATAATCAAGGTAGATAACATGCGCTTGATGCTCTCTAGGGTAATCTAATGCAGCCTTGCCACTGCCATCATTCCATGAATGAACACCTATTTTAGCGCCTGGGGCAATAGTACGTTTAACGCCCGCTAAAAACATATCACTGCCGCCTGAGGCCACCATGCCGTCCGCTGGAATATGGGTATTAATGCCACGGTTTCGAAGCTCCATTGATGCTAATAAATTGATTTCATCATCCATAGAGCCAGGTACATCTTGCATCACCAAAGTGGTAATTTGTGGGTAGTTATTAAATAACGCCTGCATTACAGTTAAAGTATCTGAGCCAATAACGCCATTCATATAAACGGTATCTGAGCTGCTATCATCATTTTTAAAAGTGAAACGAGCAGTTTGTTCGTCACCGTCACCTTCATCGGTATCAGCTTCTGTTGCCTTAATAATAAACGCTTGTGCAGAGTAGTTGCCATCAGGCAATGACGTTGCCAAGCCATATTCAGCATCCGTTAATAATGCATATACCGTTGGATCTTTACTTTGTACTTTTTCCAAGGTATTTAACTGCCACTCACTATTGATTTGAGCCAAACGTTGATCGCCAACTTGGGCCCCTAACATAGAGCTTAATGACCAATACACATATTCAGTGACCATACAGCTATAATCACAGCTTTCATCATCATAGGTATACCAAGCCGTGTCCGGATAACTTGCTGGCATAGTTTCAAACTGACCGCCGCGGGCGATATCCATAGCATTGGCGATGTCTGAACCGATTTTTTCACCAAATACTTCAGGGTAAACACCGGCATAACCCATATGAGTGATCAGGTGTAAAACTTCTTCAAGGCTGGCGTCAAAGCCCCCTTCGGCACCAGCAATAACCACTTCACTGGCATACAAATCTTGATAGGCATCCGACTCTGGGATTTGTGCAAATATGGTGCCTATTTCGTCTTCATCCTTAGCCATGATTAAAGTGGCACCTTGCTCAAGCATGTACTCGACCACCAAGGCATTATCTGGTTGACCATCTTCATCATTATCTAAGTATTGCGCCATAATATTAGCGGCGTGTAACATCGCTTCATCAGGGGTTTGTGCAGTGCCATAAATAGGAATGCCAAATACTGAAGTTTTCTTTGAAAAAGCTTGCTCTAACGCTGCATTGCCACCATTTCCGCTACTGTCGTCATCATAAGTCAGTTCAGGGATATCCTCGACACAGCTAGTATCAAGCGCTTGATTTGGCTGAGCTAAAAAGGCTTCGGCCAAGCTGTTAAAACAACTAAGGCCAGCAAATAATTGTCCATGACCACCTTGTGGGTTAGTAATGTTTTGTGCATTTGGCATATTTTGAGCAACCAATGTGCCCCACGCTGCGGGTGTTTGTGTATCTTGTCGGCCATTAAGCATTAATACCGGTAAGTTACTACTAACTGCTTGGGTCTCAATGTCGTTGGCTGGGCTAACATCCCAAGCTTTGCAAGCAGCCTTATCAAAGCCCATGTGGTACATATCAGCGACCGCAACTTGGGTGCTTGCCGACCAACCTTGACTATTATCATCAGTTAGCGCGCTAGTATTTAAGAATGGATATTCTTCAGCGCAAATAGTGGATAAACCCATCGCGTTGTAAAATCTGTCTGCTCCACCTTGCTCTTGTGCAGTGCTTTCGCTCTCTCCGATACCTTGCTCAGCCATCATAGTTGCAAAAACTGATGCATATTTACTAACATCTTCATTGACGGCTAATAAGTAATCAATGATTACCGGCTGCGTACCAAGTTCAAGCAAGATTTGAATAAACTCTCGACTCTGAGCCATCATGCCTTCATTGTGCATACGGGCAATTATATCTTCGATAATGCTTTTGAATTCATCAGTAGGACAGTCAGCTGAATTTTCACAGTTTTTTACTATTTGATTTAACGACTCATAATTTGCCCAGGGCGTATCTGAGATGCCGTTCACTTCTATTGGGAACATGCCATCTAAAATAACACTGCGAATACCGTCACTATTTTCACGCATTATGGTGGTCGCAAGACGAGTACCATAAGAAATGCCATATAAATTCCATTGTGAAATAGCTAAAACTTTTCTTAATTCAATGATGTCCAGCGCATTTTGTACGCTTCGATAAGCATTCAAATCAATACCTGATGCTTCAAGTCGAGTTTTACAGGCTTTTAACTGCTCTGCTGATCCTGATTGATCAAATTCACTACAGAATAATGCGGGTTTTGAATAACCTGTACCACGTTGGTCAACTAAGTAGACATCCCTGTTTTTGAGGAAGGTACCATCCGCAACGATGTCACCAAGACTTGAACTGGCACTACCACCGGGGCCACCCTCAAGGTAAACAACTGGATCGGATTTTTTATTGGCTGAGGTAGACGCTAACTTAATCACCGCAATTTCAATGTTTTTTGTTGAGGCTGGTTTGCCATATAAAGCATGTTTTTCCGGCACTGTGAGATAACCACAAGTAGAGCCAGAGGTTAAAATAGATAACTGAGAGACTGACAACATGTCTTTACATGCAACATCTTTATATGTGTTAACAGGCTGAGTAACACCTGTATCAAGTGTTGGTGTGATAGTGGTTGCTTTTTTAGCATCAGAACTACCACAAGCCGTTAATATGCTGGTGGTTATTATTGCTAAAGCAATAAGGGTTTTATTGGTTGGTACCATTGAGCATTTCCTTCAGGATTAATTAATAAATTGTTGCGCCGTAATTGTTTATAATTTGGTTGTGGCAACGCTGCTATTTGCACCGTTTTACCTGCATACCTTTTCTACAACACTTTTTTGCAAAATAATGCGATGAGTTATTATCAATGATTTAATAAAGGTTTTGGGTAAGCAAAAGTAAGCCTTTGTAAGCACGTGTAAGCTAGACTTTAATTGCGCGAACGTTTACGTTAAATTTGCATCGTGACTGCATAATGAAGAGAAAAATAATGAGCAAAACCAGAATATTACTTATTGAAGATGACGCTGAAATAGCACGCTTAACCGCCATGTATTTAGACGCTGAAGGTTATCAAGTTACCGTTATTGACGATGGTGCGCTGGCCTTAGCCGCGATAAAAAATACTAAGCCTGAGTTGATTATTCTTGATTTGATGTTACCCGGCATGAGCGGTATCGAAATATGTAAAGTGGCTCGAGAGTTTTACCAGCAGCCGATATTAATTCTTACTGCCTGTGATGACGACGTTAGTGAAGTCAGTCTATTAAAAATGGGCGCCGATGATTATTTGCTCAAACCCTTACGGCCACATGTGCTGGTCGCTAGAATAGAAGCACTATTACGCCGCAACCGAACTATTGCAGCACCAGCAGCAACCGCGTTAACAATCAGTGACGCGAGCAATCAAGTCACCTTTCAAGGCAAGTTATTAACGCTTACTGGCTCTGAATATGAAATGCTAAAATTACTGCATAAAAATGCCGGTAAAGTTATTTCACGTGAACAATGCTGTCAGGCGCTAAGAGGCATCGATTATGATTTTAGTAATCGCTCTATCGACATGCGTATATCAGCCTTACGAAAAAAACTAGGTGATGATAAAATACCCTACAAAGTTATCACCACTATACGAAATCAAGGTTATAAGTTAATCCATGAGCAAGTCAGTTAATGAATAAGTTATCGCTCTCTTTATTCTCACGCCTTTATTTAGCTATTGTTATCTCGGTAATCATTAGTGTGTCCTTAACAAAATTCTTTATGAACAGTTATGATGATCAAGAGGACTTTTACGAGTTTATTTTTGAGGTTAACTATATATTTAAAGAAATAGCGGTTAATGCTGAAAGGCAAATTGATACCGAGCAACAAATTATTCCCCTTGGTTTTCCGTTAGATAGCTTTCTCATCGCTAAACTCGTTAATCCCAGCTTGAATAGCAATATTTGTCCTTCATGCCAATTAATCACACGTATTAACAATACTTTTTATTATCAAATGTCTGATGGCGGGCGTTTTGTTGAATTTAAACTGCCTAACGCAAAAAGTAATCTCATTATTTATGAGAAATATGGAAGTGAACTCAAGCTAGAGGACTTTACTGAGGAAATGCCGGAAGGCTTTTCTGAAAACTATGCGGAAGCTTTTCTGCAAGGTATATTAGATGATGAGGATGTTGATTTCGTCTTCCTGTCATTAATACTGATCATCTCTTTATTTCTTGGCATTGCTATTTATTGGCCAATCAAAAATCTACAAAACCAAATTAACGCACTTATTGATACCCACCAGAAATTTGGCTCAGGAGATATGCAGGCTAAAGCGGATGAAAACATCCTAAAACCTTTAGATAAGCTTGCGCATAGCTTTAATGACATGGCACAAGCAATCGCTGACAATGTTAAAGAGCGTGATATATTTGCTCAAGCAATCCCTCACGAAGTAAGAACACCATTAAGTCGTATTCAATTAGCATCAGGGTTAATTCGTAGAAAAAGTACGGAGTTAGATGTATTGGCACTGGTTGATGATGTCGATAACTATGTGGTCGACATTAATGAATTGATAAGTCAGATTGTTGAATATTCAAAAATAAATTCAACAACAGTTGCCGGCTCAATTTCAAATAGTGAAAGTGAGGTAGATCAGTTTCAAACGATTGAAGTAAAGGCATTTATCGAATCCAGACTGCAACTTTTAGCTAAAAACCAAAACAAAGAGTACCGCTTAATCGTTGCTGAATCAGTTGAAATAACCACCAATCCATTCTATTTAAGGTTGTTAGTCGATAACTTTATTAAAAATGCCTTTAACTATGCCCAAGTAAAAATCAACATTTCTGCTAAGGTCACTGGCTTCAATAGTGATCAGCAATTGTCTATCACTGTGGAAGATGATGGTGTTGGTATCCCGATTGATGATAGAGAGACCATCTTTATGGCTTTTGCCCGCTTGGATAAAAGTCGTAGTCGCAAAACCGGCGGTTTAGGTCTTGGCCTATCTATCGCAAAAGCAGCTGCGATAAAAATGGACGGTAAGATTGTCGTCTCTGAATCTTCTTTAGGTGGCGCACTGTTTTCTTTTACTAAAGAGCTTTAATAGCAAGTGTTCACAGGTAAAAATAGCTTAATAAAAATAAATAACGCTTCATTACCCTCTCTGTCAGGCTTTCGCCTTTATAGACAAATAAATTAGGCTAGGATTGAAATTTACGCTGTCCTGTTGATCAGATCATTTATGTGAAAATAACAATCGAGTTAATGCGCTATGCTTATAAAAGACACAGAATAATGGGCAAATAATTTATTTTAACAGAGCACGTTAGGCGCTGAACGACGTATCAAACGTCTATAAAATTGAGCCATCTCATGGGTAAGTAATGCGGACCGTTCGATTGTTAAGGCATCAGGTTCACAAGCATCAATAGAAGCTGCTTGTCGTTTTTTTTGAGGGGTTTTTAGATTTTTTTCTTATCGGACAGGGTAATCAAGGTATATTTTACAGCGCCTTATTAATCGGAGCCGCACGCCAACAACCTCTCCCGTCTTTTTTTGCTTGATAAAGAGCCTCGTCTGCAACTGCCATAAGGCCATCAATTGTGCTTGATGGATCAGAAAGGACTGTACCGATACTAATGGAAGGAGAATGTTTAGTTTCATCAGGTGCAATAAGAATGCATCGTTTAACCTCATCTAGAAAACGGCTAGCAGCAATTGCTATCTTAGACTGGTCAGTATTATTGATGATTATAACGTAACCGCTCAACTAACCCACCTAGCTAAATTAATCCCAAGCTGTTAGCGCTTCATTGTTAATATTCCATGGCAATAAAGCTTCTACCTGCTCGACTCTTTCAACAAGCGGTAATTGTTCGATTATGTGTTTCAAATAACCATAAGGGTCGAGCCCATTCGCTTTAGCTGTCTCAATGATGCTGTAAATAGCAGCACTAGCATGCGCTCCTTTTACACTGCATGAGTGTAGCCAGTTTTTACGCCCAATCACAAATGGCCTAATCGCATTTTCAGCTGCATTGTTATCTAATGGGCTAATGCCATCCGTTAAAAACTCAATTAATCTCGACCAGTTATTATTGAGGTAGTGTAGTGCAACACCCAGCTTGGATTGTTTCGGTGATTGTAATAGTGACTTATCTAACCACGCTCGCATCTCGTTGATAATAGTAGACGACTCTTTTTGGCGGTTTGTTAGTCGTTCTCTATTCGATAACTCAGCACACTGCTTTTCAATGCGATAAAGCTTTCCAATGTAGTTCATTGCAACTTGAGCTTTGCCTGTTTTCACCTTTTGTATTTTCAGCGCATCGTTAAATTTTCGACGAGCGTGAGCCCAGCAAGCCACTCGGGTGATGCCATTTTCCTTACAGACTGCGTTGTATCCACCATAATCATCCGTGACAAGATAACCACTAAAGTCATCCAGCAATGAAGTCGGTACAGTGCCTGCTCGTGTCGGCGCATAATCAAACAAAACGACGCGCTTACCTTGCTCACCAGCCAGCCCTACCCACATATAGGATTTGGATTGCGCTGTTTTACCTGCCTCTTTTAGCACCTGATAAGTCGTTTCATCATAATGAATAAGCGCTTGTTCAAGTAATCGGTCACGCATGAGGTTTATCAGCGGGGTAAATGTTTCTCCACCGAGTTTTATCATCCAATTCGCCATGGTATTGCGGGGTATATGCACCTTTGAGCGCTTGAATATATTTTCTAATCGATAAAGTGGCAATGCATCTTGGTATTTACTGACCGCAATATAAGCCAAGGTGCCTGCACTTGCGTTACTTTTTGGAAATGCTTGCTTAGGCATGTTGGCGGTATGAATACTTTGTTCGCAACACCGACAAGCGTATTTAAAACGACGGTGGCGGATAACACGTACTTTCGCAGGGATAATCTCTAACTGCTCAGAGATTTCTTCACCAATCTTATGCAAAGGTTGCCCATCATGCGGGCAAAATTTTTCTGACGCCGCTAAGTCATGAATAATATCAACGCGTTTTAGATGTGCAGGTAATACAGAGCGACCACGTTTCTTTTTCTTGGGAGGCGTGATCGACTCAGTATTTTTTTCATCTTCAATACTCTCATCTTGGGGTGATTCTGAGCTAACTAGGTGCTCTGCTTCATCAAACAACTCATCCTGTTGTGGGCTCTGTTTTTCACTGGTAGGTGAAAACTTTTGATGACGTGCAAGCTTCAGTTGCTCGAGTAGCGTACTGATTGTTGCCTCATTTTTTGTGAGAAAACGTTCTTTTTCAATTAACAGAGATTGTGCTTCAGTAATAATTTCTGAAGGTTTTGGTTCTCTTTAAGCAGTTGTTTATTAGTCGTTTTCATGGCGTGTATTATACTAAAAACACGCTAAAAAAGCATCACAAAACAGTGCTGTAGTGTAAGGTTTTATGGGGTTTCATCGCAAAAACATCGATACCATCAAGTAACCAATTTAGCTGTTGCCCATTAATTGAAAGTACCTCCTTTTTATCCTTTAATGGCCATTTGAATTGCGCATCATCAAGTGCTTTTAGCCACAAGATAAAGCCTGTTTTATCCCACACCAATATTTTAATTTTGTTACGCCTTTTATTTGTGAAGACAAACAGTTGTGATGAAAACGGATCAAGGCAAAGTGTCTCTTCCACCATCATAGAGAGCCCATTGATCGCTTTTCGAAAATCAACAGGCTCACGGCAGAGGTATATTTTTTCTATCGAGTTGCAAGGCCTCATCATAACTGGTTGGCGCTATTGAGTAAGTCGCTTATGCCAACATCAGCAAGCTCAATAATGACACCATTGCATAATGTGATTCGGCAAGAGGTTGTTACACTTGGGTTACTTGTAAGGGATTGCGCTAGGGGGACTAGGTGATTACGACTTATTGACGGCAATATTCCTTTTTGCATTAATGATGAGCGTGCGTTATAGAATGCTTTTAAAGCCAAGTTGTTTTGCTTCGCGTAGGCAGACATGGATAAGTTTTTTTTAGTGGCTTGATTAACATGATCTAACCAGTCTTGCTGTATTTTTGTAAGTGGCTTGCTATGCATAATAGTTTCCTTTGAGTTAAAGGAAAGAGTGACAGTTATTTTGTAGCTTTGTTAGATGGGGTTTATTGAACGCTTACAAACAAAGCAGGGGGCACATCAAAATCCGGACGGGACTAGCCCCCCAAAAACAGTGAAAAACGTAAATAAAAGACCTGGTCGACAGGCTCAAACGGGTCTTTGGGATAAAGATAGAAACCTGTCATCAATGCGGTGCTGTGGTTAAGATCATTGCAAGCATTGACAAATCGGCAGGAAAGCTGATTTGCACAGCGAATGCTGCCCCGCAGGGGTTAGGCACAGGGATGTGTCTAATGAACTCCAGTTGTGATAGAAAAGATACTCAGTCACCTTCTTAAAAAGAATGAAAATAGTAAAGAGCTTACAGCTGGAAAGTCGAGTACCTCCTCATATATTTTTTTTGAATAAAGGCAAGTTCATCATAAACAGAGGTAGCTGGTTTAGACAACAGCGGCAGGGACTTGCATTTTTACCTGTAATTTTGTAAAAGAGTTGCATAATAGGCGATAAATGTCAGTATTTTACCCCCTCAGAGCAATGAAAAAAGAGGTAAATATGAGGTAAGCATATTTTAGGTATTAAGAAAAAGGATGTTTATTCTACCTATACTCTTATGGCTCTGTTGTAGAACACTGTTGTCACCCATAGGCCGCGACTAATATTTCTTGTTTATTGAGCTTTGCGTTGCTTTCCCTGAACCAAGCAAGATAATTCGATAAATATTTTGTTGCTACGCCTTTCATTTTTCCGTTAACCCAACCCTTAAAATGCGCTATTGCACCGTTCACGGTCTGGATGTGGTAAACCTTATCTATTACTCTCACTTTACCGTTTATTAGTCGCTTATGGTCACAATTTGTTTGCTTGGCTATCGTCACATATGACCATGAGCCATCACTACACAATACCGAATTTTCCGTTATATTATCCGT
>NZ_ATUO01000112.1 GCF_000420245.1 Psychromonas hadalis ATCC BAA-638 | reverse complement strand
CGTGGCAGCCGCAATAACCCGCGCAAAAGCAAAAAAAGCAGCACTTGAAAATAATAAGGAAAACACTGAAGCAACAGAAATAGATCCTAAAAAAGTAGCCGTGGCAGCAGCGATAACCCGCGCAAAAGCAAAAAAAGCAGCACTTACCAATAAAGATACAAAGACAGAAACAGAAGCTGATCCAAAAAAAGTGGCCGTAGCAGCCGCTATCGCGCGTGCAAAAACGAAAAAAGCAGAAAAAATACGATTAGCAGATGAGAATAATGCGACAGAGCCAGATAACAGCGCAGTGATTGAAGCACGTAAACAGCGAAAAGCACAAGCACGTTTACACAAACAGGAAAAAATTGAAACACTCTCTGTATCAGAAAGCGAGACGGACGATCCCCCTTTTCCCGCTGATATAAAAAAAGCTAAAATTGCGGCTGTCATTGCACGCGCTAAAGCGAAAAAAGCAAAACTTGCCATCGAGCGTGAAAATAAAGAAGAAAACGAGGAACAACAATAATGGCATTTATCAATGCAAGCTCGCCACATCAACGTACTCGCCGTAGTAGTTCACAAATAATGGTCTTAGTAATGCTGTGTTTAATACCCGGCATTGCCTTACAAAGCTATTTTTTTGGCATCAGTAACCTACTGCAAATTTTATTAGCGGGCATCGTTGCACTAAGCGCAGAAGCGTTCATTTTGAAACTGCGTAAACGTCCCATTATTAATACCTTAAAAGATGGCAGTGCATTATTAACCGCCATTTTAATCGCCATCTCCATTCCACCACTTGCACCTTGGTGGATTGTGGTTATCGGTACACTATTCGCTATCATTTTTGTTAAGCAGCTCTATGGTGGCCTCGGGCAAAACCTCTTTAATCCAGCAATGGCAGCTTATGTACTATTGCTAATATCGTTTCCCGTACAGATGACCGCTTGGTTACCGATGTTAAGCCTGCAACCCTTTGAACTGTCATTTTTAGATCAGCTCAATACCCTATTAACAGGCCAAACATTAGATGGTTATAGTGTGGCACAACTCAGTGTGAAAATAGATGGTTTGACCATGGCAACCCCACTCGACACCTTAAAAAACAGCTTAAAATCAGGATTTACTAGTACTGAAATATTCGACAGCGCCTCTTTTAAAGCGGCCTCTGCACAAGCGATTTTATGGGTGAATTTAGGTTTTTTATTTGGTGGTGCAATTTTACTCGCCAAACGTGTGATTCACTGGATGATCCCTATTAGTTTCCTATTAGGCATCACTATTTTTTCATTCATCGCTTTTGCTTACCAACCCGACCTGAATGGCTCACCACTGTTCCATCTACTTTCAGGTGCAACGATGCTCGGTGCATTTTTTATTCTCACCGATCCAGTCAGTGCAGCAACCACCGTTAAGGGTCGCCTTTTGTACGGCTTTTTAATCGCCTTTATTGTGGTGCTGATCCGTAATGTGGGCGGTTACCCAGACGCCATTGCATTCGCAGTATTACTCGGCAATATGTGTGTGCCGTTAATCGACTATTACACTCAGCCGAAAGTTTATGGAGGTAAAGCATGATTTTATCTGCAATCTCACGTAATGGATTTTTATTAGCCGCCTTTGCAATTATCTGCACAGCAGCCGTTGCCACCGTAAACCAGCTCACTAAACCGGTTATTGCCAAACAAGAGCAAATGGCACTGCTCAAAACCATCAACCAATTAATTCCCAAAGATTCATACGATAACGATATTTTTGCCAGTTGTTTTATAATTAACGATGACACCCTATTAGGTAAAGACCGATCACAGCAAGTTTTTGTGGCTAAAAAGGCAGGTAAACCTGTCGCGCTCATGTTAGAGACAAGCACCTTTAAAGGTTATGCAGGCGAAATAAAACTGGCTGTGGGTATTTTTGCAGATGGAAAAGTAGCGGGTGTGCGTGTTATTCGTCATAGCGAAACACCGGGATTAGGTGATAAAATTCAAACCAATAAATCAGATTGGATCTACAGCTTTAATAATAAACATTATCAAAAAGATCAAAGTGCTCGCTGGGAAGTGAAAAAAAATGGCGGTGATATTGATGCGTTTACAGGCGCAACGATCACCCCACGTGCCATCACACTGGCAGTCAAAGATACCTTGATCTACTTTAACAAAAACAGTGATACGCTATTTAATCACCCTGCGAACTGCGGAGAATTCGAATGACTCAGCAAGCAACACCAGAAAATGAAAAAACAGTAGAGAGCAAAGTAGAAACCAATGCAGAAAAAAATGCAATCTACAAAGAGCTAGCGTGGCAAGGATTATGGAAAAACAATCCCGGCATTGTACAGTTATTAGGTTTATGCCCCCTGCTTGCCGTCACCAATACCGTCACCAATGCACTTGGCCTTGCTATCGCCACCCTGTTTGTTTTAGTGGCATCAAACACACTTGTTTCGATGATTCGCCACCATGTGCCAAAAGCGATTCGCATCCCTATTTTTGTCATGATTATCGCTTCACTGGTCACCTGCGTGCAACTCTTAATGAACGCTTTTACCTACGAATTATATCTGTCACTGGGAATATTCATTCCGCTTATCGTCACCAACTGTATCATCATTGGACGCGCTGAAGCTTTTGCCTCTAAAAACGGTGTTAAACATGCTGCCTTTGATGGTTTGATGATGGGGCTTGGTTTTAGCGCAGTGCTGTTATTACTGGGTGCAACACGAGAAGTGCTTGCCCAAGGTACGCTGTTTGATGGCATTGAAACGTTATTGGGTGATTGGTCTTCATTTTTAACCATCACCCTTTACCATACTGAGACCAGCTTTTTATTAGCGGCATTACCCCCGGGTGCATTTATTATTATGGGGCTAATTATTGCTTTAAAAAATGCGATCGACGCGAGAGGTGAAAATGAATAAAGCCAAACGCCTAGAAATATTAACACGCTTACGTGCTAATAACCCTAAACCTGAAACAGAGCTTAACTTTAGTAGTCCTTTTGAACTGTTGGTTGCCGTGACGCTCTCAGCCCAAGCAACTGATGTGAGTGTTAATAAAGCCACTAATAAACTGTTTCCTATCGCCAATACACCAGAGGCTATCTATGCGTTAGGGGAAGAGGGTTTAAAACGCTATATCAAAACCATTGGCCTATTTAATAGCAAAGCGCGCAATGTAATAAAAGCCTGCAAAATGCTCATTGATTTACATAACAGTGAAGTACCAGAAAACCGTAAAGCACTTGAAGCATTACCCGGCGTGGGCAGGAAAACCGCTAACGTGGTATTAAATACCGCTTTTGGCTGGTTGAAAGATAATGAAGGTAAATACTTCATTGCGGTAGACACTCATATACAACGAGTTTGCAACAAAACGAGATATGCGCAGGGTAAGACGGTTGAAGAAACTGAGCAGAGTATTATCAGACTAACACCCAATAAAAGTGAATTTTTCTTTAACTTGCATCACTGGCTTATCCTCCACGGTCGTTATACTTGCATCGCCAGAAAGCCAAGGTGTGCTAGCTGTATCATTGAAGATCTCTGTGAATACAAATCAAAAACTGAGATTGACTAATATTATATATTGTAATGGCATAGTTAATTGGGCCACTGCTTTGGGTTACCAAAGTAGGTATTTTCTAAGTTATTTTTTCCCCTTTACGGGGTAGTCTTAGTCACAAACTGGCCATTTTCTAATGAAATTGCAAACAAACGTTGTAACTACTCAGGTCATTGCCATTTAAGTTTTGTTCGTGGTTAAACGTCAGTTATCTCTGATAACCGTGTTGAAAAATGCTCATTTAAACTACTAAACTACGCTTTTTCGCCTTGAACTAAGCATAAAAGGCTTTGCCCTGAGCATTTACCGTCTATTTTTATAAAAACACCTCAACTTTGAAGGGGTGCTGAGTCGTTACCAAACTTTTAACTCTCTTTGCAATCATTCACTTTGCCAGAAAACCAATCCCCCCAAAGATTTCTTAACTACATTTTTAGCTTCTGTTAACATTATTTAGGACAAGGTTGCTTAGCGCACTCTTCTTTCTTTTAGATAACAATTTCAAATAGCATTTTAGCTTAAACGATCTTTTTCACATGTTGATTACGCATAACGTTGCTTTACAAAGTATTTGCTAATTGCCCAGCTTCAATCACGGTTATAATTTCATTAACTTGCTCTGCAGTGAAGTGAATATCTTGTTTAGTTTTGATATACTTCACACAACCACGTGCATATGTCACATTATCAGGCATCTTAGTTTTGAAAGTACAGTCGCCAATAAATACCATGACAGGGTATACCTGATCACTTGATAATGCTAAGCAACTCGCTAATGTTTGGGTGTTTTTATTGTTTTGATGCAGTGGGTTTTGAAACGTCCCAGAGCATTTGAAAATTTTCTGCGTCCACTGTTTACGCTTTTCATCACCATAAATCCAGCCTCTCATATTCTTTATTTCAATCACAAATACGCCAAAAGGCGACACCACAACATGACCAATTTGCTTTGCACCATCATCTGTCGCTAAAGTGACATTTTTGATTAAAGTATATTGATTTTTTGCGAGGAACTTGTCTAATGAAAAGTTAACAAGAAACTCGCCAAAGACGCCCTTGAACCAAGCTGATTTTAAGATGGCAGGTAGCAGTAGCAGTGGTATTAAATACCAATAAATATTTAACGTATTAGTGATGACATTCATTTTATATCCTTCGGTTAGTGGTCAACCAGCAACAAACAAGTAATACTAGTCCTTAGCATTTAACTCAATAAAAAAACGAGTTATATTGAAGTGATTGGGTGATTGTGGTCATTTTTCAGTCTGTTTTATAAGGTTCCATTACCAGTTAGTAACTTTACTCAGTCAGCAGACTATAATCATGAATAGAGGTCAGTCTTTAGTTTTCCGCTTTAAACTAACTCAAATATAAGCGAATGAATTTTTCAAAGCATCAATATAATTAGCGGTACTGATACTGAAATAATTCAAAGGTTATTTATCACTTTTTATGCTTCGATAAAATGGAGTAATTCATCCTTTGACAGCTCACCTAATCCTAACGAAGTGAGTGTTCTCCCCTCGGAAAAAAAGTCTCTGTCTAAAATCCCACCACACATTTCAATCAATCGATTACACTCAGGCATGTTAATCGCTAATTTTTCACCGAGTGAAGATAATAACACCAACCCCATCGGTACATCTTCCGTGATGTATCTATTATCAAAGCTATATGGCCCTGGAGGTGATGATATTTTATAACTTTCAAAAACGTCTTTAGGATCTTGAGTAAGATCTTCTTCATTTCTAAATAGACATGCTTCTAAATAAGGGAGAGCCTCACACCCCAAGGCAGATAAAACCGCCATTTTTTCCGCATCTAGTTTTTCTATCATTAACCATGCCATTTTAGTTGATAGAGCGTCTCTGTACATATAAGGAACTTCGTCAGGATGATGTTTAGCGCAATACTCCAGCATGGGATACATAACATATAGCCCCACAGTGTGAACAATGATATTAGGGTTATGCAGCGCTGATTCAAATATATGCTTACGTACGCTTTTTATTTCAATGTCGTAGGCAGGAAATAATCGAGATGCAACGGCCATTCCCTCTGCCGTTCTTGTAGCAGGAAAAAATGCCAAGGAATTTCTAACATTTTTAAAAAGAACTTTCACAGTGCCAGGTTCAACCACTCTTGCATCATTAGGGGTAGATTATCCCTCGGCAAAAATGGGATTATTATTGCAAAATTTCTTATAAAAAATACTACCCGCATAGCCTGGAATTAAAATAACCAATTGCTCATCCTGAAAATATTTTGCGATTTTTTCAGCTAATACAGGATGATAAGTAGTTTGAATAAAAATCATAATTACATCTGCGCCCTCAATCGCTAATTGGGGGTCTCGCGTAATCAATTCTAATGGTTGAAAGGTTTTTTCGACGTCATCACTGCTATCGGTAAAAGCCCCTTTTTTGGTGTTATCAATGCAATATATCCCTTTATTGCTGACCATCACGTCGAAATGTTCATCATGGGTAATACGGTTTGAAGTTTTCAATAATCTTACGTTATGTCCTGCCTCAGCAGCCATAAACGCACAAGCAGAGCCCGCATTACCAGCACCAATTATGGTAATTTTCATTTTAATTCCTTTTAAGACTTATACCCATGTGACCTCAAGGTACTTTGTCAGGTACAAGATCGGACCCCAGAGTCGACGCAACATAAGCGGAATGGTTGTTCCCTTTATGGATTGTTGCAACGCTGGGCTGATTTTCTAGCTTGCGACTGAGTAAAGCATCTTGATTGGTAACGGGTATAAATAGATAAACTAATCGTAACGACTCAGCACCCCTTCAAAATTGAGCTGTTTTTATAAAAATAGACGGTAAACGCTCAGGACTAAGCCTTTTATGCTTAGTTCAAGGCGAAAAAGCGTAGTTTAGTGGTTTAAATGAGCATTTTTCAACACGGTTATCAGAGATAACTGACGTTTAACCACGAACAAAACTTAAATGGCAACGACCTTAGTAGTTACAACTAATCTTCGCTATCAGTCCCACGAAAACGCTTAGTAATACCGTTTAAGAAGTTACGTAATAGCTGGTCGCCGCACAATTTGTAGTTGCGGTGATCTTTTTTGCGGAATAATGCAGAAAGCTCAGATTTAGAAACAGGAAAATCAGCAGAACTCAACGCGTTTAACATATCTTGCTCTTTAAAGTTCAACGCAATGCGTAGCTTACGCAGAATATCATTATTCACTAAAATTGCTTTAGCGGGCAAAATAGTAGGGCTTGAGCCCTCTTTTTTACCACGTTTATCATTAATTAAACCATCTAAAAAGAGTGATAAAAGACTGTCACGACAGAAAACAAAATTCTCTTCACCCTCTTTTGCCATGATGCTATGTAGGTAATTTTCATCAATTGCATTATCAACCGACGCAAAAATTGCTAGCATTTTTTTATCGTTCAGTTGTAGTGCATAACGTACACGGCGTAAAATATCATTAGTGATCATAGCGTCTCTTATCAATCAGTTAAAATTAAAAACAGATATCATACAGGGTATTCACAAACTCTGCTAATCACAAGCTTGTAAAACCACAAGCAATTCATTAGCAATTAAGGTGATCAAATCCACCGACACTGCATTGCCAGCCTGTTTATAAAGTTGCCCATTAGCCATCTTCTCTGGTAATGAATAACCATTACCAATCGGAAAGCCTTGTAGTTTAAATGTTTCTTCTGGGGTTAATTTTCGTACACCATCTTGTACCTTAATGAGAGCAACATTGTGACCACCTGTGCCCATATTCGCGGTTAATGTAGGGCAAACACCGTTGGCATTTTTACGCACATACATACCACGACGCACTTGATAAAATTCAAATTCATCGGTTATCTGCTCACTGATATTAATGCGCTCTTTTTTACGTTTGTCTGCAGGAATATTGTCATATTGCGCCTGCGTTAAAAAATAATTAGGGTACTTTTCAGCGGTATAATAATAAGGCTGTAACTGTTGTTTATTGCTCTCTAAATCTAACAGATTCGCGATATTGTCTTTGCGTTTACTATCAGAGTGTTTTAATTTAAACGTATCGAGACGGTCAAACATGGTAAAACGATCTGCATCAGCCTGATGTAAAAAACAAACAATAAACAATCGTTCTCGGTTTTGCGGTAAATTTGTATATTCTTTGGTATTTAAGACCGCATCTTTGATGGTATAACCCGCTCCTTCTAACTCAGATTTAATGACTTGATAAGTGCGCCCTTTATCATGACCACGTAAATTTTTTACATTCTCTAAAAATAGCACACGTGGTTTATGCGTTGTTTCATGTAACTGATTAACTAAGTCAATAATGCTATAAAACAGGTTACCACGATGATCATCAAATCCTTTACGTCCACCTGCAATACTGAATGCTTGGCAAGGGAATCCACCGGTTAATATATCGATAGGTTGCGCTAATATAGTGGCCTTTTTAGCAACAAATTCAGCCCGTAACCTTTCATCTTGCTCACGCTCAGGTTTAACAATTTTTTCAATATCGCCCGCAATTAAAGTATGCTCAAAATTATGCTGATACGTTTTACCTGCATTTTCATCTAACTCATTTGCCCAAACTAATTGATACCCGCCTTGCTCATTAACTGCGTTTTTAAACCCTAAACAAACACCACCCACACCAGCAAATAAACTGCCTACTTTGTAATTCATTACTTTTCCTAAATCTAATTTTTTAAATTTATTAATTTTTATAGACAAAGACTACTCAAACTCTTTAATAAAGAACTCATAGGAGTCAATCTTAGCGAAATTAATTGCATATGTGTTATCTTGAAATTTATCTATCCTGACCGAATCAATACCAATACTTTTAAGCATTTCATAAGTAAGCAACTTCCTTTCTGGGAGCTGTAACACATCCCGAAGAATCCATTTTCCCAGCTCTTTATTTGCATAAGACATCAATGCTTTACTACCTGCTTGGCATAATTTAGATTTAAGGATTTTATTATTTGGTAATAATAAATCAAATGAATTTTCTCTCGTAGGGAAGAACCCTGATTTTAATTTATGTATCAATTTAGGTATAGGAATATATGTTTCATTGGGGTCTCTTGCCCGACCACGCGCATTCCATTGGTTCAATCCACTGCGTTCATAAACCTTTTTATCACCGCCATAAAGAGGCAAGTAAAGAGTATCAATAATATCGTTATCTTTTACATTAACGACAGAGATCATTTTATCTATCCCATTTCCTTTGTTACTTTCAAGAAAACAAAATGGATCATTTAAAATACTAACAGGAAATGAATACAGTATATTGTCGGTAATAAACCTTTTTAAAAGAGTAGATTTACTGATATTGAAGTTGTACTCATGCAAACCATCTGAAAATATAATATTTGAAGTTTTAGATACAAGTAGTTTAATTTTTTCAATTTGGATCAAATCCATTGCTTCTTCGAAAACCTTAAAACGCCCTTCATCACGTAATATACAATGATAAATGGCACTATCAAGTTCATAAGCATTTTGTGTGAAAGTAATGCGATTATTTCTTAACTGGGAAACTTTTTTAACCATTTCAAGCTTAGACAAATCACTGTATTCTGATCGTTGACGATTGAACTCTGCTATTTTTTGAAACGACTTTCCATTGCTAATAAGAAATGTTTTTAAGCCAACGCCTATTTTTTTATTAGCAATTTTTAAAACGGCATCACTGGCAACATCACCTCTAGAGAGATCATCTGCACCAAAACATTCACAATAAATTTTTTCTGCAACACGGTAATATAAATAGGGCATTTTAGAAGAAGAAAATAGCTTAGAAAGTTGACCGATTAATTTTAAGCGCGATTCATATTTCTGGCGCTCAGTATTAGATAAATCATTGAAATACATATAAATTCACTCTGTAATTAATGCCGATGAAATTAATGAAATAATCATGTATTGCACAGTAAAAATCAGCAAAATAATTCCTGATTTCTTCCTCTAATACTTGTATTTCAAGGTCAGTACAGCAACAAGTACAGTATATTTTTAATAGACAGTAGTTTGATTTTTATTTATAATCTAATTTTTTTATACACAGATAAAACAACAAGTTTGGGGTAAATAGATAATCCGCTCCATGCTCATCACCAACCCTTCAATATTAAAAAGGAGCAGATTATAACAATAATCTATTCTGAATGTGGATTGAATAAAATGAATAATTAGAAATTGAAACTGAGCTAACGGCTCATATGAGTTATACACTTAAAAATTGAATCTAATAGGAACAACAATGATCACTCTAGGCGAATACATTATTGCTAAGCAACACGACTTCCCAGAAGCATCAGGCGAACTTAGCCAGCTACTCGGAGCCATTAGTTTAGCAGCAAAAGTAGTCAATCGAGAAATAAATAAAGCGGGAATAGCCGACATTATTGGCACAACGGGCTTTGAGAATATTCAAGGTGAAATACAACAAAAAATGGATTTATATGCAAATGATGTCTTTAAATCGGCATTGGAAGCACGTGGAGAAGTTTGTGGTATTGCGTCAGAAGAAGAAGAAGAGTTTATAACCTTCGATGACGAACGTAGTGTAAATAATAAATATATTGTATTAATGGATCCACTTGATGGCTCATCAAATATTGATGTCAATGTTTCTGTAGGGACTATTTTTTCAATTTACAAACGCATCAGTCCTATTGGTGAACCCGTTATATTAGAGGATTTTTTACAACCAGGTGTTGCTCAAGTGGCTGCGGGATATATTATTTACGGCTCATCAACGATGCTAGTTTATACAACGGGTAATGGCGTTCATGGGTTTACCTGCGATCCTTCACTGGGTGTATTCTACCTTTCTCATGAAAACATTAAAATTCCAGAAGATGGAAGCATTTACTCTATCAACGAAGGTAACTACTTGAGTTTTCCCGAAGGCGTTAAAAAGTATTTAAAATATTGCCAAGCAATAGACAAAGAATCAAATCGCCCTTACACCTCTCGTTATATAGGATCTTTGGTATCTGACTTCCATCGTAACTTATTAAAAGGTGGTATTTATATCTACCCTTCTACTGCGTTATCTCCACAAGGTAAGCTACGACTATTGTACGAATGTAATCCTATGGCATTTTTAATGGAACAAGCAGGAGGCACTGCAAGTGATGGTTTCCAACGTATTATGGAGATAAAACCAAGCATGCTACATCAGCGAACATCCTTTTTTTGTGGTAGCTTAAATATGATTGCAGAAGCACAAGAGATGATGAATAAATATTCAACGTAGCTGTAAACATAATTGTAACGTATAGGCTTGCCCATAAAAATGGGTAAGCCTATAATACTAATAGCAAAGAACTAAGCATTCCCCTTCACTTTTAACTGTTGCTCTGCAGCAAAGTTAAGCATACGATCGAGTGATACTAGCGCGCCTTTAGCAACCTCTTCATCAACATCAACCTCATGACCTGTGGCATCAATAAGCGAATTATAGATAGCTTTAAGGCCATTCATGGCCATCCAAGGACAATGCGCACAACTGCGACATGTTGCCCCCTCACCACCTGTTGGGGCGGCGAATAATTCTTTATCAGGGCAAACTTGTTGCATCTTGTAAAAAATGCCCGCATCTGTTGCTACAATTAACTGCTTATTAGGCAACGTTTTAGCCGCATTGATTAACTGACTTGTAGACCCAACCACATCAGCAAGTTCTACCACACTTTGAGGCGATTCAGGATGCACTAAGATGGCAGCATCAGGATAGATAGCTTTCATATCACGTAGTGCAGAAGCTTTAAACTCATCGTGTACGATACAGTCGCCCTGCCACATGATCATATCTGCTTGGGTCTGTTTCTCAATATAAGCGCCTAAATGGCGATCTGGCCCCCAGATGATTTTTTTATCTTCACTGTCTAAGTGCTCAATGATCTCTAAAGCGATACTAGAGGTAACCACCCAATCAGCCCGTGCTTTTACAGCAGCGGAGGTGTTGGCATAGACCACCACAGTACGCTCTGGGTGCTGATCACAAAAATCACTGAACTCATCCACTGGACAACCGATATCAAGCGAACAAGTCGCTTCTAGCTCAGGCATCAATACCATTTTATTGGGGGTTAATATTTTAGCCGTTTCCCCCATGAAGCGAACACCTGCAATAATCAACGTATTCGCTTTATGATCACGCCCAAAGCGAGCCATCTCTAAAGAATCCGCAACCGTTCCCCCCGTCTCTTCCGCTAAGGCTTGAATTTCAGGATCGGTATAATAGTGAGCAACAAGTACGGCATCTTTTTCAATCAACAGTTGTTTTATTTTTTCTTTGTAATCTAATTTTTCCTGTACAGATAAAACAGCAGGTTTTGGGGGAAATGGATAATCAGATCCAATAAGGGGAGATAGTTTGCTCATCATCAACTCTTCGATATTAAAATGGGAGCAGATTATAACAATTACTATTATGAATGTGTATAGAATAAAAATGAATATTTTTTAAAAATTGGGAGGGTAATGCAAGAAGTGGTGGGCCGTGAAGGATTTGAACCTTCGACAAATGGATTAAAAGTCCACTGCTCTACCAACTGAGCTAACGGCCCATATAAGTTTTATATG
>NZ_ATUO01000111.1 GCF_000420245.1 Psychromonas hadalis ATCC BAA-638 | reverse complement strand
CATTTCATTGTGTTCAATATCGTGGACAAGTATGACCAGTTAATTAATGGAATTGGTGTGACTCTGAAAGCTAAGCGGATTATTCAAATGTGGTCGGTGATAAAGGGTTCGAACTAATGAATGCTCCTAATTTCTCTGTTAAAGGTTTTAAAAAGCAAAAGGCCCGCTAGATAATTAAATCTAGCGGGCCTTTCTGAATGTGGTCGGTGATAAAGGATTCGAACTAATGAATACTCCTAATTTCTCTGTTAAAGGTTCTAGAACGAAAAAATCCGCTTAACTCTGAAAGCTAAGCGGATTATTCAAATGTGGTCGGTGATAAAGGATTCGAACCTTTGACCCCCTGGTCCCAAACCAGGTGCGCTACCAAGCTGCGCTAATCACCGAAATTTTTCATTTAGACTTTGTCCAGTGGACAAAGGCTTGGAATATTAGCTATTAAGCTGCGCTAATCACCGGAATTTATTTGTGCTTTATAAAAACACTGGAGATGCAATACACAATGTATGTCCCACTAAATGTCAGAAAGGTTTACACCTAATCAACGAAGCGAGATATTACTGAGTTGTGCCTGCCCCGTCAAATAATATTTGCGTTTAATGTGTTAGATGAATAATAAACGACCACATTGGTCGTTTATTGGTTAATCACTCAGTTAACGCTGTTTACGTTTTTTCGCTTTTTCACGTCGAATGGCAGCAGGGGTATTTGCTTCTTTTCGGCGTGCTACCATTTGATTATGCGCTTGTGTTGCTTTGTAGCGACTCTTTTTAAGTGGTTTTTCGCTGTTACCATCTTCAGTCTCAAACTGCTCACTCATCTCATAACCGGGGTAGACAATACGTTCAAACTGACGACCAATTAATGTTTCAATATTATCTAAAAATTGCTCATCTTTAGGGCTGACTAATGATATTGCCATGCCACTTTTACCTGCGCGACCTGTGCGACCAATACGGTGAACATAATCTTCTGCTAAAAAGGGCAGATGGAAGTTAACCACATAAGGAAGGTTAGGGATATCTAAACCACGTGCAGCCACATCGGTTGCAACGAGAACACGTACACTGCCTTGGGTAAATTTTTCAATCGCTTTACTACGTGCGCCTTGGGTTTTATCGCCATGACAAAGCGCGACTTTAATACCATCGAGTTTTAACTCTTTAGCAAGCAGGTTTGCGCTCTCTTTAGTACCTGCAAAGACCAACACCTGTTTCCAGTTTTTAACGCCGATTAGTTCAGATAAAAGTTCACGTTTACGTGCTTCTGAAACCCAATAAACTTGTTGTTTCACTTTGCCGGATGTTGAGTTAGAAGGAGATACCTCAATGGTTTTAGGTGTGCGTAATAACTTATTCGCTAGCGTTTTAACTTTTGCTGAAAAGGTCGCAGAGAACATCACTGTTTGATGTTTTTGTTTGATGGTGTCCATTAACTGCTGAATATCAGTTAAAAAGCCCATATCTAACATACGATCAGCTTCATCTAATACCAAGTGTTTAACGTGTGAAAGGTTCACATTACGTGCGTTAAGGTGTTCAATTAAACGCCCGGGTGTGGCCACTAAAATATCCACACCGACTTTAAGCATTTTAATTTGTGGATCTACATTTGTGCCACCTGTTACCACGCCTGATGTTAAGTCCATAAATTGACTATATTGTGCGATATTTTTGGCAACCTGCATGGCCAGTTCACGGGTTGGCGTTAAAATAAGCGCTTTAATAGTGCGATTATTAGCCATTTTATCACTGCTATTTTTAGCAATCATGTCTAAAATAGGTAGGCTAAAAGCCGCTGTTTTACCTGTCCCCGTTTGTGCGCTAGCAAGGAGATCCACACCTGAGCGTATCACCGGGATCGCTTGTTGCTGAATCGGTGTTAAGGTTTTGTAACCGCAGGCTTTTACCGCTTTTAATAGTTCAGAAGATAAACCAATCGCATCAACACTCATTTATATCACCACTTTATTGCAAAATATTTTAAAGAGCGCGAGTATATCACCCTCGTTAACAACAGTTATAACGTTTTTTAGGTAACGCACTCAATGGAACTTATTTTTTCTTTATTACAGCAACTTAGTGTTTATTTGGTGATCGCGTATCTGCTCAGTAAAACACCACTTTTTATGCCCTTGACCATGCTTTCTGGACGTTTATCACAACGATTAGCCTGTTATGTTGTATTTAGCCTGTTTTGTATTCTTGGCACCTATTTTGGTTTGGCGATAGAAAATGCCATTGCCAATACACGTGCGATTGGCGCGGTGATGGGTGGGTTATTAGGTGGTCCGATAGTGGGGTTTGCTGTGGGGTTGACGGGCGGTTTACATCGTTATTCAATGGGCGGTTTTACCGATGTGGCCTGTGCTATTTCAACGACGGCTGAGGGATTACTCGGCGGGTTTGTGCATCTTTATTTTATGCGTCGTGGATCTGTTGAGAAGATTTTTAACCCGCTATTAGTCTTTGCGGTGCTTTTAGTTGCCGAGGTAATGCAAATGTCGATTATCTTGCTGGTGGCACAGCCTTATCAGCAAGCATTAGATCTGGTGAAAACGATCGCACTGCCGATGATTATCGCTAATTCGCTGGGGGCTGCACTGTTTATGAGCATTATCCAAGATAGAAAAGCGATATATGAAAAATACTCAACCAGTTTTTCCAGTAAAGCATTAACCATTGCTGAGCGTACGGTGGGCATTTTAAACAGTGGTTTTAATCAGCAAAACACTCAGAAAATAGCAAAAATCATCTATCAAGAAACAGGGGTTGGTGCGGTATCAATTACTGACAGAGAGAAGATATTAGCGTTTATTGGCATTGCTGATGATCACCATCTACCCGATACGCCAATTTCATCAGAACATACCAAACAGGCCATTAAGAATGGCGAGATTATCTTTGCAGATGGTTATGAAGTTACTTATCAATGCTCAATAAAATCTGATTGTAGGCTCGGTGCAGCCCTTATTATTCCACTTTTGGACAGTGAAAACCAAGTATTAGGTACTATCAAACTTTATGAGCCTAAACAGAAACTGTTTTCTTCACTGAATCGTAGCTTAGGAGAGGGACTTGCAAAGCTGTTATCAAATCAAATATTAAGCAGTCGTTATCTTGAGCAGCAGACATTATTAACCCAAGCGGAGTTACGTTTATTACAAGCGCAGGTAAATCCTCACTTTTTGTTTAACGCGTTAAATACCATTAGTGCGGTGATCCGCCGTGATCCCGATAAAGCGCGGCAACTGATTCAGCACCTTTCTCAATTTTTCAGACGTAATCTAAAACACAACATTGAGACGGTGACCCTTAAAGAGGAGTTAAATCATATCCATGCTTATCTTGAAATTGAGCTAGCGCGTTTTTCCGACCGATTAAAAGTCAATATCAATATAGATGAGCAGTTATTAACGCAGTTGGTGCCCACTTTTACACTGCAACCGTTAGTGGAAAACGCCATTAAACATGGTACATCCACACTGCTTGAAAATGGGGTGATTGATGTCACTGGCTACCTTGAAAATGGCTTAGTTATTTTAAAAGTAATTGATAATGCAGGCACTTACTGTTTGAGCGAAAAAGAGTTACAAGCGGGACTGGGGTTGCAGATTGTCGATAAACGCCTCAAAAATAGCTTTGGTGAACAATATGGTTTAACCATGTTATGTCAATCGGGTATTTCTACTCGTGCTGAAATTAAATTTCCTTTTAATGGTGAGAAAATAAGATGCTAAAAGCGATTGTAATTGACGATGAGCAGTATGCACGTGAGGAGCTGATAGTCCTTTTAAGCGAGCAACAAGTGCTAGAAATTGAAGTGATTGCTTCTTGCCACAATGCTATTGAAGGGTTAAAAAAAGTTAATAAGCTAAAACCTGATGTTATTTTTTTAGATATTCAGATGCCTCAAATTAGCGGTATGGAGATGCTGAGCATGTTAGATCCCGATAATATGCCAAAAGTGGTGTTTGTTACTGCTTATGATCAACATGCATTGCAAGCATTTGAAGATAATGCTTTTGATTATATTCTTAAACCGATTGAGCCCGCGCGATTACAAAAAACATTGTTACGCATTAAACGTTCGACCAAAAAAGAGGATTATAAACCACTAACAGATAAACCATTAACCTTGATCCCCTGCGCGGGTTACAACCGTTATACGTTATTAAAGCCGAGTGAAATAGAGATAGCCTACAGTGACCAATCGGGGGTGCATATTATCAGCGCTGAAGCTGAAAATTGTTGCTCATTAAGTTTAAAAGTATTAGAGCAGAAAACAGAACTGTTACGTTGTCATCGACAATACTTGGTAAATTCCAATGCGATTCGTGAGATTCGTCTGTTAGATAACTCATTAGCGGAGATCGTCACCAGTAGCGGGGCAGTCGCACCGGTGAGTCGTCGTTACTTGAAGATGCTTAGAGATAAGTTTCAGCTGGGTTAGGCTTTTATCTTTCGGAAGTGAAACTTTAGTTTCGCCAATAACATAAAACCACTTATTAACTCTAACTAACCACTTAAACTGCAATATGACCACTGGGTTAATTATTCAATGACATTACCTTTATTTTGATTGAAAGTGCACGCTACTTATTTTAATTATTAAAGGATGAATAATATGCTGTGGTTTCTCTTTTGTGTTGCACTGTTATTGGGTGGATATTTTTTCTATGGTGCATTCATAGAAAAGGTATTTGGTATACAACCAGATCGCATCACGCCTGCGTTTAGTAAAACAGATGGTGTCGATTATGTACCGATGTCAAAAAGCAAAGTTTACCTTGTTCAACTGCTTAATATTGCAGGCGTCGGGCCTATTTTTGGGCCTATCATGGGGGCGTTGTATGGTCCCGCTGCTATGTTGTGGATTGTACTCGGTTGTATTTTTGCAGGAGGGGTACATGATTACTTTTCGGGTATGTTATCTATTCGTAATGGTGGCGCTTCTGTGCCTAACATTACCGGGAAATATTTAGGCAATGGCGCAAAACATTTTATGAATATTTTTGCATTAGTACTGCTTCTTTTGGTTGGGGTGGTATTTGTTTCTGCTCCCGCAGGTATGATAACCAATTTGGTGAATCAGCAAACAGATTTAGCCATGCCGATGCTCGTGATGGTGGGTATTATCTTTAGTTATTACGTCGTCGCAACGATTGTACCTATCGATAAAATTATTGGCCGTTTTTATCCTTTCTTTGGGGCGTTATTAGTGTTTATGTCCGTGGGTTTAGTGGTTGCTTTAGCTTTCTCAAGTGAGCACACACTACTGGGTGATTACGAGATGAGCATGATGTTTACCAATATGAACCCTAACGATCTACCATTATGGCCTGCGCTGTTTATTACTATTGCCTGTGGTGCAATTTCAGGTTTCCATGCAACACAATCTCCACTGATGGCGCGCTGTATTGATAATGAGAGTAATGGGCGTTTTGTTTTTTATGGTGCAATGATTGGTGAAGGTATTATCGCACTTATCTGGTGTGCCTTAGCACTCTCTTTCTTTGGTAGTGTTGAAGCGTTATCGGAAGCGGTTAATGCGGGTGGCCCTGGTGCGATTGTTTATGATACTTCGATTGGGCTTCTTGGTGTGTTTGGTGGTATTGTCGCTTTCTTAGGTGTGGTGATTTTGCCAATCACTTCAGGCGATACAGCGTTTCGCTCAAGTCGTTTAATCATGGCTGAATACTTTAAAATGCCTCAAAAATCGATTCGTAACCGTCTGTTAATGGCACTGCCACTGTTTGTACTGGGTGCTATTTTAACGCAGGTTGATTTTGGTATTATTTGGCGTTACTTTGGTTTTGCTAACCAAACAACGGCGGTAATGATGTTATGGACTGCATCTGCTTATCTATTACGTCATAATAAACTGCACTGGGTGGCAACTATACCTGCGATGTTTATGACCACCGTTGTTATTACTTTCATTTTAAATAACAGCACACTTGGTTTTGGTTTAAACATTGATATTGCAACCACATTAGGCGTGATTGCGATGCTGATGATCACCACTTATGTGATTAAAAAATCGAAAGGCAAACCTATTGCTGATGAACCAGTGACAGAGCCTGTGAAAATCAAAGAGGAAGCTGTAGAAAGTTAATTTTTTAATAAAAATAGACTTCATAAAAAACCGTTATACAGCAATGAGTAACGGTTTTTATCATTTAAAACTCGTATTTCGTACTCATTTGTACGATAATTAGTCAAGAATTGTTTTTTGAGGAGAGTGGGATGGATATTAATGGAAGCGTCAATGTAAGTAGTCAATCTACAACAGTATTGCGTAATGATCCTAATACATCAACGGTGCAACACCAAGCAACACAAGTGCAACAACAGACACAAAGTGTTGACAAAGTAACCACCGAGCAACCTGTGCAAGAGGCAAAAAAACTCAATGAAGATGTGGTAAACGCACGTGTTTCAGAGCATCAATCGTTGGCATCAAACAATCAAGTGACAGCGGATGAAGCCGTTGGCAGTTTGGTTGATGTCAGAGTGTAAGTTGGTGTGCCATGAATATCTCTGCGCGCCATTTACCAACATCGGTAACCACAACGCCACTAAAAGCAGGGGAACTAGCGCTCCCTAGTATAAATAGTGTCGCGTTTGTTGATGCTGTCTCGGTCACTATCCCAAATACAGTTTCCTCGTCTAGCCCCGCGTCAACAATAAGCACGGTTAATCCTACCTATGAAAAACCGATTTCTTCTGTTGAGGGTGAGGTTTCTGAACAGGCTGACAATGTAGAAAAAAAAGCCATTGATGCAATCGTAAAACCAATCAGTGATGAAGAGTCTGATACTGAGAAAACGACCCAAAGCAATTCGTCTGATTCAGTCGCCAAAGAAAATGGGGAAACCTATAGTGATGCTGAAATTGAACTGATTAGTGCATTAAAGCTACGTGATGCAGAGGTGAGTGCCCATGAAAGAGCGCATTCATCTGTTGGTGGGCAGCATGCTGGCTCACCAAGTTACAGTTATAAAACAGGTCCTGATGGCGTTAAATATGCTGTATCGGGGGAAGTGTCGATTGATACTTCACGTATTGCTGGCGATCCACAAGCAACCTTACAAAAAGCACAGCAAATAAAAGCAGCTGCGCTTGCTCCCGCCGAGCCATCAAGTCAAGATAGAAAAGTGGCCGCCAAAGCGGATCAAATGGCAACAGTCGCACGCAGTGAAATATTAAAAGCAAACAGTGGGAGTGAAAGTGGCGCGACTAATACTCGCTACGAAGCCTCTGTTTCAGAACATTTTACAGGGCAACAGTTATCAATAGATCCCGCTTTAGACAGTGACATACAAAAACAGATGAATGAACGCAGTATGCATATTGATGCGCTGTACCATCGCTCCTCTTTAGCCGAACGTCTACCTAGTTTTGAGGTTCAAGCTTAATTTATCGTTTTAAAATTGATTTTAAATAGTAACCTTTTAGTTTCTATTTTGTTATGCTCTAAATATCAATAAAATTGATACTTAATTAAAAGAGAAACAATGAAATATACCCTTAAACAATTATCTGTCTTTGATGCGGTTGCGAGTCAAGAGAGTGTTAGCGCGGCAGCCCGTAAATTATCAATGACCCAATCAGCGGTAAGCATGTCACTCTCACAGCTTGAAAATTTACTTGATCGGCCTCTTTTTATACGCCAAGGAAACCGTTTAACCTTAAGCCATTGGGGTAGGTGGCTACGTCCTAAAGCAAAACGCCTTTTGCAAGATGCATTGCAAATAGAACTTGGTTTACATGATCAACAGATGATCAGTGGGTGTTTTTCTCTTTCTGTGAGTCAAACATTTGCAGAACATCTATTGCCTGAGCTTATCAGTAAAATTGATACTGACTTCCCAGAACTTCGTATTAATTTGCAAATAGAAAACACTGAACATGTGGTTGATGGTGTGCTGAATCACGATTATGAGATGGGTATTATCGAGGGGCGTAATGATGATAATCGTATTTTTCAAGAGAATCTGCTTGAAGATCATTTAGTGATTATCAGCAGCACGTTTCATGCTTACGCTAAGCATAAAAAGGTTAATATTGCTCAATTAGAGCAGAGTAAATGGATCTTGCGTGAACAAGGCGCGGGAACACGACGTATATTTGATGGTGCTGTGCATGGCTTAATTGAAAATATAGATGTGTACAAGGAGTATGAAAGTGTTGCGGTGATCAAGGCATTGGTGAAAAATGGAGGGTATTTAGGTTGTTTGCCTTATTTAGATGTTATTAAGGAGGTTGAAAAGGGAGAGTTAGTTATTCTTCCAACACCTGAGCTTAATATGACGCGCAACCTTGCTTTTATTTGGCGAAAAGATGCGGGTGAAAATCCACTGAGATCATGTATATTAGCACAGGCAAGGCGATTAATTCGTAGTTATAAAAAAAGGCAAAACCAATAATGGCTTTTGCCTTTTATTTTTTACCTTCTCGGTAAGTTAAGGAATCGTTACACAATAACTTGCGCTAAATTGTTTTCAAAAAGTCTGAAGGAATCGTTATAAAATAACTTGCTCTAAATTGTTTCTAAAAAACCTTAAATGATGGGTTATTTTGAAAACAAAAGAGCAATTAATTTTAAAGCCGATTCTAAATGGCGGGTTATTTTGAAAACAAAAGCGCAAGTAATTTTGAAGCCGATCCTAAGCCGCTTGTTTTTCTGTTTTATCGTGAGGTTGATACTGTTTGACCATCAATTGGGCCAGTTGTTTGCGTGAGATGATGCCACAGAATTTTCCATCTTGGATCACCGGATAGATAGCTGGGCGGTTTGCGCTGGCTGCTTTTAAGCGTTGCTCATAACTCTGATACTGTGAACTGATTAACATGCCTGATTGATTAACGGGAAATAATTTCTCTTTATCGACCACCATAAACTCAAGCAATGTGGTGATGGGTTGCTTAGCATCAACGGTTAAAATTTCAGTTTGCATCACATCTTTTAATTGATAATTAAGATTTGCACAATACTCTTCCGACCATAATAAACGCAGAATATCTTGCTCAGAAACAAAGCCGATAAGTTGTTGCTTATCATCAATAACAGGGGCTGCACTTAATGGTTGCTCGCTGAGCATTGCTAGTGCTTGATAGATACAACGATCTGCCGTAAACGTTAAAGGTTGTGCTTGCATAATATCGAGGATAGTAAGCTGGTTTAGTTTGTTTTTCATGAGATTATTTCCTTGTGGACTATTATTGTTTGGAGTAAAAAAGAAGTTTTTATCTGTTGTTGCATCGGTTGCTATATTTTGTTGTTGTTGAGGTTTATTGGCATAAGCGAGTGCTATCAGTGAAGCTCCGCCAATTATGTTGCCAAGTGTGACGGGAATTAAGTTGTTAAAAATAAAGTTATTTAGCGTGAGATCTGCAAATGCATTACTAGCAAAGCCGTGATCACTTAATAAACTAGCCGCGCTAAAGGTATTAATTGCGATACCCAGCGGCACCATAAATAGGTTGGCAATGCTATGTTCAAAACCACTGCTGACAAACATTGCAACAGGTAACATGAGTAATAAGGCTTTGGTTAACATGTCTTTACTGGTAAATGTCATCCATATGCCCAAGCACACTAATAGATTACATAACACACCCAGTGCAAAGGCTTGCCCCCAACTGTGGTGTAATTTATGTTGTGCTATTTGCATCGCATTAATGCCCCAAGCGCCTCCATCTAAGAACTGCATCTTTGCCATGACAACTAAGCCTAAAATGAGCATTGCCCCTACTAAGTTTCCGAGATAGACGCGTAACCAGCAACTGAGTAGCGCTTTTGTGGAGAATAATCCTTGTGTCCAAGCAACAGTACTTAACACTGTGCTGGTAAAAAGCTCTCCACCACAAATGACCACTAAAACTAATCCTAAACCAAATGCTAATCCGCCAGCTAGTTTGATCATGCCCCAGGGTGCATTGGCAGCACCTGTGGTGACTGTGATATAAAAGACAAAGGCAATAGCGATAAAAACGCCTGCAAAAATAGCCAGTGTAAAAGATTTAGCAAACGACTTTTGCTGTTTTTCCAAACCATACTGTTTAACTTTATCAAACAGGTTATCGGTTACATCACTTTGTTGGTACGCTATCGGGATCACCTGTTTAATAGGGTAGAGTGAATTAGATTTCATTATTCACATTCCTCATTAAACAGTGAATAGGGGTGTTTTTTTCCATTTTTTTCTCCTTTAAATATAAACAGTGCGTTATTGGTAACGCCTAACTACAGTAAAGTGAAAAGTAAGAAAATAATATTTGATTATTTAGATAAAAAGATTCAATTTTATTGATGGATTTTTAAGGGAGTTCACCGTTTCATATTTAATTATGAATAATTCACTTATATCACCTCGCTTTATTGAATGCTGTTGTATTATTAAAGAAAAGTTTTAGAAGGTAGTGTAATAGTGATCCCTGAAAGTAAAAAAATGACCGTTATTTTTCGCATGGAGCCTGGCTCATTAGGCCCAGATGGTGCGCAATATATTAATGAATTTTGTGAGTTTGCTCAGATGCAACTGCAAGCTTGCTCAGAGCCTTATATTCGCTGGACGATTGTACCTCGCTTAGATAAAACCTTGGCTGAAATGGAGTTTAAATTAGCCTCAAAAAAATTAACCACCGCTAAAGCGGCACAATATCTTGCTGTTTTTTCAGAGGATTTAGCCCATTTTGAAGAGCAACTTGAAAATAACTTAGAAGCAATTATTAACCAATATTTTGGTCGGTAATATTTTACAAAATAAGAATGACTAAATATGTTAAAGAAAATAAAAGTAAATCAGCTTAGAAAAGGGATGTATATCAACGATCTAAAATGTGGTTGGTTAAATCATCCCTTTGCTTTAAATCGTTTTAAATTAGAAAAACAATCTGATATTGGTAAAATTATCGCGGCTGGCGCTAAAATAATAGAGATAGATACCAACAAAGGGTTGGATGTTTTTGTTGAAAAACGCATCGATGAGAATAAGAAATTACGTCAGGTGGTTGATCAGCGTACAGACAACAAACCTAAAAAGGTAACTGCACTTGAGGAGATGAGCCAAGCTAGGATTGCATTTGCACAAGCGGGAGAATTTATTGCCGATATGATGGCAAATGTAAAAATGGGTCAACATATTGAACTTGAACAAGTTAACCCCGTTATTAATAAATTAAGCCTGTCTATTTTACGTAACCCTAATGCACTGCTTGGTCTTTCTCGTATTCGTACAATGGATGTTTATACTTTTGAGCACTCAGTCAGCTTTTCGATATTAATGATGGCCTTTGCAAAGAGCATGGGCCTCTCAGAGAAAATAATATGTGAGGTAGGCATTGGTGGTTTATTGCATGATATTGGTAAAACATTAACGCCTGATAAGATATTAAATAAACCGGGTAAACTCACTGATGATGAATTTGTTATTATGAAAGAACACGTGGTGCACAGTCGTAAAATACTAGAAAAAACCAATGGGCTTTCACAAATCTCAATGGATATCGCTGCCCAACATCATGAGAAATATGATGGAAATGGTTACCCGTTAGGGTTAAAAGGAGATCAAATCAGTCGTTATGGACAGATGTCTGCGATTGTAGATGTGTATGATGCATTAACGGCAGATAGGTGTTACCACAAAGGTAAAGAGCCCTCTGAGGTGTTAAAATTATTAGTTAAGTGGAGTGGGGCACATTTTAACCCCAGCTTAGTGAGGGAGTTTATTCAGTCAGTGGGTATTTACCCCGCAGGCAGTTTGGTGATGCTTAGCAATCAGCACTTAGCAAAAGTAATTGATATTAATGAAAATATGTTAAAACCTGTTGTAGAAGTTTTTATAAACGCCAAAACACGCAGTTATATTCCCAGAAAGTTGATCGACCTTGCTCAGTTTGATGCAATTAAGATATTAAAAGTAGAATCCTATCAAAAATGGAATATTGAAGTTTAGCTTTTTAACGGCTCAGAAATAACTTTTTCTGAGCCGTTGTCTTATACCAATTACAGTAAATAGCTAATCTATTTTACTGGTTAAAATAACTCACTTCTGCGTTGTAAGTTTTGTAAAGGGAACAACCATTTACGTCAACTTACGCCTTAAATTTAGCTGTTTTCCCTGCGCAAAATTTAGATCACATACTTAATGTAATCGGTATTATTCCTGCAAAGATTGCAAACGCAAATCTTGTTTCTTATAAAACGCAATGCTGGCACTGTAACGCGCTTGGTCTAGTT
>NZ_ATUO01000110.1 GCF_000420245.1 Psychromonas hadalis ATCC BAA-638 | reverse complement strand
CCCACAAGGCAAGCTTTGAGGCAAGCATCTTCGTTGTCTTTCGAGAGACTAACAAAAACACGTTAACCCTCTATCGACATTGATTAAATGCCAGCATTTAACAATTCGTTAGAAAGCATCGATTGAACCCGTTAGACCTTCAACTTTCTGCCTAGAACCTGCTCACCTCGCAGCTTGCTGAATTTTGCACCTTGAATGATAACGGTATAATACCATTCCGCTTAATATAATGATCAGGTTTTACGCAGGGTAAATGACTAAGGTCAAGGCGCATGATTGAGTAATAGCCGGCTATTGCGATTGAATGCAACGCAGATATTAGTAATTTAAACCAGTACTTAGGCGGATTGGTATAAGTGCTGAGTGACCACTCAAGGTACTTTATCTTGGCATCCGATCAGTTTAAATTTTCAGTACAAGCAAGAAAAAGAGGTATTCTTTTATTTGATAAATGAATATTTTTCATAACAACAATAAATAAGCTCATCTACAACGATTGACAGCCCGCTTTAAATTCCTATAATCATCTTTTTTATGTTCATCTACTTTTAACGAGATGATTAAATGGGAAGTATGAAAGCATACACTGCCCCCGCAACTGTGAACGTTTTATTTTAACTTTAAAAACGACAGTCAGATACCAGCATAAAAACGTCACTATCTAATTAACGGGTTGGTTTTTTAGAGCGTATTTGCTTGTGGCGAACCGGAGGAAGTTTCTCTATTTTGTCGTCACATGTCCATAAACGTTGACCCAAAAGAAACTTCCACATATTTTTTATAAGGAAGTTTTATGTTTACCTCACGCCACACACCGATTGCACTTGCACTATTGACTCTATTTAGCACCCAAGTTATCGCATCAGAAAACCAAGATAAAGAGCGTATGAACCTGCTGATCAGCAAAGGTTATAACGCACCTAATGCCACCACCCAAAATTACAGTGGCGATACAGTGATAAAAATAGTCCCGACTAGCAATGATATTAATAAATCACTGGACCAGTTAATTTCAGAAAATTCACCGGGATTTGTACATACCAATTCAGGTACATCGAAACACGCTTCTAATAACTACCACCGCGGACTGTCAGATAAATATACCCTGTATCTTTTAAATGGCGTCGCTTTCCCAACCACCACATTAGGCAGTCAAAGTATTCCCAACATTCCAATGGAGTCAATTGAACTGATTGAAGTTATTCGCGGTGCACAAGCATCCTTATACGGTTCAAGTTCATTGACAGGTGTGATTAACATCATCACAAAAACGGGTGATACGTCAGATGCACAACTTAACATCAGCACAGGATCACATAAAACCAAGCGCATTGGTGGTGTTTATGCGAATAACTTTGGTGCATTTCATGTAATGACCTCTTTAGAAATTGATAAGTCAGAGGGTTATGATTTTATTGAAGCCTCAGACGATGATTTTGGTTACCAAACTTATTCAATGAACAGTTATGCAGCTTATGTAACAGAAACTAACCGTTTTTCATTAGCAATTAATAATGGTACTTCAACGTTAGATATTTACGAATCTTATCCAAGCATGGGTAAAGCAGAGACGACACAGGATACATTACAACTCACGGGTAAATATATTCAACTCTTTAATCAACATTTCTCTTCAGAGTTAACATTATCATCTGCACAGGTAGATTTAGAAGCAGGACACCATAACACCACAGATGTTGATCTTTACTCAACGAATGAAACATTTGCACAACTGCATCTAAACAGCAAGTGGGATAAATTATCCGTAAACCTTGGAGGTGAATTTACACAATCAAAATATAAATCAAACAAAAATGCTGAGAAACGTAATCAAACAGCGCTATATCTTGCTTTTAGCGGTGATCTAACTGACTACATGAATGTATCAGGTGGTCTACGTAACGATAGTTACTCTGACTTTGGGGATGCACTTACTTATTCAGCAGGCCTTTCATTATTTAATACAGCAAGTCTTAGTTACAAAACATCATTTACAGCGCCTTCTTATAATGATCTGTACTGGCCTAATACAGGTAACCCAGATTTAGAAGCGGAAGAGGGTGAGATGTTAGAGCTATCACTGACCCATAACATATCAACTAAAGCGGCTCATATTCCATTGAAGCTTAATTTCTACACAGGTAAACTAGACAACAAAATTGAGTGGGCACCGATCACCCCCGGCTCATGGACTTGGTCTCCTTTTAATATCGGAGAAGTTGATATAAAAGGTATTGAGGCTTACCTACAATATAATGCATCAAATTTTATCTTTGATATTGCAGGGGCCTATTCTGAAAGTATTGATAAAAGTACCGATAAACAGTTAAATAACGTACCCGAATGGTCTGGCTCATCAAGTATTCAATATAATGTTACTAACAGCATTAAACCAAAACTTATCTATTCATACATCGGTGAACGTATGGCATCATCGGGTGAATTAGACGCTGTGCATCTACTGGATTTTGCAATTACTTATCAAGTAATTAAAAACATTAACCTTGGTTTTAACATTAATAATATTACTGATAATGACCAACAGATTCACGATGGTTACAACGCTGATGGCAGAACGTATCTGTTAACACTTGGCGTAAATATGTAATATAAAAACGGCAGAACTAAAGTCCCACTTCCTATGATGCTGGAAGTAGGATTTTAGTCTTACAAGTTTCATCTTCAATGAGGGTAAAATGAACAATTTAAAACTTATTTTCTTTGCCCTTTTTTTAATGCTATTCATCACTTTTATCCAGTTTAAAAAAGAGCTGTTTGTACTTTTCCAAGAGGGAAGGGGTAACTTCACTACACAAGTAACAGGCGATCACTTCCCCAAAATACTCACCGATGTAACGGGTATTACCTTTATACTTAAACAACCTCCACAACGCATTCTTTCTGCAACCTTAGCTTCCGATCATATGCTTGCTGATCTTATCAGCCCTGATCGTTTAGTGGCGGTCAGCAGCTATGTTGATTACCCTAGCCTGTCTAATATTGTTGATTTTTACGATAAAAAAATAAGTCGCACCCAAGGTGAGATAGAATCAATGCTGGCCCTGCAACCCGATCTTGTCTTTGTTGCTTCCTACAGTGATCCGGAAACAGTGCGCTATCTCCTACGCAGTGGCATTGCCATTGTGCGCCTCAGTGAGTTTAATAGTTTTAATGATATTTTCAATAATCTGCGCCTGATTGCAAATGTTACCGACAATAAAATAGCAGCAGAGCAAGTGATTAAGCAGGTCAAAAAACGTATTAAAGCAATTCAATCTCAAGTGAGAAACAAACATAAACCACGGGTTTTATATTACGATATGAACGGTTACAGTGTGGGTGGAAACTCGTTAATGGATGAAGCCATTACCCTTTCTGGCGGGGTCAACATTACCCAAGGCATCCTTGCTGATGGTGAAAATAAAATCAGTGAGGAGTTGGCTATTTCACTACAACCCGATGTGATCGTAATGAACCAATGGGTCTTTAATCAAGGCCAAGGCGGTGATTCACCCGCACAGCTATTACGCGCTAAAAAAGCATGGCAGAATGTGCCAGCGGTGAAAAATAATCGTGTTTATGCCGTGCCCGGCACTTGGTTACGCAGTGTTTCTCAACATCGCATTAAAGGGGTAGAAGCGATAGCAAAACTATTGCACCCAGAAATAAATATTATTCAAGAGAGTTTACATGTTCAATAACAGTCGGTTTATCCCCTACATCTTTTTACTGTTAGCGGTGTTGCTTTTCACACTTGCTATCAGCTCAATATTAAAAGGCCCCGCTGATATTTCAGGCTTGCAAATAGGTGATATTTTAAAAGATGCACTGTTTAATATCGACAATAAAAACAGTATTGACTGGCAACAAAGCATCATTTTAGATATCCGTTTACCACGCATTATTATTGCCATTTTTGCAGGAGCAAGTTTAGCGCTATGTGGTTTAGTGATGCAGGGAATGTTTCGTAATCCACTTGCCTCCCCCTCGGTATTAGGCGTTTCATCAGGGGCATCATTAGGTGCAGTAGTTGCCATCTACCTCGGTGCTTCACTGTTTTCACCGTGGGCAATTCCATTGTTTGCCTTTATTGGCGCAGGAATTTCATTATCGATTGTGTACCGTATCGCCTCTAGTCGTGGACAAACTAGCATCGCCACCCTACTACTTTCAGGCGTGGCCATTAGCGCGCTTAACGTGGCTGCTATTTCATTGTTATTGGCCATTTCGCTCAGTAATTGGGATGTTGCCCGCATGATCATCTATTGGACAATGGGTGGGCTTGATGGGCGCACTTGGGATCATGTTTTGATTATTCTGCCTATCGTACTCAGTGGTTTTGTTTTTTTACTGTTTTACAGCAAACAGCTAGATCTGATGTTATTAGGTGAACAACATGCACTCTCCGTAGGAGTTGATGTACCTCGTGCACGCCGTAATTTACTTATTATCAGCACTGCAATGGTCGGGGCTTCTGTTTCTGTGGTTGGAGGCATTGGTTTTATCGGCTTAGTCGTACCGCATATTTTACGTCTTATTTTAGGCCCTTCACACCGCTACCTTTTACCCGCCAGTTTGCTTGGTGGTGCCATTGCGTTATTAAGTGCGGATCTGTTTTTAAACACTCTGTTTAGCGACCAAGCGATCCCACTCGGCGTTGTGACCGCCGCACTCGGCGCACCTTTCTTTCTGTTTTTATTAGTAAAACAACGTTTTGCTACGGGGAATTTATGATGCCAGCACCCTTAACATGTGAAAACTTACACTTCTCCTTTGATAAAAAACCATTACTGACTGATATCAACCTCTCTTTTCAAAAGGGAGAGTTTGTGGGTTTAATTGGCGCTAATGGCGCAGGAAAAAGTACGCTGTTACAACTGTTATTAGGATTACTAAAAACTCAATCAGGTAAGGTATTATTACAAGGTGTGGATATCTCAAAGATTAAACGTCGTGATATTGCTAAGCAGTTGGCATTTGTTCCACAATCAATTGAATTACCCTATGCTTTTAGTGTGCAACAAATCGTTGCCATGGGGCGCAATCCCTATTTAGGCGCATTTGAATTAGAAACCGCCTTTGATAAAAAGTTAATTGAAGAGGCGATGCAAAAAACCGATATTTTTCATCTACAGCAGCGCCTTGTAAATACGCTTTCAGGCGGTGAGAAACAACGTGTGATTATTGCCCGTGCATTAGCACAACAATCACCCACCCTATTATTAGATGAGCCGATTGCCAGTTTAGATATCTGCCATCAGCTAGAAACGCTGCAATTGATAAAATCCCTCACTCAAACGGGCAAGGTCGCGATTACCGCCCTACACGACCTTAACCTTGCTGCACGTTATTGTGATCGTTTAATTTTAATCGGAAAGCGGCAAGATGGCACAACCACTATTATCAGTGATGGTGCGCCTAAGCAGGTATTAACCACTGAAAATCTAAAAAAGTATTTTTCTATTGAAGCTAATATTTTTCAGCAAGATGACAAAATACAGTTAAACAACATTTATCCTATTGCAAAAAACCAAAAACAAGAAAGCAAAAAGACGTGAAAAATCACGCCTTTTTAGGGTTAACAAACAGTACGGTTTACTGCTCTTCTGTCACCTCTTTTTTCTCCGCTTTTTTATCCTCTTCCTTTTCAGGTTTAGCTAATAAGATATCACGAATTTTCGTATCTAATTCAGCGGCAAGCTCTGGATGCTCTGCAAAGTGTTTACAGGCATTATTTTTACCCTGGCCAATTTTAACGCCCTTATATGAATACCAAGAGCCCGCTTTTTCAACAAGATCATGTTTCACACCAAGGTCTATCAACTCTCCATGACGGTTAATGCCATGTCCATAAAGGATTTGGAATTCTGCTTGTTTGAACGGAGGTGATACTTTATTTTTCACCACTTTGACACGTGTTTCATTACCCACAATCTCATCACCATTCTTCACCGCACCAATACGACGAATATCCAAACGCACAGAAGCGTAGAATTTGAGTGCATTACCACCCGTAGTGGTTTCTGGGTTACCAAACATCACCCCAATCTTCATACGAATTTGGTTGATAAAAATCACCATGGTATTGGTTTGGTTGATACTACCGGTTAATTTACGCAGTGCTTGCGACATTAAACGTGCTTGTAGACCCATGTGTGAATCCCCCATGTCACCTTCAATTTCTGCTTTGGGCGTTAAGGCCGCCACAGAATCGATAACAATGACACCAACTGCACCAGAGCGCACTAACATGTCACAAATCTCTAATGCTTGCTCACCTGTATCAGGTTGAGAAATCAGCAATTCATCAATATTAACACCCAGCTTTTTAGCATAGATAGGATCAAGCGCATGTTCCGCATCGATAAACGCACAGGTTTTGCCCATTTTTTGCGCTTCTGCAATCACTTGCAATGTTAATGTGGTTTTACCCGAACTTTCAGGTCCATAAATTTCTACCACACGCCCACAAGGTAAACCACCTATGCCGAGCGCGACATCTAAACCTAATGAGCCAGTTGATACCGATTCAATTTCCATTGCGGCAGTGTTATCACCTAAACGCATGATAGAACCTTTACCAAACTGCTTTTCTATTTGACCAAGCGCAGCCGCTAATGCTTTATCTTTATTATCTTTATTGCCTTTATTATCTTTAGTCTGACTCATCTTATCTCCAGATATGCTTTAATTTATACTGTTCATACAAACAGTATACTGCTGATTTATACCGTATCAAGTTTTATTTAGAAGTTTCTATTATATTTATTAACCCACTTAACGCTAATCGAATCGCTTGCGTACGTACTTCACTGCGATCGCCAACAAACTGATAGGTTTCTGTTTTTCCCCCACCATGTGCGTTGTACCATGAAAAACAGACCGTACCGACAGGTTTCTCTGCGCTACCACCATTGGGGCCCGCAATACCACTTATCGCCACACTAATATCGGCTTCCGAGGCTTTTACGGCATTCATCGCCATCGCTTCAACGACCGGCTCAGAAACAGCGCCAAACTTATCAATCAGATTTTTATCTACATTTAACATCTGCATTTTGGCATCATTGCTATAGGTCACAAAGCTACGATCAAACCACAGTGAACTTCCAGAAATTTCCGTTATAGCGTATGCTACGCCTCCACCAGTACAAGACTCTGCAGTGGCAGCGACTAGCCCAGCTTGGGTGAGTTTATCGCCTAAAAGTAACGCTAACTCTTGTACGGTTTTTTCAGTAAACATAAGTTTTCTCCAACAAACTCAATGATTTGGGTTAATAGCTATTAAGTGTATATTATGAAACCAACTGCGCAACAATTAAAACAACATACGCCGATGATGCAACAGTTTTTAACCATCAAAAGCGAGGTGCCCGATACGTTAATGTTTTATCGCATGGGCGATTTTTATGAGATGTTTTTTGATGATGCACGTAAGGCTTCACAACTACTGGGTATCTCACTGACCCAACGTGGGAAAACAGGTGGCAATGCGATTCCAATGGCGGGTGTCCCTTACCATAGTGTAGAGGGTTATTTAGCAAAATTGATCGCATTAGGCGAATCGGTCGCGATTGTGGAACAGATCGGCGATCCCGCCACCAGCAAAGGCCCTGTTGAGCGTAAAATTGTACGCATTATTACCCCCGGCACGATCACCGATGAAGCGCTACTTGATGACAGACAAGACAATCTACTTTGCGCGGTTTATCAGTTACAAGATAGCTTTGGCATCGCCTCGCTGGATATTGGCAGTGGCCGTTTTATTATCAATCAGTTTCAACATACCGAAACCCTACAGGCAGAGTTACAACGCTTAAACCCAGCGGAACTACTTTATCCTGATAATTTTGAACACACAGACCTGATTGAACATCTGCCCACTATTCGTCGTCGTCCTGAGTGGGAGTTTGAACTGAGCACTGCGCGTAATACCCTGAATCAGCAATTTGGCACTAAAGACTTAATTGGTTTTGGCGTTGAACAAGCTGAACAAGCATTGTGTGCGGCGGGCGCATTGTTACAATATATTAAAGATACACAACGCACCAACTTGCCACATCTGCAATCAATCAAATTAGAGCAAAATATTGATAGCGTTATTTTAGATGCAGCCACACGTAAAAATTTAGAGTTAACCCAAAACTTATCGGGTGGCGTTGATAATACCCTTGCACAAGTTTTAGATTTTACCGTCACACCAATGGGCAGTCGTTTATTAAAACGTTGGATCCACCAGCCGATTCGTAACGTGAATATTCTTAATTACCGTCAAACAATGATCCAAACACTGATTGACATGGACCTTAATAGCGCACTGGCCGAGCCTCTCAAGCAGATTGGTGATATTGAGCGTGTCATTGCCCGTTTAGCACTGCGCTCAGCGCGTCCGCGTGACTTAACCCGTTTACGCAGTGCATTTTCACTGCTACCTGAACTACAGAATCTGATTGCAGAATTACCCACAGAATTAGTGAGTAAACTCAGTAAAGAGATGGGCAACTACCCAGAATTATTAGATCTATTAGAAAAAGCAGTAATTGATAATCCGCCCGTGATCATCCGTGATGGGGGTGTTATCAAGGAGGGTTATAATAGCGAGTTAGATCAATGGCGTAACCTTGCTAAAGGCGCAACGGACTACCTTGCAAAGTTAGAGCTACGCGAACGTGAATCCACCGGCATTGCTACGCTCAAAGTGGGTTATAACCGTGTACATGGTTACTATATTGAAACCAGTCGTAGTGCAGCTGATCAAGTGCCCGCTCATTATGTACGTCGTCAAACCCTTAAAAACACTGAACGTTATATTATTGCAGAGCTTAAAGAGCATGAAGAAAAAGTACTTTCGAGCCAAAGCAAAGCACTTGCACTAGAGAAAAAGTTATATGCAGCCTTGATTGAGCAGTTGATGCCTTATCTACAAAGATTACAATTTACCGCGCAATCATTGGCAGAGCTAGATGTACTTAATAATCTTGCAGAGCGCGCGTTAACGCTTAATTATGTACGCCCAGAGCTACAAAGTGAACGTGGTATTGTCATTGAAGAGGGTCGTCATCCTGTTGTTGAGCAAGTAAACAAAACACCCTTTATTGCCAATTCTGTTGCACTTAATGATCAACGTCGCATGCTCATTATTACCGGGCCTAATATGGGTGGCAAATCTACCTATATGCGTCAAGTTGCTTTGATGGTTTTGATGGCGCACATTGGCAGTTTTATTCCTGCACAAAGCGCAAAAATAGGCCCTGTAGATCGTATCTTTACCCGTATTGGTGCATCGGATGACCTTGCCAGTGGTCGCTCAACTTTCATGGTAGAGATGACCGAAACGGCTAACATTTTGCATAATGCCACCCAAAATAGCTTGGTATTAATGGATGAAATTGGCCGAGGTACCAGTACCTTTGATGGCTTATCACTGGCTTGGGCGTGTGCCGAGCAATTAGCAATAAAAATTCAAGCTTACACGCTATTCGCCACTCACTATTTTGAGCTGACCGCACTACCAGAAACGATACCAGAGTTAGTGAATGTTCACCTTGATGCCGTAGAACATGGTGATAGTATCGCTTTTTTGCATGCGGTGCAGGAGGGAGCTGCCAACAAGAGTTATGGCTTGCAGGTTGCTTCGTTAGCTGGTGTTCCCAGTGAAGTAGTTAAAAACGCAAAACAGAAACTACAACAGTTAGAGTTAAGCTCTCAACAAAAAGTAACTCACCCAACACAACAACCTGTTGTAGCAAGGGCAGAAACAGTCACTCACCCCGCCTTAATTTTATTAGAAGAGATTGATCCTGATGAATTAACACCCAAACAAGCACTTGCACTGCTTTATCAACTTAAAGAGGCAACAAACTAAACTTTTATCAAAAACTTTAGTTTTGCTCTATAGCGGTTAGCAAGTAGTCACATTGCTTGCTAATCTTAATTTTACTTTACTTAACATATTGAAAATAGATGACAGAACTGATCACCTTTGATGATAACTCATCATTAAATTTGACCGAAAATAGTGAGGATGCCCGTGCATTTCACCACTACCTTTATGTGCTTAATGAAATATCCATCGAGCTATCCAAAACCAAAAACCTCAATGCGTTATATCAGCAAGCGATTATACTCGCTAACAAAAAGCTTGGATTTGAACGTATCGGAATCCTGCGTTTTGATCACGCAACACAAACAATGACCGGTACATGGGGCATTGATACCCAAGGTATCGCCCGTGATGAAAGTGATTACAGTTTAACCATTGATGATGAGATAAAACATGGCATTGGCGCACTTGCTCGCAAAGGCAAAGTTTGCTTATGGTTAAACCGAGATATACAAGCGTTTTCCGCCCAAGGTAATACAAATGAAAGTGTCAGTTTAGGTTGGAATGCTGCTTTTTCTTTTTGGGAAGAGGAAAAGATGATTGGCTGGGTCTCCTGTGACAACCTATTAAACAACCATGACTTTAAGCCCTACCATAGTCATATATTACGCCTTTTTGGTACTTTAATTGGTGAGCTTATTTTACGTAAACAAGCACAACAAGAGATATTAACCCTCAATAGCCAGCTTGAAGATAAAGTATTACAACGCACACAAGAGTTACGTATCTCCCAGAAGAAATTGCACCAATCACATCAACAGCTCGAAGAGAAAGTTTTATTACGCACCGAAGCACTTGCCAAAGAGAAAGAGACATTACAAGAAACCTTAACCAAGTTACTCACTACAGAGCATTCACTGGAAAAATCACAACAGATACAACAATTTTTAACACAAAATATTAGCAGCTTAACCGAGATGCAGGAAGCACTCCAAGAAGCTAATAATCGCGCAGAAACGGCCAGCATGGCAAAATCACATTTTATATCCAATATTTCCCATGAATTAAAAACGCCTATGAATATCATTAAGGGCAACTTAGGTTTTTTATCTTGCTCGTCACTTAACAAAGAGCAACAACATTGGACAACAAAAGCAAGCAACGCTTCAAATAACTTAATGTCGTTAATTAATGATCTATTAAGCTTTTCTGTCACTAGCCAAGAAAAAGATAAACTCGCTATACATAAACACAATATAGATAAGCTCATTGATGAAGTTGTTACTCCCTTTACCGATAAAGCATTACAAAAAAACATCAGCTTAACCTGTCATATTCATCACAATGTACCCACTCACCTTTATTGTGATGCGCAAAAATTCAAAGCGGTGGTCAACAATCTATTAAGTAATGCCATCAAATTTACCCAACAAGGAAGTGTCTTATTACAGCTATCTTGGTCAGAAAGTGAAACAGGATCAGCTCAGCTGCAACTATTAATCAAAGATACCGGTATTGGTATTGATAAACAGCATCTGCAATCACTATTTCACTCTTTTTCACAACTTGATAACAGCACAAATCGCCACTTTAATGGCACAGGACTTGGCCTTGCATTGGTACAAAAACATTGCAAATTAATGAGTGCTGAGATAGATGTACGCAGTCAACAGGGTAAGGGCACTACCTTTGTTGTTAATATCCCTAGTTGCAGAAGTGCAGAGCAATTAAAATTCTCCTTTAAGGGGAAAATATTAGTTGTCTCAACAAACCCCATTTTCAATGATTTAATGGCACGCACACCAATCAGCTACCAACAAATTGAATCTTTTGCTGAGCTTGAAGAAACACAGCAGTATAAACTTATCATTGCCGAGCAAGCGTTGCTTACCAAGACACAAAATAGTGCTAATCACCTCGTTATTCTCAATAATAAACAAGATAACAATGCACCTAAAAATAGTAGTATGAACATACCATTTAGTTCGCTTTCTCTGGTAAAAGTAATTGAGCACTTACTTGCTTCACCCGAAAATAAACCGCGAGAGAAACAACCTCAAAATACCTTAAGTACACTGAGTATTGACCAGCAAAAAAAGGCACTGTTGCAGATATTAACATTGTGCCAAGACAACAATATTGAAGCGATAGATAAAACGGAGCAGTTACTTAACCACTTTCAAGTAGGGACAAGCCCGTTTATAACATTACTGCATACTTTACAGGGGTGCTTACAAGACTTTGATTTTGACAATGCCATAGAGCAACTAAAATTGCTGATAAAAATGGCCTAATATCCAGAAAAGTAGATTGCTTAATCTGTTTTATTTGCTATCGGTAGAGCATGACTATACCCGTGATCTTTGAAAATACTTCTTATTTATAAAAATTCGTTGAAATTTAAATTTAAATTTAAATTTAAAAGATCAAACTG
>NZ_ATUO01000109.1 GCF_000420245.1 Psychromonas hadalis ATCC BAA-638 | reverse complement strand
TAAAGAATTGGAAACCTATTTTAAACCGTTTCATCCTCGAATTTTAGGCGTAATACCCTTCCGCTTAATATAATGATCAGGTTTTACGTGGGATAAATTACTAAGATCAAAGCGCATGATTGAGTAATACCATTCGCTTAATATAATGATCAGGTTTTACGCAGGGTAAATGACTAAGGTCAAGGCGCATGATTGAGTAATAGCCGGCTATTGCGATTGAATGCAACGCAGATATTAGTCATTTAAACCAGTAAAAACGATCAGTTACTTAGGCGGATTGGTATAATAAGCAAAACAGTCATTTGTTTTGTACTGCGTACTGTTTGACGAAGTCAAATAGAGCCGCTGGCTATTGCAATTGAATGCACGCAGGTATTAGTCATTTAAAACAGTAAAAACGATCTGTTACTTAGCCGGATTGGTGTAATTAGCTTCCCATAATAATTGGCATTCACTTTTTGTATGTTGCAATACAGGGTTGGTTTTCGAGCTTGCACTTCGAGGGCAGGGAACATGGTAGCAATCTGCGTTGTTATACAATTTCTTGAAAGGTTCAATTTTATGCCTAGCATCTAGGCACAATTTGCCTTACTGACTTTGCATTTTGAAGTATCATGGGTATAGCCCTCAAAAAGAGGGCTCTCATTATTAGATGTTATGAAATACGTTTGTATTTAATGCGATGTGGCTCAGCGGCGGCTGCACCAAAGGTTTTCTTCAGCCACACTTCATAATCACTGTAGTTACCCTCAAAAAAGTTGATTTTTCCTTCATCACGGTAGTCGATGATATGGGTGGCGATACGGTCTAAGAACCAGCGATCATGCGAGATAACCAATGCACAACCTGCAAAACTAAGCAGAGCATCTTCTAATGCGCGCAGTGTTTCGATATCGAGATCATTGGTTGGCTCATCGAGCAGTAATACATTGCCTCCTGATTTAAGTAACTTAGCAAGGTGCAAACGACCACGCTCCCCCCCCGAAAGATTACCGACAATCTTTTGCTGATCTGTGCCTTTAAAGTTAAAACGTCCTAAGTATGCACGGCTTGGCATCTCGATATTACCGATTTTGATAATATCACTGCCCCCTGAAACCTCTTGGAAAACAGTATTTTTATCATCCATATGGTCACGGAATTGCTCAACACTGGCAAGATCAACCGATTTACCAATAATGATTTCACCACTATCAGGTTTTTCATCACCCGAGATCATCTTAAACAGAGTCGATTTACCTGCACCATTAGCGCCGATGATACCCACAATTGCACCTTGTGGAATACTTAACGTAAGATCATCAATTAACACACGGCCATCATAAGATTTTGTGAGGTTATTAATATCAATTACTTGGTCACCTAAACGTTGACCAACAGGAATAAACATCTCATTAGTTTCATTACGTTTTTGGAAATCTTGGTTATTAAGCTCTTCAAAACGAGACAAACGTGCTTTGCTTTTAGATTGACGACCTTTGGCATTTGAACGAACCCAATCGAGCTCTTTCTCAATTTGACGCTGGCGTGCTTTCTCTTGCGAAGCTTCCTGTTTTAAACGATCATTTTTTTGCTCAAGCCATGAAGAGTAGTTGCCCTCCCACGGAATACCGACACCGCGATCTAGCTCTAAAATCCAACCTGCCACATTATCAAGGAAGTATCTATCATGGGTGATTGCCACAACCGTGCCTTCATAATCGAGCAAGAAGCGCTCAAGCCATGCAACCGATTCTGCATCCAAGTGATTGGTTGGCTCATCGAGCAACAACATATCGGGTTTTTCAAGCAGTAATCGACATAAAGCAACACGGCGACGTTCACCACCAGAAAGCACTTTAATTTTTTGATCCCAAGCGGGTAAACGCAGTGCATCGGCTGCACGCTCTAGTTGATTATCAAGGTTATGACCATCATGCGTTTCAATGATCTCTTCTAATTGTCCTTGGCGTTTAGCCAGCGCATCAAAGTCTGCATCTTCCGCTGCATAATCGCTATAAACTTGATCAAGTTCAGCGAGTGCATTTTTAACTTCACTGACGGCCTCTTCAATAATTTCACGTACGTTTTTTTCAAGATCAAGCACGGGCTCTTGTGGGAGGTAACCAATTTTAGTCCCTGTTAATGCGCGTGCTTCTCCTTCAAACTCTTTATCAATGCCCGCCATAATACGCAGTAAGGTGGATTTACCTGAGCCGTTCAAACCTAACACGCCAATTTTAGCGCCGGGGAAAAAACTCAGTGAGATATCTTTCAGGATTGTACGTTTAGGTGGAACCACCTTGCTGACTTGATTCATGGTAAAAATAAACTGTGCCATTTTTGACCTTTATAAGTTATTAGAATAGAAGTAGTTATTGTAAGGCAGTGGCGATGTGCGTCAATGGTTTGTGCTGTGGGATTTGAAGGTGCAAGTTATTAATTATATTTTACATCAGTGTTCCTTCATTTTTCGTATTCGCGGGATCAATCGAGCGACCAATGCATTCATAACCGATACCAACGACTTTCCCGTCATTATTGCGTTTCGAACTAACCTAATCGTATATGAGCATATACGTACGATCCTTGTTTGAAAAAATAACGGGTTAACAAATCCACGCATTAAATTATAAGTCATCGCGGTGAGCCACATTTGGTTTTTTAGCGCGTCAAAATTAGATGACCAAGCCTGTTTTCCTTCAAATCACTTTTACTGTTATTGAATGCCTTTTCAATTGTCCATCGCTTGAAGTAGAGCATGGCAATCGATCCTGGATTAATGTCGACTGGCAAGGTTGTTACAAAACGGTGAAGTGTTTGTGTTTCTGGGTCTCTGTATTCCACGAGACTAAATTTTATCCCCTTGTTTTGGTAAATGCTATAGCCCTTAACCCCTATATTGACCTCACTCTTTCTGTCGAATGGAATTGATTCAAAAAAATGTGGCTACCAAATTTTCTTTTAAGACTGAAATTATATAATTACCATGTGCTTTCTGATCTTTCCACTGTAGATACAGGTGGAGTTGATGCCGAAATGATAAGAAAGTATGTAAAGTATCAAGAAAAGCAACATGAATTAAATTTTTAATAATTTAGATATAATGAGACAGTAAATTTTGCCTTCTATGAGGCAAACCACAGCCTCTCCCAAGAAGGTGGAGATTTAACTTCTTATCTCTAACTACCTATAATCCACTTATAGAACCATCATAAAGTAATGCACCGAATGTGATGTTTCCAATTGTTTTCGATTAAATATCAGACAGTTTGTAACTTCTAAAATGGAAATGTTGACTAATAACTTGTTAAGTGTAAACATTGTTTATTAATAAATTATTTATGCCTGTTGGCCTAATTAATTGTTTGAAAACATGCAGATAAAAATAAGGGATGAGCATGCCTTTGGTTGAAAAAAGCAAAGATATATCGCTTAAAATAATAAAACGCTAGATAAAAATTAATGCTAGTTGCCTAATAAAAATAAGAAGTTTTGTAATTCAACAGATTACCTTTAGTTTAATGGACCGGATCTAACTTACATGCTAATTAAAAAAAAATTAATCATCAATACCGCAGTAACAATCACCAGTATGTTAGCCATGCTCTTTCTGATGAATTTTTCTGCATCGTCAGCACAACAAAAGATTCTGCTGTCACAAAATACCAGCAAAATTGAAGCCGGTGTATTGCGATTAATGCTTCATGAAAAAAACTTTTTAGTACATAAGAAAAGCATTTATGAAGAGCAATTCTATGACCAAGTTACGATCTTAAAGTTAAGAATTAAAAAGCTAAAACAAGATCTTAAAGATATCAATATTTCAAGCCTTGAAACGATCACATTAAGCCAAAATTTAACCAATTATGAACGATTCTTCAGCAAGGTCGTTGATACACAAAAGCGGATAGGATTTGATCCACAAGATGGTCTTTACGGCGAACTTGGCAGTGCTGCAAATAACGTAGAAGAAGCTATTGGCGATTCTTTCATGTTTTTGAAAATGATGCTTGAAGTGCGTAGTAGTGAAAAAAAATATCTGCTTCTATTTGATGACAAGCACATCACTAAATTTAATGACAACTTTAATAAACTGCACAGCAGTGTGAAAAAAAGTTTCCTCGTTCGTTCTCAGAAAGAATTGATTTTAGATGCACTAGAAGTCTATAAAGCTATATTTTTATCACTGGTTAATGAGCTGCAGAGATTGGGACATCATTATGACCAAGGCTTTCAAAAGACAATGAATCAAAATGCAATAGAGTTTCAACTAAACTTAATGCGTTTAGTAAAACAAAGTAATAAAGCCAGTAGTGAATACATGAGTAAAATCATGCAAATAACTTACATTCTATTTATTCTGGCACTACTCATTTCAATACTCACAGGTTGGGCACTTTCACGCAATATTATAAGTGCAATTTCACATATCAAAAACTCAATCATTAAAGTATCTCATAGCAATGATTTAACTATTGTTGTTTCGACAAAGAGTAAAGATGAATTTTCGGATATGGCAGAGGCATTCAATTACATGATTTCAAACTTTCAATCCTTACTGACATCAATAAAAAAATCTGAAGCTAGTTCAGAAAAAGTTCCTGAAGTTTTTGAAGAAGGCTCTTTCTGGGGGGATTTTATCCTTGAAGATATCCCTGAAAATGACAAAAAGTACTAACTTAACTTGCGAATTAATCATGGAGTTTATTCATTTATGTAACATAAATGAACTGCCTATTTAATATAGGCTCTCAAAAATAGGGACAAAGGAATGCACCGCAAAATTTTAATCGCAAGTTTAAGTTTTATGTCATCTTTTAGCATGGCAGCAATAGAAACACTTGCTCATGAAAAGAGCGGAAATAAAGAGGTAAAAGTACAAAAAATAGGAGAGTCAGCCTGCATTTTGAACTACAAAAGTGGTGATCATTTAAGCACTGAAGGTGCGCCTGTATTTTATACTTTTCAAGTAGAGGTCGCTGATGGAGAAATACAAAAGGGAATGTTATCTTCATTCCCCCATCCAATAAAACCTAATAGTTATACCACGTTATCCTTTCATGATAGTTATGATAAAAAAATCTATGAGTATAGTGGGGATATTTCCCAGTACGGGCAAATATTCTATTCAACTAACTTATTTGGACGTTTCTTAAGATCTAATAAAATTATTATTAGACAAGGAAACGTGGCAAAAAAAATGCCTATTTATTCAAAGGCTGGCATGCCTAACAGTGTAAAAAACAAATTTCAAAGCTGTATTAATAATCTCGATAAAGTATTGCAAAAATACTGCGCAAGTTCTCCCATTGCATCAGCGCAATGTAAAGAGAAGAAAAAGCATGGAACAAAGGAATACGCAGGCCTTATTATTAAAATTGACCCGATTGTAGCTGCTGAATTAGTAAAAGCTAGGGAATTAGCAAAAGCGAAAAAACTAGCGAAAGCGAAGAAACTAGCGAAAGCGAAGAAACTAGCAAAAGTGAAGGAACTAGCAAAAATGGCAGGTACGGATTTTATGGCTCAATGTGATAATCCCACTGTTAATGAAGATGGCCCCGTTAACAAAAAATTGTATATTCTTGGTGATTTCCCGGATGCCGCTTGGACAGGTGTCATTAATCGTGCTTTTAAATACAAAGGCAACAATGTTTACCAAGTGGTGATTAACGAGAAAGCAGGGCGTTATGAAATGCAATATGCAAGTAACGACTGGTCACCACAATACACGGCTCATGGCTTAGCGCTGAAACTTGGTATCGAGAATGAGTTAAAAAAAGGCAGGTACCAGAAAAACACCATCGTTAGCTTACCCAAGGCAGGCAAGTATGTGTGGAGTCTTCAATTTTCTGACACTGGTAAGCCACAAAAAGCAATGGTTTCTTTGTGTCAGTAATATGAGTTATCTGCTCATTTACTGAAAGTGTTGCTCTGATTTTGAGTCTTAAAGAGAGAGCTGACTCTATAAATTTTAAATACCGACTTGCAGAAACGATGAATGTTGTAAGTCGGATTATTACTCATTAATAAAAGTCTAACGATTTTTGTTTGTTAAAACGCATTAGTAAATTGCACTGTATTTGCAGTGTTTTTTATTGCTATTTAGCATGGTTTTATACGGAATTGGTTCCATTTATAATAAAGGATAATTTATGCGCCATTTGTTTGGAAAACTACCAAAAACATTTCAAATATTAATCCCTATTCTTTTTATTACGGCACTTGTTGTCGTCATTTTATTTGTTACAAAGTCGATAAATAAAAAAGGAAAAATGGTTTCATCTTCAACAGAAATAACAATATGGATAAACAGTGATAAAGGTTACGACGGTTTAGCCATGGTAGGCAAAAAGTTTGAAAATGATACTGGGGTAAAAGTGATTGTGGCACACCCTGATAATTTAGAAGAAAAGTACCAACAAGTTGCTCCAACGGGCGATGGACCAGATATCATCTTCTGGGCACATGACCGTTTTGGTCAATGGGCCAAAGCAGGTTTACTTGCCGAAGTTAAGCCAAGTGCTGCTTTCAAAGATAAAATAATTGGTTTTGCGTGGAACGCGGTTACTTATGATAATAAATATATTGGTTACCCTGTTGCGATTGAGTCGCTTTCTCTTATCTATAATAAAGATTTAATATCGGCCCCACCTACAACATGGGAAGAAATAAGCGCTATTGATCAACGCCTTAAAAAAGAGAATAAGTCTGCGATCATGTGGAACCTATCAGAACCTTACTTTACTTGGCCATTATTAGCGGCTGATGGTGGTTATGCGTTTGAATTTCAAAATGGTGCTTACGATCCTAAAGATACAGGCGTAAATACTCCCGGAGCAAAAGGCGCATTACAATTTATTGTTAACATGATTGAGCGTAAAGAGATAAGTGCAGATGTAGATTACTCGATTGCTGAATCTGCTTTCAATACAGGACAAACCGCCATGACTATTAATGGCCCTTGGTCTTGGGCAAATATGGATAAGAGTGGCATCAATTACGGTGTTGCAGTATTACCGACTTATAGAAATAAATCCGCGAAACCATTCGTTGGTGTATTAACAGCCGGTATTAACAGCGCAAGTCCTCATGAAGCGTTGGCAAAAGATTTTATTGAAAATTACCTGCTAACAGACGAAGGATTAGAATTTGTAAATGACGATAAGCCACTTGGTGCTGTCGCATTAAAATCTTATCAAGAAGTGCTTGAAAACGATCCACGTATTAATGCAACGATGAGCAATGCTGAAACGGGTGAAGTAATGCCTAATATCGCAGAAATGTCTAAGTTCTGGTATGCAGAGAGCACTGCAATTAATAATGCATTGCAAGGGCTTCAAAGTGCTTCCGATGCTTTAGATGTGGCTGCAGAGAGTATTTTGAAGGAAGATCAGGCCATGCAGAAACTTTAACTGAGCTTCCTGCTTAACCTATGGTTAATTACTGACTACTACAAAGAGGGGAATTGATGTGAAGAAACTATGGACATGAATAAATTTGGGTGTACACCTGTGATCTTTGAAAATACTTCTCATTTAGAAAAATCAAGTTGAAATTTAAAAGATCAAACTGTCTATATGCAAGTATCATTATCCTATCAGCAAAAAAATATTTTAGAATCTCGCCATAAAATGAACAGAGATAAGCGCGAGTGCGATATAATAAAAGCGATTTTATTATATGCTGAAGGTTGGTCTGAAGAGTTAATATCTCAGGCGCTACGAAAACACAAAACAAGTATTACTCGACATTTAAATGATTATGTCACCAGTCAAAAAATAACATCGGATAATGGTGGTTCTGATGGTTATCTTATTGGGAAAAACGGTTTATAAATTAGCACAAGAAATCGCGGTAAAAAACTTAAAAAGTGAGGAGAAAAAACCAATAACCCATGGGTACCATTGGGTTATTGGCGCTCAAAAATTGAGCGGATAAAATAGTTTGTTACTTATTTTTAAAGTATCCATTTGAATACTCGTTCTCTAACGCGTTGAAGGTTTGATTTTAGCAAAGTTACTTGTACAATAAAAATTCGATATATTTTAATTTGAAGTCAAGCCATTTAATTTTTTTTCTACTAATGTTAATTTCTCTCATAATAAAAAGCTAAATTATTCATGCTTTTTGATCTATGCAAGCGCCGAAACTTTGCGTAAAATGCGCTACATCAAAAGAATACATAATACCAAAGGAACTAAAAAGGTGATCAGTCTTACTTGTTAAAATTACCCCTAACTGCGTTGTGAATTTTGAAGTGAGAATAACTATCTCCTACAATCCACGCCTTGTTAGTGCTAATTTTTCCTTCGCAATACTTGATCACTTCATTAATTCCATTGGTATAACTAAATTTAACTGACTAGCAGTTATTTTAATCAGGAGAAGCGCATGTTTAACCGCGAAATGAATATTGCAGATTACGATCCAGAATTATGGGCATCAATGACGGGTGAAGTTCAACGCCAAGAAGATCACATTGAGCTAATTGCATCTGAAAACTACACAAGTCCACGTGTAATGGAAGCGCAAGGCAGTCAGCTTACCAATAAATATGCTGAAGGTTATCCGGGTAAACGCTATTACGGCGGTTGTGAGTATGTTGATATTGCAGAGTCTTTAGCGATTGAACGTGCTAAAAGCTTATTTGGTGCAGATTACGCAAACGTGCAACCCCATTCTGGATCGCAAGCAAACAGTGCCGTTTATGCTGCCCTTTGTAATGCGGGTGACACTATTTTAGGCATGAGCCTTGCTCACGGTGGTCATTTAACGCACGGCGCTAAAGTAAGCTTCTCTGGTAAAACATATAATGCGGTTCAGTACGGCATCAATCCTGATACAGGTATTCTTGATTACGCTGAGGTTGAGCGTTTAGCGATTGAGCATAAACCAAAAATGATCATCGCTGGTTTCTCTGCATACTCAGGTATTATTGATTGGGCTAAATTCCGTGAGATTGCTGACAAAGTAGGTGCTTACCTGTTTGTTGATATGGCGCACGTTGCAGGTCTTGTGGCAACGGGTCTTTACCCTAACCCAGTACCCTTTGCAGATGTGGTCACGACAACAACACATAAAACATTAGGTGGCCCACGTGGTGGTCTTATCCTTGCTAAAGCAAATGCAGAGATTGAGAAAAAACTAAACTCAGCAGTATTTCCAGGCGGTCAAGGTGGCCCATTAATGCATGTTATTGCAGCCAAAGCGGTTGCATTTAAAGAGTGTGCTGAGCCTGAATTTAAAGTTTACCAACAGTGTGTTTTAGCGAACGCTAAAGCAATGGTTAAAGTGTTCCAAGAACGTGATTACAAAATCGTTTCTAATGGCACTGAAAACCACCTGTTTTTGGTTGACTTAATTGCGCAAGATATCACGGGTAAAGAAGCAGATGCGGCATTAGGTTTGGCACATATCACGGTGAACATGAACTCTGTACCTAATGATCCACGCTCTCCATTTGTAACATCTGGTTTGCGTATCGGTACACCTGCACTAACGCGTCGTGGCGCTACGGTTAACGATTCAATTGAGCTTGCTGGTTGGATTTGTGACATCTTAGATGCGATTAAAGATGAAGAAAAACTAGCGACAACGATTGAAGCGGTAAAAGTAAAAGTCGCTACGTTCTGTAAAGCAAATCCAGTATATGGTTATACCAATGGAATTTAGAAAGTGATCAAGTATTGAGCAGGAAAAATTAGCACTAACAAGGCGTGAATTGCAGGAGATAGTTGTTCTCACTTCAAAATTCACAACGCAGTTAGGGGTAATTTTAACAAGCAAGACTGATCACCTTTTTAGTTCCTTTGGTATCCATGTAGAACTTATACATTAAAACGTTTAAGCAACACTTCTGTGTTGCTTTTTTTTGCCTTTTTAACGCTGAAGTGTGTTAAGTTCACTCTGTTTTTTCTCTTTAAAAAATAAGTGGGTATAAATTTATGTATTGTCCCTTTTGCAGTGCGCAAGATACTAAAGTGATAGACTCTCGTTTAGTGGCTGATGGCTCACAAGTGCGTCGTCGCCGCGTTTGTAATGAGTGTAATGAGCGGTTTACTACCTTTGAAAGTGCAGAATTAGTGATGCCTCGTTTGATAAAATCAGATGGTCGTCGTGAACCATTTAATGAAGAGAAACTGCTGGTGGGCATCAACCGCGCACTAGAAAAACGCCCAGTAAGCATTGAAGATATTGAAAGTGGTATCAGTAAACTTAAATCAACACTACGTGCAACGGGTGAGCGTGAGATCTCTTCTAAAATGGTCGGTGAACTGGTGATGGATCTGCTTAAAAGCCTTGATAAAATTGCCTATATTCGTTTCGCTTCCGTATATCGCTCATTTGAAGATGTAAAAGAGTTTGGTGAAGAGATTGCCAAATTAGAGAAATAGCGCGGTGTGATACTTTTGTTTTTGGACGTAGGACTTCAGTCGTGCCTTTTTGACATTAGCAAAAGTGAAAAGTTAATTCTTATGTCCGAACTCGTATAGATAAATTAAAGGTATGCAATGAACTCCCCTCACTTCTCAGATCAAGACAAAACCTACATGGCATTAGCCATTGAACTGGCTAAAAAAGGGCGTTTTACCACTGCGCCTAATCCTAATGTGGGTTGTGTGATCGTCGCTAATAACATGATTGTCGGTGCCGGTTTTCATTTCAAAGCGGGTGAGCCACATGCCGAAGTGCACGCCTTAGCAGAGGCTGAAATGAAAGCGATCAATGCAACCTGTTATGTCACCCTTGAGCCTTGTTCCCATTTCGGACGTACGCCACCTTGTGCGATTGCATTGGTTAAAGCGGGGGTAAAACGGGTGGTGATCGCAATGGTTGATCCTAATCCGAAAGTGGCAGGGCGTGGCATTAAAATATTAGAAGAGGCGGGGATCACCGTTGAGGTGGGCTTGCTTGCAACAGACGCCAAGATGCTCAATTTAGGTTTTATCAAACGTATGCAAACTAAAATAGCGCGTATTACGGTTAAAATGGCGGCTAGCCTAGATGGGAAAACAGCGCTTGAAAATGGTGAAAGTAAATGGATAACAGGGCCTAAAGCACGACTTGATGTGCAATATTATCGCGCCCAGCAGAGTGCACTTTTAACTGGTAGCGGCACGGTGTTAGCGGATGATCCAAGTCTTAATGTACGTTTTTCTGAGTTACAACAAGCGCCAGATTTTAGCGATGAAATTAAAGCGTCACAACTGCGTCAACCGATACGTATTATTTTAGATTCGCACAACAAATTAACCCTCAAAGAAAAATTATTTGGCTTAGCGGGCAGGGTATTATTGGTGGCTTTATCGCCTCGTGATGATTTAAACGCGTTAAATTGTATTGCAGAGGTTGAACAAGTTATCGTCAAAGATGATGGTCATGGCCGCATTGATCTACAAGCATTAGTTACTTTACTGAATGATTATGAAATTAATGATTTGTGGGTAGAGGCGGGCGCTAAATTAGCGGGTGAGTTTTTTAATCAACAATTAGTTGATCAATTTATATTATATCAAGCACCAAAATTAATGGGCGAAAAGTCAAGAAACTTAGTAAACTTGGCCCACTTTTCAAAAATGGATGATGTTGTGCAATTATCGTTGCAAGAAGTGACGATAATTGGCGATGATATTCGCATTATAAGTGACAGAAAATAATATGTTTACAGGTATTATCGAAGCCGTTGGCTTTATTACAGCAATCAAACACCATGCAAAAGATATGACCATTAGCATTAACAGTGGCACGCTTGATCTTGGCGATGTAAAAATCGGCGACAGTATTGCCCATAACGGTGTTTGCTTAACGGTGACAACATTAAATGATAGCGGTTATGGCGCTGATATCTCATTAGAGACAATACAGCGCAGTGGTTTTGCTGCTATTAAAACGGGTTTTCCAGTCAACCTTGAAAAAGCGATGCAAGTGAGCGCGCGTTTAGGAGGGCATATTGTCAGTGGTCATGTTGATGGCGTCGGTGAGATAACGTCAATTACCCAACTGGGCAGTGCGGTTGAGTATTGGATAAAAGCGCCCAATGAACTGGCTAAATACATTGCTGAAAAAGGCTCAATCACCGTTGATGGTATTAGTTTGACCACCAATGCGATTGATGGTGCATCTTTTAAACTCACGATTATCCCGCACACTCTTTCACAAACGACCATGGTCAATTACCAAGTGGGATCACTGGTTAATCTCGAAGTGGATGTCATTGCCCGCTATTTAGAGCGTCTGTTACTCGGTGATAAGGCGGCTATTAGCGCCCCAGAAAAACAATCAACAATGGATCTGCTCGCACGCAGTGGATTTATGGGTTAAGGAATCGTTACACAATAACTTGCGCTAAATTGTTTTCAAAAAGCCTGAAGG
>NZ_ATUO01000108.1 GCF_000420245.1 Psychromonas hadalis ATCC BAA-638 | reverse complement strand
TACTTTTCCTTGGCCATTAATCTTGTATTGCCAGTGACTCGTAATCATTAACTTACCTTCAAAATAGTGACCAAATTGAACCTCAACAAGGACCTCTTTACTGAGTGAAACCGCCTGTATCGAAACACACTTAGCCATTAAATCTGAAAGCCCCGTTGTTTTCCAGCGTGTCACCCAAGCATTTTCATCAATGCAATTTGCTTCGCTGGTACCAATGTCATTATCTAATGGTGCACGATAAAAATTATCTTTAGGGCCCTGTAATAGTTTATTTTCACCAGCCACTAACCATTGCTTTATCAGTCCCTGTTGTTTATCTATTTCAATCACAAAATCTTTGCCACTAACGATGATTTTGTCATGTGTTTCAATTAGTTCGGGTGCATCAGTTGCAGATAAAAGCAACTCTGGTAATTGCGCGACAGAAGCTAAAACAAGTTGCTCCGTTGCAACAATGAAACCTTTAGCGGCCCAAGGTTTGTCCTGATTTAATAACACTTCAATATTAAGAAAATAATCACAACCTGCTTTTTGTGCGGGTTTAGTTTCAAGTAAGGTTAATAACTGCGAATTTTTGGCTGATATCTGCAATGGCACTTCACCAGTGGCAATCACATAACCCTCTTCCGTTACCGTCCAGTGTAGTGTTTCTGCTTCACTGTCTATAAAGAGGTGTTCACTGGTAATCTTAATGGTTAATGCTTCAGAAGATGCATTACCCGCTAGCAAACTAAACTGATAAAACTGCTGTGCTTTTTTTACTTCAAATAACTGCGGGTGCGGACTTCTATCGGGAAATAACAAACCATTAATACAGAATTGACGATCATTAATAATATCGCCAAAATCTCCGCCGTAGGCCCAGTATTTTTCCCCTTTCTGATCAGTTTTAGTTAACCCCTGATCAACCCAATCCCAAATGAATCCGCCCTGTAACCGTGGGTAGTCTCGAAAGGCTTGCCAGTATTTATCAAAACAGCCCAAGCTATTGCCCATTGCATGAGCATATTCGCATAAAATTAAAGGGCGCTGTTCATTAGGCATAGCTAACCATTTTTTAATCGAAAATTTAGGCACCACACTCGGCGCATCAGCGATCAAAAAATCGTCATCTACCCGCGCATACATAGGCACAATAATATCCGTGGCGGCGGTATCTGCCCCACCACCTTCATACTGTACAGGTCGGGTTGGATCTTTAAGCTTGGTCCACTGATACATCGCATGATGGTTATGGCCAATGCCAGATTCATTACCTAACGACCAAATAATAATACAGGCATGGTTTTTATCGCGCTCAACCATACCGGTCATACGAGACATATAAGCATTTAACCAACTACTATCATTGGATAAACGCGACATGGGAAATTGCCCATGCGTTTCAAGATTCGCCTCATCAACCACATATAAACCATATTGGTCGCACAATTCATACCAACGAGCATGATTTGGATAATGCGCTGTACGCACTGCATTAAAATTATTCTGTTTCAGTAATTTAATATCAACAAGCATATCGTCATAGGAAATAGCATGGCCTTTTTCTGGATGATGTTCATGGCGATTAACACCACGAATTAATAATGCCTCACCATTAAGTTTAAGTTGACCATCGCTTATCTCAACGACACGAAAACCAACTTGGTAAGCTTCACAATCAACCACATCACCATCACGATTAAGCAGTGAAATAACAATACGATAAAGATAAGGCGACTCCGCACTCCACTTTTTAGGTGACGTTACGTTAATAAAATGTTCCGCAATATCTTTGTTGATACCTTTTTCATCGATCACCCGTTGACCAAATGAGGCGAACAAGGGCTCTGTTTGTGGCCTTAATTGCGCATCAAATAACTGTGCCCGTACGCTATATCCTTGACTCTGTGTACTCAGGCACGTTTTAACCTTTAAAACACCATGATTAAAACACGCATCTAACTCCGTAGTAACGGTCACATCACGAATATAAACAGCAGGTTTACTCATCAAGGTGACATCGCGGAAAATACCACTTAACCACCACATATCCTGATCTTCCAAATAAGAACCATCAGACCAACGTAATACCATCACCGTTAATTGATTTTCACCTGCCACTAACTGGTCACTAATATCAAACTCAGCAGGCAAACGACTGTCTTGCGAATAACCTATCCAAGTACCGTTGCACCAAAGGTGAAAAGCCGAGTTAACACCATCAAAGGTAACGGTTTGTTTACGTCCTTGCCAAGACGCTGGCAAAGTAAAGGTTTTTTGATAAACGCCCGTTGGGTTCTCTTGCGGCACAAAAGGGGGGTTATCAACAAAGGGGTATTTTACGTTAGTATAAATGGGTTGGTCATGACCCTGTAACTGCCAGTTACTCGGTACCGTAATAACCCCCCAGTCATCGCTATCAACATTTTTCTCAATACAACTACTTGGCACCCTTTCTGGTTGAGGAAATAATTTAAAAATCCATTGGCCATTTAATGACTGTTGAAATTCTGAAGGCAAATTATCACGGGCAGCATCACAACAATGATACGCATGTAAAGGGGCATGGGGCTCAACCACATTTTGCTGAATAACATGCTGATTTTCCCAATCTCGGGCGTTAATGACTTGCAAAAATGTTCTCATTTCATTCCTTACACGCGTTAATGGCGTACCGATACAGCTCTAATAGGTGAATAAATTGTACACAATCAAAATAAAAATGTAAACGATTACACTAAGTGATATTGTTGTTTAATATCTATAAGTAGATCTCGCTTATGCTTCTATAAATATTTTTTGAGCCGGTTAATCAACATTAGCTTTTAAGTGGCAGAGTAGATAACAGGTATAACAAGAGGGACTGTAATACCAAACCCAATAAATATGTAATCTTTTGGGACGTGAGACTTTAGTCTCGCCTTTACTATTGGCGCGTACTAAAGCAGTACGTCCTAATAATTAATATGACCAGTTAATTAATGGAATTGGCATAATAACCTGGGCATCACTCGGTAGTGATACCCCGAATGGCTATTTCTGTTTAGCATTAAACAATGGAAGAAAGTTCAGTAGAAACAAAACAATAATAGCCATATACAAACAATAAGGTGCAACCTCTAACAACAGACTATTCGTCGCGATATATTTGCTAAAAAAGGGGCTAATGAACACAAAAATGGGGATAGTGGTTTTTAACATCCAGATACGAAGACGTATAGTAGAATGTTTATCACGCAATTTTTGCACGCTAGAAATTAACAGTAAAAACCACGGAATAAAAAAGGCGGCAAAGGACCAATCAGGATAAATGGCGCCCACCTCTTGTAATATGCCCTCCCCCTGAGACAGCACCAGTAACATGCCTAAAAAAGTAATCCAAGCAGCTATCATCATGCCAGAATCTAAAAAATCAGTTGTTTTCTTGGTGTTTGTTTGCACTTTAGCACGTCCTAAATTGATAATTAAATTGAATAAATACGTTGTTATTGAGCGGTTGTTTTTGAGCTAAATATGATTATACATTTTCATTCACTATCCACTTAATACTTTGTTATGAAGTGCGAATAATATTGCCAAATTATCAAGTACAGGCAATTAAACGCCAGGGAAAAGGGGTTTAAATAATACAAGTTAAGTACCGTTAACCACCAACCCAGTGATTTTTCTTGATTGAAGGGGTTAGCCTCTCTTTATATAAATTAAAACACGCAGGACTAGAGTCCCACTTCCCAAAAGCAAGCTAATTATTCCTAGGAAGTACGTCAGTTCAGTCTTATGAGCGGGTAAGCTCTGCAAACCCTTTCTTTAGTCCTGCCTTTTGATGATTGAATTAACAAATGACTAGAAAGTGAACTTATTCTATTTTTTTAGACCCGTCCCCCCTGGATTTTATGCCTTTCAGGGGGGGTAAGCTATATTTCATTCTATATTATTTCGATGACTTTCATGGAAATTAATGATTCAAGTTATTTTGTGGTGGAGTTATTTGATCATAAATTTCCATGAAGGTCGCTCCCTACTATTCAATATTTTCGAGTATTTATGAGGATTCGTCAGATTTCAGTCAATAAGTTTCAATTTAGTAAAACACAAAAAAGCCATTATAAACGATTACACGCTATTAATTTAGGCAATTACCCCCTAAAAAATAAAAAATACTAGAGAGTTAAAGTTTTACTTTTTGTTAGATAGAAATAAAAATGCTATTTTATATTTATTCAGGATATTCAAAGCAGGTAAAAACTTATGGCAACGTTAAAAGAGATAGCAGAAACAGCCGGTGTTTCTTCGGGCACTGTCTCACGTATATTAAATGAAGATCCCACCCTCAGTGTGAAAGCAGAAACCAAACGTAAAGTCGTTGAAATTGCAGAACGTTTACAATATAAAACAATTGCTAATCGCCACAGTAGACCGAAACAGGCCACCCGCCTTCACTTTGCCGTTCTTTATAATTATTCACAGGATCTAGAGGTTAACGATCCCTACTACTTGGCAATTCGTCATGGTATTGAAATGCAATGTGATAAGTTAAATATCCAACTAACAAGTTTTTACAATCATTTTTCGAATAATAGGCAAGGCTTGCTGGATGGCATTTTAATGGTCGCTGAAGCACAACCTATCGAATTCAAAAAAGCAGCTAAACTAACAAAAAACATTGTTTACATTGATCACAGCGATAATCAAAGCGACATTGATAGTGTCGATGTTGACCTACATCAGATCACCCGAGATGCGATTGATTTTTATATCCAGCAAGGCATAAAAAGCATTGGTTTTATTGGTGGTGCAGGCATTTACGGGAGCCAAGATGCACGTGAAGAAACCTTTAGACACTATGGAAAATTAAACCAAGTATGTAATGAAAAAAATATTTACATCGGTGATTTTAGTAGTGAATCAGGTTATCAATTAGCACAACAACTTCTTCGCTCTGGTCACTATCCAAGTGCCGTGTTTGTCGCTTCTGATTCGATATCGATTGGGGTATTACGCGCTTTTAATGAGAAAGGCATTAAAATTCCAGATGACATTGCCGTCATTAGCATTAATGATATTCCGACCGCAAAATTTACCTTTCCCTCCTTGAGTACTTATCATATACATTCAGAGTTAATGGGCATTCAAGGTGTTAACTTATTATTTGAAAAACACCGCGATCAGCGGGAAATAGCGATTCGCATTATTATTCCCCATGAATTAAAACTCAGAGAAACTACCTCTACACTGCGTTAATTTTATTAACATTTAAAAAGGATAAGCCATTGCTTATCCTTTTTTTTTGTCTTCGTATAGTCCTTAAACGTTACAAAATGTAACCAGCGGAAGTTATTCACAAAAACCGTACAAAATGTGACCTGAATCAAGGGAAAACGTTTTCACGCGAGACTTTTGGTAAAAGTTTTACTAGTATAGTTTTACTTGTTAATAATTAGTTTCGGAGCACATATGAATAACTGGGAAAATATCAATCTGTTAAGTGAAAATAGAATGCCAGCACGCGCATACTTTTTTTCCTACTCAACACTTAATAATGCAAGGATGCTACAACGAGAATTAAGTCAGCACTTTATGTTATTAAGTGGAGAATGGGCATTTAACTTTTTTGAACACCCGTTATTAGTGCCAGAAACGTTCTACCAGAAAAAAATGACAGAATGGAAAACATTACCTGTGCCAAGCATGTGGCAGATGCACGGTTTTGGTCAACTGCAATACACTGACGAAGGTTTCCCTTTCCCAATTGACGTGCCTTTTGTTCCGAGTAATAACCCAACAGGTGCCTATCAAAAAAGCTTTACACTCGGCGATTCATGGAATAACAAACAAACCATTATCAAATTTGATGGTGTAGAAACCTATTTTGAAGTGTATGTGAATGGTCACTATGTTGGTTTTAGTAAAGGCAGTCGCTTAACGGCTGAATTTGATATTTCTGAATATGTTTTGCAGGGTGAAAACCTATTATCAGTGCGAGTGATGCAATGGGCTGACTCAACCTATATTGAAGACCAAGATATGTGGTGGACAGCGGGTATTTTCCGTGATGTTTATTTAGTGGGTAAAGAGAACAACCATATAGAAGATTTTACGCTGCGCACTGACTTGAGCGAAAATTATGTTGATGCCACATTAAGCTGTGATGTGCAGTTAAATAAAATACCAGAGCAAGCACTGACGTTAGAATACGCCCTTTATGATGGGCAAACCGTTATTCATCAAGGCACAACAACACTAACAACAAACTCAGCACAATTAACGCTAGATGTTACCGATATCACCACTTGGTCTGCTGAAAATCCCTATTTATACCAGCTATTTTTAACCCTTAAAGACAGCGCAGGCAATATTATTGAAATCGTGCCACACAATGTGGGTTTCCGAGATATCAAAGTAAAAGAGGGTCTATTTTATGTGAATGGCCAATACCTGATGTTACATGGTGTAAACCGTCACGATAACGACCATTTAAAAGGCCGCGCTGTGGGCATGGACAGGGTTGAAAAAGATCTACAGTTAATGAAGCTACACAATATTAACTCAGTACGCACCGCACACTACCCCAATGATCCGCGTTTCTATGAGTTATGCGATAAATACGGCTTATTTGTATTAGCAGAAACAGACGTTGAAACACACGGTTTTGCAAATGTTGGTGATTTAAGCCGTATAACTGATGATGCAAGCTGGGAAGGCGTCTTTGTAGATCGTATCGAACGTCATATTCACGCGCAAAAAAATCACTGTAGTATTATTATCTGGTCACTGGGTAATGAATCGGGTTACGGCTGTAATATCCGCGCAATGTGCGTGGCGGCAAAAGCGATTGATGATACGCGTCTTATTCATTATGAAGAAGATCGTGATGCAGAGGTGGTTGATATTGTCAGCACTATGTATTCACGCGCGCCACTGATGAACTATTTTGGCGAGCAACCCATGGATAAACCACGCATTATATGCGAATACGCACATTCAATGGGTAATGGCCCGGGTGGTTTAACTGAGTACCAAAATGTATTTTATAAACATGATCATATCCAAGGTCATTATGTCTGGGAGTGGTGTGATCACGGTATCTTAGAAAAAGATGAAAAAGGTGATGACGTTTATAAATACGGTGGTGACTTTGGTGATTACCCTAATAATTATAATTTCTGCATGGATGGTTTGATCTACTCAAATCAGCAAGCAGGTCCTGGATTACGTGAATACAAACAGGTTATCTGCCCGGTTAAAGTCAACGCAAAAGAGATTGAAAATGGTCTATTAACGGTAACGAATAAGTTCTGGTTCACTAACCTAGATGATATTACCTTGCACTTCTCTGTTTGCGCAGAGGGTGAAGTGATTAGCCAACAGCAAGAAAAATTGCTTAACTTAAATGCAGGTGAATCACGTGAAGTACAGATTAGTCTCCCTGAATCTGAGCTGCGTGAACTGTTTATCAATGTTTCTATCACGAAAGATTCGGCAACACCGTACAGCGAGAAAAACCATGAATTAGGTATTTTCCAATTTAAAGCACAGGAAAGTCAGCTGCCGCTACCCACTTATCAAACCAATAATGCTATCGCTTTAGATGTCATTGAAACCGCGCTTGAATGGAAAATTGAAGGCTTTAACTTTACCTTAATCTTCTCAAAAACCAACGGAAAACTAATTTCGTGGATAAGTGATGATGTAGAAATTATTCATACATCACCCAAATTAAACTTCTTTAAGCCCATGATTGATAACCACAAACAAGAATTTGAAGGGTTATGGGAGCCTGCGCATCTGCAAATTATGCAAGAGCACTTCCGCCAGTTAAATGTTGTTCAAAAAGAGGGGAAAGTGATTATCACCTGCGACAGTATTGTTGCACCTCCCGTTTTTGATTTTGGCATGCGCTGTCAATATGTGTATGAGATCAGTGCATCAGGGCAACTCAATATGCAGTTATCCGGTGAGCGTTACGGTGACTACCCACATGTTATTCCCGTGATTGGTTTAGACATGGGTATTAAAAGTCAATTTGACCAAGTGGAATATTTCGGCCGTGGTCCTGACGAGAACTATCAAGATAGCAAACAAAGCAACTTGATTGACCGTTACAAAACCAATGTCGCAGCTATGTTTGAAAATTATCCATTCCCACAAAATAACGGTAATCGCCAAGATGTTTCATGGTTATCTTTAGTGAACCGCCAAGGTAATGGGTTATTTGTTAAAGGCCACCAGCCACTGAACTTTAGTGCATGGTTCTACAGCAACGAAAATATCCATCAAGCACAACATACTAACGAACTGCAACTAAGTGGTTACATCACCCTTAACTTAGACCATCAAGTAATGGGATTAGGTTCAAACTCTTGGGGCTCTGAAGTATTAGATTCATACCGTGTACACATGGATAAATTCGCTTATGGCTTAACCTTAATGCCAATTAATCAAGGTTCAGGCAGTGGTCAATATCTTGCAAACCATGACTTTATTCAGGGAGATAAATAATGATTATTTTAGACAATTTAGCACAGTTCAAATCGCTCTACCGCGATGGCCGTAAATGGAACCGTTGCATTGAAGCCATTGAAAACATCGATAATATTAAAGATAACGTCTATCACTCAATTGGTGACTCTTTAGTCTATATGGTTGATAACGGCGAGATAAAAAACAGTGAACAATTTGTTGGTAATAGACGTTATTTCGATGTGCATTATTACCTTGAAGGCGAGCAAAATATTGAGATAGCAGATAAAGAAAAACTCACTCTCGTCGCGCCTTATAACGATGATACTGACCACGAGTTTTTCACTGGCCAAGGGCAGATTAAAAACATTAACAAGGGACAAGTCATTATTTTTGAAAACCATCAAGCCTATCGTGTAAGCAATAGTGCCTCCGTTAGGAAAGTATTGTTAAAAGTCACCATCGAAGATGGCTATTTTTTAAATAAGTAACCATTTATCCTGCATCCCTATTAACCAAGGGATGCAGGATATTGTTGATTTTTAGTAACAATAAAATTCAACTATCTATAATTAAATAAATTATTGGAGTACATTATGTCTGGACAAGTTCGTGGCACTATGGGCAAGTTTGCCTTACTGTCAATCACCTTTGTGGCGGTTTTTAACGTTCGTAACATCGTTAATAATAATATCGAGTTGGGCTTAAGCTCAGCACCTATCTTTTTGCTGGCAACACTGGTTTATTTTATTCCCTTTGTTTTTATTATTGCAGAATTTGTTTCGGCAAATAAAGACTCAGAATCAGGCATGTATGATTGGCTTAAAAAACCGTTAGGCACAAAAATGGCCTATCTTGGTTCATTCCTATATTGGTTTGTTAACCTGTTCTGGTTTGTTTCCTTGCTACCGAACGTAATTTCTTATGCTTCATACGCAATGCTCGGTTATGAATATGCCTTCTCACCGCTGGTGACATCGGCTATTTCAATTACTTTATTTGCAGCTGCTACACAAATTTCAACCAAGGGAGCAACCTGGTTAGGGCGAATTTCTGAGTTAGTCGCTTACAGTGTGTTTGCGCTATTCTCTGTTTATATTATTGGCGCACTAATGGCACTGAGTGGCGACCACGTTCCTGCAGAGCCGATTACCCTTGAAGCAATGACGCCTACTATTAACTGGGCAACGATAGGTATCATGTGTTGGATTTTCCAAGCGGCAGGTGGTGCAGAAACAGCGGCTGCTTACTTAAAAGATGTTAAAGGAGGCGCAAAAACATTCATTAAAGTTATTATTGCAGCGGGTGTATTAATCGGTGCAATGTATGCGATTGGCTCTTTACTTGTAAACGTATTCGTTGCGCGTGAAGACTTAACTTATGCAGGGGGTATGGTCGAAATATTTACTGGTATGGCACAATACTTTGGCATATCTGAAACATTAGTGGGTCGTTTTGTTGGTATCATATTATTCGTCGCAATGTTTGGTTCTATGATGATGTGGACAGCGGCACCTGTAAAAATTCACTTCTCTGAGATTCCACAGGGTGTTTATGGCGAGAAAACAACACAGCTAAATGAACACGGTGTTCCAGTACGTGCGGCTTGGTGGCAGTTTTTGTTTGTCGTTATCATGTTATTAGTTAGCGGTTTTGGATCTGACTCAGTACAAGATATGATGAACGTAGCCATTAACCTGACGGCAGGTACAGCAATGATACCGCCTATCTTTATCATGGTTGCTTACTTTGTCTTCCGTTGGAAGCACGATGATACACCACGTGATTTCCGCATGGGCTCTCGTAAAGTCGGTATGAGTATTGTATCAGTGCTTATCGCTATCTTTGTCATTAGTATGGCGGCATCCGCTTTCCCAACAGGCGTCGATTTCATTAAAGCATTCTTCATTAATGTATTTATGACCGCAGTGTTCTCAGGTTTAGCATGGTGGTGGATTGCTCGCTTTGAAAGAAAACGATTCAATGCAAAGAAACAATCATAAAAAGACAAATACGCTAACGCTTAAAATACAGTCAAAATAACAAAAAACCCCATGACAGCAATGTGATGGGGTTTTATTTTTTTCGTACTGATGAAAATAAAAGGAGAAAAGCAAGCTATCCAACAGGAGAGAATAATTCACATAGGGTCATCAGGTTAACCATTCAGCCATAGCACTTCACAAAGGGTTGTCTCGCCAAATAACAACATCTACAGACTCCTTTTCAAGATTGACCTTATGCAACAATACAAAGTAACTCAATCCACCTAAGGTTAATTTTTTTTGTTGATTAACGGCCAATAAAAGTGAATTTGTTGAGCTTGTGGTTAAGGCTAATTTTCCGTCCTCTATTTTCACCCTGATTGAATAAGATTGCCCACCCGTTTGCAGGGCAAAACTGTAACGGATATTACTGGCGATTAAAAAGACCAGATCACCACGTTCATTATTAATCTGCCTAAATAACATCGCACCGGGTAACATTTTTTTGGTGTGAATATTAAATGAGCACAACTCACACTCAGGCAACGTTTTACCCTGCCAATCAACCAGATCATGCCCCATAAAAAACAATTTGTTTTTTTTCAAAACAAACTGGTTGCCCGTTTCATTATTAGCAAAAGGGTTACAAGCAACTAATGAACATAAAAACAGTAAAACAACGCTGACTCGCAACATTTTTTCTTCCTTGATTAAGAGATGTTTTTCAACAACCTGTCCATGGCACGATAGTTTAAAGACTCTAATAGATGTTGGCGTTCAACAGTTTCACTCTCCGCTAAATCTGCAATGCTACGCGCCACTTTTAACAAACTATGCCATGCCCGAATCGATAATCCCATCTTATTAATTGCCTCCTCCAAAAATAGCGCATCTTGTTCGCTTAATCGGCAAAATTCAGCTATCTCCTGTGTTGATAAATTATGATTGAGTTTATCTTGGCGCTGAAGTTGTCGCGACCTCGCTTTTAAAACTCGCTGTTTTATCTGTGTACTTGTCTCACCTTTTAACTTGCTTCCCGTTTGTGAGGAAGCCAGTAACCCTTTTGGTAATAAAGGCACCATAATTGATAGTGAAAAACGATCTAAAAAAGGCCCTGATAAACGCCCTAAATAACGCAACACCTGATCTGGCGTACTGCGCCTTAACTCGCCACTAATATGCCCACAAGGGCTAGGGTTCATCGCACCGATTAATTGGAAATTTGCGGGAAAGGTCACTTGGTTAGCCGCCCGTGAAATCGTCACTTCATTGGTTTCTAAGGGTTGGCGTAAGCTATCTAAAACAGCGCGTGGAAACTCAGGAAGTTCATCTAAAAATAACACCCCTCTGTGCGAGAGTGATATCTCTCCCGGTTTGGGTTTACCGCCACCGCCGACCAATGCAACCGAAGACGCAGAATGGTGTGGAGAGCGATATGGCGGTTGATACCAATCTTCTCGCGTTTTACCACAAACAGAATAGATAGCAGCCGTTTGCAGTGCATGTTCTTCACAAAGTGGCGGTAAAAGCGTCATAAAACGCGCGGCTAACATGCTTTTCCCTGTTCCGGGAGGGCCGACCAAAAGCAAATTATGCCCACCAACAGCAGCGATTTCTAACACTCTTTTAGCTTGCTCTTGCCCTAACACATCACACATATCGGGTTGTTCTTTAAGCAGTGGCTTCTCTTTTACTTGCGCAGAGGGGAGTTTCTTCAGATCTTGAAAAAAGGCACAAACATCGGTTAAGCAACTTGCCACATAAGATTGCACACCTGTTAATGCCGTTTCATGTTGATTCTCAGGACAGACGATGACGGCTCGATGTGCAGATTTGGCGGCTAATACACAGGGGATAACTCCGTCAATAGGGCGTAGATTTCCCGCTAATGTTAGCTCCGCAAAACACTCAAACTGTTTCGCTTTTATCTCCGATAACTGCTCAGAGGCGATAAGAATTGCTAATGCGATGGCTAAATCAAAACGCCCACCCTCTTTGGCAAGGTTAGCAGGGGCAAGATTAACGGTTATTTTTTTATTAAAGGGGAATTTAAAGTTGCTGTTAGTGATCGCACTGCGCACCCGCTCTTTGGCCTCTTTCACAGAGGTTTCAGGTAGACCGACCAACGAAAAGCTCGGCAACCCCGTGCTTAAATGTACTTCCACTAATACTTCTGGCGCATCAACACCAGAGAGCGCGCGACAATAAAGTGAAGCTAATGCCATTTATCCACCTACTTAAAGTCAAAATATGAGTATAGTTCAACTCCGCTAGGTACACGGTAAGCTCAAAAAAAATTTAACACCACGAAGGCACAAAGAAAAAAGAAGATAAAAGATTCAATCTCTTTTTTGGTGAACTCTGCGTAGCGACTTCGTG
>NZ_ATUO01000107.1 GCF_000420245.1 Psychromonas hadalis ATCC BAA-638 | reverse complement strand
CTAGAACTTTACGTTCTATTGTTATTCTGAATTAATGAATTAATTCGTGTGTCATTGATATTGATTCTTTTTGTCCCCTTCTCACGAGGAGAGTGGACTTTTTTGAAATCGTCTATCAATGCTCACACAGATTGTTTGATTAAATTGTTAAAGAGCGTGCCTTTCGGCGAGGTGCGTATAATACGCTAACCTTGAACCTTGTCAACAAGTAACTTTAAAAGTTTTTGTTGGCTCAAACTCACCGAGTTTGTTGGTTCGGACTCGGTAAGTAACTTGCGTTAGTTGCCTTGTCTGTGGGGTCGCATTATAGAGATTCCGATCACCTTGGCAAGCGTTTATTGCACTTTATTTAAAATAAATGACTGAGTGATTAATTAAACGACAATGTGAGTTTTTCTTGCTCTATATTAGTCATTAATCGCAATCAAAGTGTTTTTAAACCTATTTACCTAGCAGTTTTAATATAACTAAAACTTACTATTTTTTATTGAGTACTTACATCGTATAAATCACAGGCTTTGTTTCCTATTTTATTTTTACCTATATAGTAGGGAAAATAGTAAAAACATTAAGGAGAAAACAATGAGTCAAATAGAAATTTTAGTAGGTAGTACATTAGGTGGAGCTGAATATGTAGCAGAGGCGGCTCAGACTTTATTAGAAGAAGCCTTTTTTGATACGGCTCTACACTTGGAACCAGATTTAAATGAACTATCTCTACAAGAAGAACAAATTTGGTTAGTTTGTTTATCAACACATGGGGCAGGCGATTATCCAGAAAACTTCAAAGATTTTGTTGAACAATTGCAGCAAGTAAATGCTCCCTTGGATGATGTTCGATATGCCATTGTTGGTATCGGGGATTCTAATTATGATACTTTTTGTGATGCTGCTAAAAATCTTGATTATATTCTTGAGGAAATGGGAGCAAAACGTATTGGTGATCGGTTAGAGATTGATGTAGTTGAGCATGCACTACCAGAGGATCGTATTGCTGATTGGATCCCGCTTTTAATTGAAGATCTTAATGATCTAAGAGATTAATGCTGTTTTAGTTACCCACAGGCTTTTGTGCATAAAGCATTTATAACTACTTAATGAAATATGTTTAAACAATGTGTAAACCTGTGGTTAATTTTGACTGTGTATAAGTAGTCAAAGTATCCCAAAGATAAGCCCATAAAGATCCCTTATTACGCACCTTTTAAGATCTAACTTAAGATCCTGATCTTTAAGATCTAATCATGGTTTTACACAGAAATTCAATTGCTTAATAAGTATAGTAATAAAAGATCTTTAAAGATCTATATATACTACTAATATTATTGTTTCGATCTTAGTGGTGTCTTATTTGAGAGGAAGTAGGTAAAATATGTTTTTTGTTTTTAACTGTTTTTTAAAACTGTAACTTTGGAAAAATAATGAATTACCACGAACATTTTGATGTGATTGTTATTGGCGGTGGCCATGCAGGAACAGAAGCCGCCGCTTCTGCCGCTCGTATGGGTATGAATACGCTACTGTTGACACATAACATTGAAACATTAGGTCAAATGTCATGTAATCCTGCAATTGGTGGGATAGGCAAGGGACATCTAGTGAAAGAAGTTGATGCTCTAGGTGGGTTAATGGCGAGTGCAACGGACAAAGGTGGTATACAATTTAGAACGCTTAATTCCAGTAAAGGCCCCGCAGTTCGTGCTACACGTGCTCAGGCGGATCGTCTTTTATATAAAGCGGCTATTCGTGAAAAATTGGAAAACCAAGAAAATTTAAGGATATTTCAACAAGAAGTTGAAGATCTGGTTGTTGAAAACGATCGTGTTTCTGGTGTTATCACTAAAATGGGTGTGAAATTTTCAGCTAAAACCGTGGTGCTAACCGTGGGTACTTTTTTAAATGGTTTAATTCATATTGGTTTGAAAAATTACAGTGGAGGCCGTGCTGGAGATCCAGCCTCGATTGGTTTAGCTGAACGTTTAAAGTCTTTGCCCATCCGTATGGGTCGTTTAAAAACAGGTACTCCTGCGCGTATTGACGCACGTTCAATAGATTTTTCTCAGTTAGAAGTTCAACATGGTGATACACCTATTCCCACTTTTTCATTCATGGGAAAAACCAGTGATCATCCTCGTCAAATACCTTGTTACATTACTCATACAAATGAAAAAACTCATGATATTATTCGTAATAGCTTACATAGAAGTCCTATGTATACAGGGGTTATTGATGGTATAGGGCCACGTTACTGCCCTTCTATTGAAGATAAGATTATGCGTTTTGCAGATAAAAATTCTCATCAGATTTTTGTTGAGCCAGAAGGATTAACAACACATGAAGTTTATCCTAATGGTATTTCGACCAGTTTACCTTTTGATGTTCAAATTGAGTTTATTCGTTCAATGAAAGGGTTTGAAAATGCATTTGTTACGCGTCCAGGTTATGCCATTGAATATGATTATTTTGATCCGCGTGATCTTAAATCTACACTCGAAAGTAAATACATTGATGGTCTATTTTTTGCGGGACAAATCAATGGTACAACGGGTTATGAAGAAGCAGCCGCACAAGGTTTACTAGCGGGATTAAATGCAGGCTTACAAGTACAAGATAAAGAGGGCTGGAGCCCTCGCCGTGATGAAGCTTATTTAGGCGTTCTAGTGGATGATCTTTCCACACTGGGCACTAAAGAACCCTACCGCATGTTCACCAGTCGTGCAGAATATCGTCTGTTGTTACGTGAAGATAATGCCGATACACGTTTAACTTCAATTGGTCGTGAATATGGATTAATAGATGATGTTCGCTGGAAAGCATTCAGTGAAAAACAGGAAGTGGTTGAGCTTGAATGTCAGCGTCTTAAAGCTCAATGGGTTAACCCTAATTCTGTTAACGCGGAACAGATAAATGCATTACTTAAAAATCCAATGCAGCGTGAAAGTACCTTAGAAGCGATGATCCGTAGACCGGAAGTGAATTATCAAGACTTGATGAAAATAGAAGGTCTAGGACCTGCTGTTACAGGTAAGCAAGCTGCAGAGCAAGTTGAAATTAAGATCAAATATCAAGGTTATATCGATAGACAGCTTGGTGAGATTGCTAAATTAAAACGTTATGAAGATACACCATTACCTAATACGCTTAATTATGCAGAAATAAAAGGTTTATCCAATGAAGTGGTGACCAAACTTAACGACATAAAACCAGAGAGTATTGGACAAGCTGCACGTATATCAGGTATTACCCCTGCCGCAATCTCTATTTTACTGATCTATTTAAAGAAAAATGGTATAAGACGTAAGGCTTTATAAAATGAGTTTATTAAATCAACTGCAACAGATGTTACTTAAAACGGAGCTTGAGTTATCTGATAAACAACAAATTCAATTAATTCAATTAGTTGAATTACTCGCTAAGTGGAATAAAGCGTATAATCTCACTTCTGTAAGAGATCCACAGCAAATGCTTGTCAAACACATTATGGACAGTATAGTTGTCTCGCCTCACCTACAAGGTAAACGTATCATTGACGTAGGAACAGGTCCCGGATTACCTGGTTTGCCCTTAGCTATTATCAATCCAGATAAACAGTTTGTTCTATTAGACAGTTTAGGTAAGCGATTACGTTTTATTCGCCAAGCTGTTTTAGAGCTGGGACTAAAAAATGTAGAGTTTATACAAAGTCGTGTTGAAGAGTATCTGCCCGAAGAAAAATTTGATGTTGTATTAAGTCGTGCTTTTGCTTCATTGGAAGATATGCTCTTTTGGTGTAAGCACCTACCTAATGAAAAGGGCCATTTCCTTGCATTAAAAGGTCAACTTCCAAAGCAAGAGATAGAAAAACTCGATCAACAGTTTACGTTTATCGAATCAATTACATTACAAGTGCCCAACCTTGAAGGCGAACGTTGTTTAGTCAAAGTTGAACTTGTTTAATAATCAATTATTTAAAGTAGGTTTTTCGTGGGTAAAGTAATTGCAGTTGCAAACCAAAAAGGTGGAGTAGGAAAAACAACTACTTGCGTTAACCTTGCCGCCTCTATGGCCGCCACAAAACGCAAAGTATTACTGATCGATTTAGATCCACAGGGCAATGCAACCATGGGCAGTGGGATTGATAAATACCAAGTCGCCCATAGTGCTTATGATCTATTAATTGATGATCTACCTTTAGATAAAGTGATCGAAACAGAAACATCGGGTGGCTACGATCTTGTTGCTGCTAACAGTGATGTCACCGCAGCTGAAGTTAAATTGATGGAACTTTATTCTCGTGAGATGCGTTTACGTAATGCCTTGAAAGATTATAGAGATAACTACGATTACATTTTTATTGACTGTCCACCTTCACTTAATATGTTAACCATCAATGCAATGAGTGCTGCTGATTCAGTTTTAGTGCCAATGCAGTGTGAGTATTACGCATTGGAAGGGTTAACTGCGTTAGTGGATACCATTAGTAAGCTGGCAGCTGTGGTTAATGCAGATTTAAAAATAGAGGGGATTCTGCGCACTATGTACGATCCGCGTAATAGGCTCTCTTCTGATGTCTCAGATCAGCTTAAAAAACATTTTGGTGAAAAGGTTTATCGCACCATTATCCCACGTAATATTCGTCTGGCAGAAGCGCCTAGTTTTGGCACTCCAGTGATGTACTACGACAAGTCATCAACGGGCGCGAAAGCATACCTCGCATTAGCAGGTGAAATGTTACGTCGAGAAGAGCAACTTAAAGAATCAAAAGTAGAACTCGCTTAGGAAAAAAATCATGTTAGGAAAAAAAAGAGGCTTGGGTAAAGGATTGGATTCTTTATTAAGCAGTAGTACGTTAAACCGTAATAAACAGGTTTCACATGATTTTCAAGCACAAAAAACGCAACAATTAGTTGATGAAGTGAAAGGTGCACTACAAGATATTAGTATTGATCAACTACAAGCAGGAAAATATCAACCTCGTCGTGAGATGTCAGAGCAAGCATTAGAAGAATTAGCGAATTCAATTCATGCACAAGGTATTATTCAACCGATTATAGTTAGAGAAACCGGTCATCAAAAGTATGAGATTATTGCTGGTGAGCGTCGGTGGCGCGCTGCTAAAATAGTTGGTTTAGCAACCGTGCCCTGTTTAATAAAAAATGTAGAAGATGATGCAGCCATTGCGATAGCGCTGATTGAAAATATCCAGCGTGAAAACCTTAATGCCATGGAGGAAGCGATCGCTTACAAACGTCTTTTAGAAGAGTTTGAACTCACTCATCACGAAGTTGCCACTGCCGTGGGTAAATCACGCACTACCGTGAGTAATTTGTTACGTTTAAATAATTTAAATGATGATGTGAAAGTATTACTAGCGAAAGGTGAGATTGAAATGGGTCATGCCCGTGCTTTATTAAGCTGTGAAACGGAAAAACAATCTCAACTTGCCAACATAGTCGCAGAAAAATTGTTAACAGTAAGAGAAACAGAAAAGCTGGTAAAAAAATCACAAAACCCTCAGGAAAAAAAGGTTAAAGTACCTCTTTGTGATGAATATTTGTATATTGTAAAGACCTTTCAAGATAAGTTTGGCTTAAAAGTCAGTGCGAAAGCAGGTAAAAAAGGGGCCGGAAAATTGATTATTGATTATAACTCACTTTCTGATCTCGATGCCTTGCTTTTTGTTGTTGATGAAAAAATAGATAAACCTTGATGTCAATAGATAGTCAACGCTCAATTCGCGTAACAAATTTAACATTTTTTTAAAATTTTAAAACTAAGACATAAGCCGTAAAAGCGACCTAAGAAGTGCGCTCTGATATTGCATTGGCGCACTTTGTCGGTATAATTTGCGCATGTTTTAATCTGGGTCAGTAAAGTTGCTAATAAAAAGCACTTTATTGTCACATATTAAATGATAAAGGAGATCATGGTGGTTGATAAACTAGCAAAAAAAGGTCAGAAGTCAGGGCTGAAGTTGGTAGCTTTTCAATTACTACTTGTGCTAATGGTTGCACTGATTTCAACAGTGTTTTTTTCCGCTAAGTCTGGTTATTCAGCATTAGCAGGAGGAATCACTTTTCTGCTTCCTAATTTTATTTTTGTTTACATGACATTTGCACATGCAGGTGCTCGGCAAACAAAATTAGTACTTAGGGGGTTTTACGCGGGAGAGGCGATAAAGCTCTTTCTAACCGTGATTTTATTAGTTATTTTTTTGAAATATATAACGTTGTCATTTATCGCGTTTTATAGCTCATTTTCTCTACTAATAGCATCGCAATGGTTAGCACCTCTCTTTTTTCACAATAATAACGGGATGAAAAATGACAGCTAAAGATGAAGTATTAACTTCTTCAGCGTATATCCAACATCACCTTACCAATGCAAAAATGTGTACGGTTGATGGTAACATTGCATTTAATCATGCGTGTGCGGATGCTGGTTTTTGGACTTGGCATATTGACTCACTCCTGTTTTCAGTTGGCTTAGGTGTTCTATTCTTGTTTGTTTTTTACAAGGTTGGACAAAAAGCAACAACGGGTGTTCCTGGCAAACTTCAATGTGCAGTCGAGATGATGATTGAGTTTGTTGATACCTCGGTTAAAGACACGTTTCATGGTCGTAGCCAAGTTATCGCCCCATTAGCTCTTACCATTTTTGTCTGGATTTTCCTGATGAATGCGATGGATCTAATTCCTGTTGACTTTATTCCAGAAGCCGCCAAACAACTCTTAGGTGTTCCTTATCTGAAAGTAGTACCAACAACCGATTTAAATATCACTTTTGGTTTGTCTTTAAGTGTATTTTTCTTGATTGTTTTTTACTCTATTAAGATAAAGGGGGTGAGTGGTTTCGTAAAAGAACTTACTCTACAACCTTTTAATCATTGGGTATTTATTCCAGTAAACTTCTTACTAGAAACGATCTCACTGATTGCGAAGCCGATATCTTTATCACTTCGTTTGTTTGGTAACCTGTACGCAGGTGAGCTGATCTTTATTCTGATAGCATTGATGCCTTGGTGGACGCAAGCAGCACTTTCTGTGCCGTGGGCAATCTTCCATATTTTAATTATCACGCTACAGGCCTTTATTTTTATGATGTTAACAATTGTTTACCTCAGCATGGCACATGAAGATCACTAATTTTTAAAACAAAACTTTATTAATCAATTTCAATAACTTTAAATATTTCGGAGAAAAAAATGGAACTTATTATCAGCTCTACGGCGATCGCTGTTGCACTTATGATTGGTCTTGCTGCATTCGGTACCGCTGTTGGTTTTGCTATCTTAGGTGGTAAATTTTTAGAAGCGACTGCGCGTCAGCCTGAACTTGGTCCTGCTTTACAAACTAAAATGTTCATCGTAGCGGGTCTACTTGATGCTATCTCTATGATTGCGGTTGGTGTTGCATTATTCTTTGTATTCGCAAACCCATTCCTAGCTCAACTACCTGCGTAATACCGGATCTTAATTAACTCTATTATTAAGGAACCGTTATGAATATCAACGCAACCCTATTAGGCCAAGCATTCGCATTTGCGTTTTTTGTTTGGTTCTGTATGAAGTTTGTGTGGCCGCCGCTTATCACGGCAATCGAAGAGCGTCAGAAGAAAATTCTAGACGGTCTAACACAGGCTGAACGTGCAGGAAAAGATCTGCAACTAGCGCAAGCTAAAGCGTCTGAACAATTAAAAGAAGCTAAAGTACAAGCTGCTGACATTGTTGAACAAGCAAATAAACGTGGCGCTCAAATTGTTGAAGAAGCAAAAGTGGAAGGTGAAACTGAACGTAGTAAAATTATTACGCAAGGCGAAGCTGAAGTGGAAGCTGAACGCAATCGCGCACGTGAAGAGCTACGTCAACAAGTCGCAATACTTGCTATCGCCGGTGCAGAAAAAATTATTAAGCGTTCAATTGATAAAGACGCAAATAGCGACATTATTGATAAATTGGTTACTCAACTATAAGGAACGAGCTGATGTCTGAATTGACTACCGTAGCTCGTCCCTATGCAAGAGCTGCTTTTGAATTTGCTGTTGAAAACAAGTGCATTGATACTTGGTCTGCAATGTTACAGTTTTCAGCTGAAGTGGTGAATAACCCCACGATGGCTGAGTTGTTAACACGTGACAAAACAGCGGATGAATTAGGTAATCTATTTATTAGTGTTTGTGAGGGCCAGCTCGATGAGCATGGTTTGAACTTCATTAAAATAATGGCTGAAAATGGACGCTTGAGTGTTTTACCTCGCGTTGCCCAGATTTTTGCAGAATTACAAACAGAGCAAAACAAAGAGGTCGATGTTGATATCGTTTCTGCTTATGCCCTGTCTAATAAGCAAAAAGAAAATCTGAGCAAGTCGTTGGAAAAACGCCTAGCACGAAAAGTAAATCTAAATTGTAGTATTGATAAAGCACTGATTGCCGGAATGGTAATTACTGCGGGTGATTTAGTGATTGATAGCTCAGCTAGCGGTCAACTAACACGTTTATCTAATACTCTACAATCTTAATGGGAAGTTAGCATGCAACTGAATTCCACTGAAATTAGCGATCTTATCAAGCAACGAATTGGAAAATTTGAAGCGGTAAGCGAAGCGCGAAATGAAGGTACAATCGTTTCTGTCAGCGATGGTATTATTCGCATCAATGGCCTTGCTGAATGTATGCAAGGTGAGATGATCGAATTACCGAATGGCAGCTTTGCTATGGCACTTAACCTTGAGCGTGACTCAGTAGGTGCAGTAGTAATGGGGCCTTACCGTGATCTCAAAGAAGGTGAAAAGGTAAAATCGACGGGTCGTATTCTTGAAGTACCTGTAGGTAAAGGTCTTCTTGGTCGTGTTGTAAACACACTGGGTGAGCCGATTGATGGAAAAGGACCTATCGAAAATGATGGTTACTCTCCAATTGAAGTGATTGCACCGGGTGTAATCGATCGTAAATCAGTCGACCAACCAGTACAAACGGGTTGGAAATCAATCGATTCAATGATTCCAATTGGCCGTGGTCAACGTGAACTTATCATTGGTGATCGCCAAGTTGGTAAAACAGCGATTGCGATTGATGCCATCATCAACCAAAAAGATACCGGTTTATACTCAATCTATGTTGCGATTGGCCAAAAATCATCAACCATTGCCAATGTAGTACGTAAACTTGAAGAGCATGGCGCATTAGAAAATACTATCATTGTTGTTGCTTCTGCATCAGAAACGGCAGCACTGCAGTATCTTGCTCCTTATGCGGGCTGTTCAATGGGTGAGTATTTCCGCGACCGCGGTGAAGATGCACTGATTGTTTATGATGATTTGTCTAAGCAAGCGGTTGCTTACCGTCAAATTTCACTACTGCTTAAACGTCCACCAGGTCGTGAAGCATACCCAGGTGATGTTTTCTATCTTCATTCACGTCTTTTAGAACGTGCATCTCGTGTAAGCGAAGCGTATGTAGAAAAATTTACTAACGGTAAAGTGAAAGGTAAAACAGGTTCTTTAACCGCATTACCGATCATTGAAACACAAGCGGGTGATGTATCTGCATTCGTACCGACTAACGTTATCTCTATTACCGATGGTCAGATCTTCTTAACCACTGAACTGTTTAATAGTGGTATTCGTCCAGCGGTTGATCCGGGTATCTCGGTATCACGTGTTGGTGGTGCTGCGCAGTGTAAAGTGATTAAAAAGCTAGCCGGTGGTATTCGTACAGCACTCGCGCAATATCGTGAACTGGCGGCCTTTGCACAATTTGCATCAGATCTTGATGACATTACGCGTAAACAGCTGGATCATGGTAAAAAAGTGACAGAGTTAATGAAGCAAAAACAATATTCTCCTATGTCTATTGTTGAGCAAGCGTTATCACTATTTTCTGCAGAGAAAGGCTTCTTAAAAGATGTCGATGTTAGCAAAGTATTAGACTTTGAAGCATCTTTAATCTCTTACGTTAAAAATGAGCATGCAGAATTCTATGCTCAAATTAATGAAACTGGTGATTACAATAAAGAGATCGAAGGACAGTTTAACTCTATCCTAGAATCTTTTGTTGCGACGCAAACCTGGTAATTAATCATTGATTAGGAGCTAGAGATGGCCGGCGATAAAGAAATTAGAAATAAGATCGCGAGTGTTAAAAACACTCAGAAAATCACTGGTGCGATGGAAATGGTCGCAGCATCAAAGATGCGTCGTGCGCAGCAACGTATGAACAGCACACGTTCATATGCTGAAACTATGCGCAAAGTGATTGGTCATATCGCACTTGGTAAACTTGAATACAAGCACCCTTATGTTGTCGAAAGAGAGATAAAGCGTGTTGGTTATATTGTCATTTCAAGTGATCGTGGTTTATGTGGTGGTTTAAACATTAACTTGTTTAAAAAACTCATTAAAGAAATGAAAGCACACTCAGAAACGGGTGTAGAGGTTGATTTAGCCATTATTGGTTCTAAAGCAACGAGCTTCTTTTCTAATCTAGGCGCTAATATTACAGCACAAGTCACAGGCTTGGGTGATGCCCCATCGGTTAATGATTTAATCGGTTCGGTGAAAGTGATGTTAGATGCATATGATGAAGGTAAACTTGATCGCTTATATATAGTGCACAATAAATTCATTAGTACCATGGTACAAGAACCAACGATTAGTCAATTATTACCTCTGCCAAAAGCAGATGATGATGAAGAGTTATCTTCACATCTATGGGACTACATCTACGAAGGTGAGGCGCAAACATTATTGGATGCGCTGTTTATTCGTTATGTGGAATCTCAGGTATATCAAGGTGTTGTAGAAAATTTAGCGTGTGAGCAAGTCTCACGTATGATAGCGATGAAATCCGCTACCGACAACGCTAACGACTTGATTGATGAGTTACAACTTGTTGCCAATAAAGCCCGTCAAGCTGCAATTACTCAGGAGCTTTCTGAGATTTGCGGTGGTGCGGCTGCGGTATAATTAGAAATTAAAGATTTTAGAGGATCAGAGATGAGTTCAGGTAAAATCGTACAGATTATCGGTGCTGTTGTGGATGTTGAATTTTCACAGACAGATGTACCGAATATTTACAGTGCTTTGAACGTCACTGCAAAGAACCTTGTTATGGAAGTACAGCAACAAATTGGTGGTGGCGTTGTACGCTGTATCGCCATGGGTGCTACTGAAGGTTTGAGTCGTGGTTTAGAAGTAACTGATACGCAAAAAGCAATCACAGTACCTGTTGGTACGGCAACATTAGGCCGTATCATGAATGTATTGGGTGAGCCAATTGATGAGTGTGGTCCAGTTGAGGCAACTGAGCACTATGAAATTCACCGTGCAGCGCCTTCTTATGAAGAGCAAGCTATATCATCTGAAACACTTGAAGTTGGTATTAAAGTAATTGACCTTATCTGTCCCTTCGCAAAAGGCGGTAAAATTGGCCTATTCGGTGGTGCAGGTGTTGGTAAAACAGTCAACATGATGGAGCTTATCAATAACATCGCACTTAAACATTCAGGTTTGTCTGTTTTCGCTGGTGTTGGTGAGCGTACTCGTGAAGGTAACGATTTCTACTTTGAGATGCAGGAAGCCGGTGTTGTAAACATCGAAAAACCTGAGTTATCAAAAGTAGCAATGGTTTACGGTCAAATGAACGAGCCACCAGGAAACCGTTTACGTGTTGCCCTGACTGGTTTAACGATGGCTGAGCGTTTCCGTGATGAAGGTAAAGACGTATTATTGTTTATCGATAATATTTACCGTTACACACTTGCGGGAACAGAAGTATCGGCGCTTTTAGGTCGTATGCCTTCTGCGGTAGGTTACCAACCGACACTTGCTGAAGAGATGGGGGTTTTACAAGAGCGTATTACCTCGACTAAAACAGGCTCTATTACCTCAATCCAAGCGGTATACGTACCTGCGGATGATTTAACAGATCCATCACCAGCAACAACCTTTGCTCACTTAGATGCAACGATTGTATTATCACGTAATATCGCATCGCTTGGTCTTTACCCAGCAATCGATCCGCTTGATTCTACGTCACGTATGCTTGATCCATTAGTTGTTGGTCAAGAGCATTACGATATTGCACGTGGTGTACAAGGTATTTTACAGCGTTACAAAGAGCTGAAAGATATCATTGCTATTCTCGGTATGGACGAGCTTTCTGAAGAAGATAAGCAAACTGTATCGCGTGCGCGTAAAGTTGAGAAGTTCCTTACTCAGCCTTACCACGTAGCAGAAGTATTCACCGGTGACCCAGGTATCTACGTATCACTTAAAGACACATTAGCTGGCTTTAAAGGCTTAATCGCTGGTGATTACGACGATATCCCTGAGCAAGCGTTCCTATACGTAGGTGCAATTGAAGAAGCGGTTGAAAAAGCGAAAAGCTTATAATAGCGGGAGTTTATTATGACTAAAGCAATGACTACTCATTTAGATGTGGTAAGTGCTGAAACTTCACTGTTTTCAGGACGAGTTTCACATCTATCGGTAACAGGTCAAGAAGGTGAACTTGGTATCATGCCTGGTCACACGCCACTGCTAACAGCCATTAAACCAGGCATGGTGACATTGGTTAAGCAAGGTGGTGGCGAAGAAGTCATTTATATCTCTGGTGGTTTTCTTGAAGTACAACCCGGTGGCGTAACCGTGTTAGCTGATACTGCAATTCGTGGTCAAGATCTTGACCAAGCGAAAGCAGAACAAGCGGAACGTGCTGCTAAAGAGCAATTATCAAATCCTAGTAAGGATATTGATTATGCTTTGGTTACTGCACAACTTGCGCAAGCAGTTGCCCAGTTACGTGCTATCAAGCTAACCAGAAGATGATATTTTAACTTTCTGTTTAAAAAGGCGACTCATTGAGTCGCCTTTTTTGTTGCTAAAAAGAGGTGCTTATACCAATCCGCTTAAGTATTTGATCATTTTTGCTTGTTAAAAAAGTTAATATATTCGTTGCACTCAATCACACATTGATTAGGTCAAATTCCGATAATTTCCATTTAAAATATAAGCAGCTAAACGATCGTTAATTTAGTAAAATATAAGCCTTAATAAACGAGGTAAATATGAGCTTTAAAATTAAACGATTAGATCACCATGGTATTGTCGCTGGCATTATTGATGACTTACAAATTGTTCCGCTATTAGATAAATATTTACCTCAAGATGAAAAGCAAGAAATAACACCAGGCGAAGCTGTTAAAGGGATGATAATGAATGGCTTGGGCTTTGCTAATCGTCCGTTATCACTGAGCCCGCAGTTTTTTACTAAC